>JAISIF010000053.1 GCA_031262165.1 Myxococcales bacterium | reverse complement strand
GATGTGATGTCTTTTTGTAGGGGCGCCATTCATGGCGCCCTATTCGTTTCAATCATTCAGATATAGAGGGCGCGATAAATCGCGCCCCTACGCAATGAAAAACCTCGTATCGAATATTTCGGCGGTATCGAGATTAATAGATGAATCAGTCCCCCGGCAAAGCCGGGGTTTGCCTTTAGAAATCAATCCATTGGAGGACGTCTTCGAGGACATGAATGACGGCGACGAGGCCTATGAGTCAGAAGAGAATTATTGAATTTTTTTCAAAACCTCTCTGATGTGATGTCTTTTTGTAGGGGCGCCATTCATGGCGCCCTATTCGTTTCAATCATTCGGATTTCAATTATTCAGATATAGAGGGCGCGATAAATCGCGCCCCTACGCAATGAAAAACCTCATATCGAATATTTCGGCGGTATCGAGATCAACTATCGGTTGAATCATCGGACGTGTTCGGCCCACAGCGCGACGAGGTTGAGGCCCGTCTCCACGGACTTGCTCATCCAGGTCAGGCTGACCCACTCCTGCTTGCCGTGGAAGTTCACGCCGCCCGCGAACACGTTGGGCGTTGGCAGGCCCTTGAACGAGAGCTGCGCGCCGTCGGTGCCACCGCGGATCGACGACTGGATCGGATCGAGGCCGCTCTTGCGCACCGCTTCGAGGGCCAGCGCCATGACCTCGGGCCGCGTGTCGAGGACCTGCTTCATGTTCCGATATTGCGGCTTGAACGTGATGGCCGCGCGCGCGCCAGGGAACTCGGTCTCGATCTGGGCGGCGAACTTTTGGAGATCTGCCTCGCGCTCGGCGAGCGCCTCGTCGGTGAAGCCGCGCACGATGAAGCGCACCGTCACCTCGCCCACCTCGCCGCCGATGGAGACCGGGTGCAGGAAGCTCTCGCGGCCCTCGGTCGTCTCGGGCAGGTGGTCTTTAGGCAGCAATTCGACGAGGCGCGCTGCGGCGCGGATGGCGCTCACCATCGCGTTCTTGGCGCTGCCCGGATGAACGTCGAAGCCGGTGACGACCACGGTGGCCGCGTCGGCGCAGAACGTCTCGTCCTCGATCTCGCCGAGCATCGAGCCATCGAACGTGTAGGCGGCTTGCGCGCCAAAGCGCTCGACATCGAAGTAGCGCGTGCCAGCGCCGATCTCCTCGTCGGGCGTGAAGCCAATCCTGAGCGCGCCGTGCGGGACCTCTGGGTGGGAGATGAGGAAATCGAGGAGGGTCATGATGATGGCAACGCCAGCCTTGTCGTCGGCGCCGAGCAGCGTGGTGCCATCCGAGGTGATGATGCGGTGGCCCACGCACATCTGGAGCTGTGGGTGGCTGGCTGGGATGACCTGGGTGGGATCGCCTGGCAACACGATGTCGCCTCCCTGGTAGTCGAGGATCTGCGGCTTCACGTCCTTGCCACTCGTGCCTGGGTAGGTGTCCACGTGAGCGAGCAGGCCGATGGTCGGCGCGGCCTGATCAGACGGCAGGTTCGAGGGCAGTGTGGCGAACAGGTAGCCGTGCTCGTCGAGCGTGACGTCGGCCAGGCCCAGCGCCTGGAGCTCCTGTTCGAGCATTCGGAGCAGGTCCCACTGGCCTTCGGTCGAGGGGAAGGTGTCCGAGCTCTCGCTGGAGGCGGTGTGGACTTTGGCGTAGCGGACGAAGCGGTCGAGGAGCGCCTGCTGGCGCGCGGCGTCGATCGTAAAGGAGGTGGTGGTCATGGTCGGGCGGTCTCCTGTGAGGGGAAAGAGGGAGCGGGCGCATAGCCGATGGCCGATCGGGGCTTCAAGGAGGATCGAGCGTGGCTTCAGGTGTCGGCGTTGGCCTGACGAGCCATCGATCCACCCCCCACACGAGTAGGCCCGTGCCCAGCCCGGCAAAGATGGGCTCGATCCCCAAGAGCGCCGTGTCCCAGACGTTCAGCGCGGCGAGCCAGACAACCGTCACCGATAGGACGAGGGCCATATTCGCCATGGCCCCGCGCCGCGACATGCGCAGGCGCGGGATGAACGCCCCGAGCACGGGCAACAGCAGGGTCGCCGTCGAGATGGAGCCGAGCCCGTGCCACAGGTCCACGACCGACTTCGAGAGCCACGCGAGCGCAAAGGCGAGGAGTGCCGAGAGCAAGAGCCCCAGCTGGGTGGCCCTCGGGATGCGCGACTCGAAGCGCCGCGTGCGGCCGAGAAAGTCGCGGCCCAATGTCGTCGCGCTCACGAACAGGCCGCTGTCCAAGGACGAGAGCACCGTGGCCGTCATCGAGACGAAGAACAGGCCGCACAGGCCGACCGGGAGAAAGCGCTGCGCGAGGATCGGATACGCCTCGGCCGCGCGCGCGGCGGGCAGGTCGGTGAGCAGCGCCCGCGCGTAGAGCCCCGTGAAGGTCGTCAGGAAGTCGAACGCGATCCAGCAGCCGATCGAGGCGAACAGGCCCCAGCGCGCCACCTGAGGAGAGCGGGCCGCGAAGCAGCGCTGGTAGAAGATCGGCTCCACGAGGGTGGCGAGCGCGATGAAATACCAGACGAGCACGGACTGGAGTGGCCGACCGCCGGTCCAGGTCCAGTGTTCGGTCGGCGTGTGCGCGGTCAGGAAGGGGAGGAACCCGTGCTCCGCGACGAGCATGGGCAGGAGGAAGAGGAAGCCACCGAACATCAGCACGAATTGGAGCGCGTGCGAGCGCACCACGGCCCGGAGGCCAGCGCGCCAGATGAGGAGCACGGTGAAGGCGGTCGCGGCGGCCATCGCGGCGATGAACGGCAGCCCGAGCACGACCTGGAGCAGGATGGCGAGCGCTACGAGCTCGGCCGCTGGGATCGAGGTGAAGAAGACGATGCCCGAGGCCATCAGCCCAGACTCGGGTCCGTAGGTCTTCTGAATCTGCTCGGGCAGCGTGAGCGCCTGGGCCTTGCGCGCACGGCCGGCCAGGAACACGGCAAAGAGGCCAGCCGCCAGGTAGTAGGGCACGCCGAACACGAGCCAGTTCGAGAGCCCATATCTGAAGCTGTATTCGCCCACACCGAGCACGGCGCCATACCAGCTCGCCACCATCGAGAGCGTGAAGGCTGGCAGCGTGAGGCGGCGGCCTGCGAGCAGGTAGTCCAGCTTCGCGTCTCGCTCGCCCTCTCCGGCCGCTGCCGAAGCCGCGCGCCGCCGCGTGCTCCACGCCACCCACGCGAACGAGGCCACGAAATAGAGGAGCATCAGAGCGGGATCGATGAGGGAGGAGGGGCGAGCGAGGGAAGGCAAGGGCATCTGGTTATCGAACATCCTGATTTGTTTATTTTTGAGAGAAGAGGGGCGTCATCAACCGCGCAATGCCAAAGGATTAAAGTCCCTTGTCTGTCCATGGGATTCGACGCTTGAAAATCAAAATCAGGATCTAAGGCCTTATCCCTTCATTATCCCGTCGCCCCACTAGTCCGTGAAACGCCAGTCTTCATTGCTTCGCCCTTCACTTCCGTCTGGATGCTCCCACCTCGCGCCTCGTCTGACATTCCTCGGCTGACATTCCCCGGCCTTCGCGGTGCAAAGGTCCTCATGAAGGGATACGTCCTAACCTCTGCCTTTCGAAAAACACGTCGTCATCTTCGAGAAGCGAAGCAATCTTTGAGAGCCATTGACCGACAGAGGAAATCAATCTGAATTGCTTTGCCGTTGCGCCCCTCGCAATGACGGAATCATATGTGGATAGATGATTCGTTATGAGGTCTTCGAAAAACCGTGAAGCATTCAGAACAATTCGAATTCAACATTGAATTTTGATTCTCTGCCTGAACGCGGAACAGAAAAACGCTCCCCGGGGTTCGTTCGCCCTGCCTCAGGAGAGGGGGTGCGATTTTCCACCCCGTCCTTCCGTTCCAGCGGCCCGCGCGCCGCTTTGTCCTTCCAGAGGAGGTCGTTTTGACAAAATGTCACACGACCCATCCTGAAGCCTGCGGGATCACAGCGCGGTAGAACTGAAAAAGACGAGTGATTTCAATGGGTTGTGATTGATTTGAGTCGTTGGATCGACTATTGCTAACGGCGCGCGCCGCGTTGGGCGGACCCCAGCTAGGGAGGGGGCTCGGCAACAGGGGCGAGCAAGTGGTGGCCTGATTTCCTGACAGGTCGATGGATGATCGACCGACGGACGATTGATTGAGCGAGAGCACGGCATGGAGCTGTTTTTCCGAAAATACTTTTGGGTGGTGAACCTGCTCTTCCTGGCGGCGGCGGCTTTCTTCACGGCGCGCATCGCGAGCGCGCTCGTCGAGTCGAAGCTGCGGCCGCCCGTCTCGGGCCTGATGCCAAAGTCGAACGATCAGGTCGCGCAGGCCTCTTCGAAGCGCACCCTCTCGCCAGAGGCGCTCTCCAAACTGACGGGCATTCCCCTGCCGGTCGAGCGCCTCTCCGCCGAGGAGGAGGAGGCTGCTGCCCGCCTCGCCATGGCGGCTGCCGGTGAGGTCGATTCGATGGAGGGCGAGGTGGACGAGGAGCTCCTGCGCAGCTCGCTGCGCGTCAAGCTCATCGGGACGACCCTGGCCAACGTCTCCGAGTGGTCGATCGCGACCCTCTTCGACATGAACGAGAGCAAGTCGTCCGTCTATCGAGTGGGCGGCAAGGTGCTCGACGCGGAGATCGTCGCCATCGAGCTGCGCCGGGTCATCGTCCTCAACAATGGGCGGCGCGAATACATCGATGCCAGCGAACCCGACAGCGGTGGCGGGATGGTGAGGCCGGCCGTTCGGGAGCCGCTCAAGCCAGAGGCGGTGGCCAGCTTCTCGGGCATCCGCGCCACCTCGGCCAACACCTATGAAGTGCCCAAGGACGAGCTGCAGAAGGCGCTCGGCGACATGAGCACCATCGCCACCCAGGCGCGCATCGTCCCCTCGTTCAAGAACGGCGAGTCACAGGGCTTCAAGATCTTCTCGATCAAGCCGAACTCGCTGTTCACGAAGCTCGGGATCCAGAACGGCGATGTCGTCAAGCGGATCAACGGCTTCGACATCAACAGCCCGGACAAGGCGCTGGAGATCTACTCGAAGCTCCAAAGCTCCAGCCGAATCGAGATCGAATTCGAGCGTGGCGGAAGCCCGACGCGCAAGACCTACAACATCCGATGAGCTCGGGATCGGACCAGCCGACCTCACCCCTCGTCCAGAAGAGGCGCCCGCCCACACCGGGCGCGTCCCCACGCCGCATCGTCGGCAAAAGACCTGAAAAACCCATGCTCCCTTCACTTCGCACGACAGCCCAGACCCTCCTTCTCTTCGCCCTGCTCCCCGCGCTCGCCTTTGGGCAGAGCGGCACGACGAGCAGGATCCAGCTCCCCAAAGAGGGCACGCGCCAGCCTGGCATCCCCGTCACCGAGATCGAGCCGGGCGCTGCCGCCAGCGGGCCAGATCGCGCCAGAGTCAAGAAGGAGGGCCGCTTCCAGCTCGACTTCGAGAAGGTCGAGATCGACAAGCTGGTCCAGACCATGTCCGACCTGACGGGCAAGCTCTTCATCCTTCCCGAGAATCTCCGAGGGACGAAGATCTCCATCATCGGGCCCGAGCACGGGAAGACGGGCGTCACCGTCGATGAGGCCTACGCCGCCTTCCTCGCCGCGCTCGACGCCGCGAACCTCACCATCTACGAGACGGGGCGCTACACGAAGATCGTCGAGAAGCGGCAGGGCAAGCAGACCCCGCTGAGGACGGTCCTCGACGGCGAGAAGTTCGCGCTGAACGAGCAGATGGTGACGCGCCTCGTGCGCCTCAAATACGTGGATTCCACCTCGGTCAAAGGCCTGCTCCTCAACAACTTCACCACGCGCGATGCCGACATCCAGGAGTTTGGCGGCGATCTGCTCATCATCACGGATCTCGGAAACAACCAGCAGCGCCTCGCCCGCATCATCGAGCAGATCGATCAGCCCTCGACCTCGGATCAGATCCACGTGCTCAAGATCGAATACGCGACGGCCAGCGAGGTCGCCGAGAAGCTGCAGCAGATCTTCGACGACAAGGGCAAGGCAGGCGGTGGCGCCAAGCCAGCCGCGAGCCAGCCTTCCGCGAGGCGGCGGGGCGTCAGACAGCCACCTCAGCCCGCGGCGACTGTCGCCGATGGCGCTTCAGGCGGCGGCGAGGAGTCCAACTCATCGCCCTCCCTCTCGTTGATCATCCCCGACGACAGGACGAACAAGCTCATCATCGTGGCGAACGATCAGGCCTTCGAGCGCATTCAGATGCTCCTGAAGCACCTCGACGCGCCCGTCGCGGGCGAGGGACAGGTGCGTGTCTATTACCTGGCCAACGCCAACGCCGAAGAGCTGGCCTCGACCCTCTCATCGATCATCCAGGGCACGGGCAGCACGGGAGGCTCGGCCGCGAATCGGCGCAACGCCAGCAACAGGCCCTCTGCCAGCAGGGCGCCGCCAGCGCCCGGCGCCGCGACGGGCGCCGCCGAGTCGTTCACCGGCGAGGTCAAGGTGACGGCCGACAAGGGGACCAACTCGCTCGTCATCCTGGCGAACAACAACGACTACCGCTCGCTCGTGAAGGTCATCGAGAAGCTCGACATCGCCCGGCGCCAGGTCTTCGTCGAGGCCGTCATCATGGAGGTCAATCTAGAGGACAACACCGACTTCGGCGTCTCGACGCATGGTGGCGATCTGTTCGACATCCAGGGCAAGCAGTCCCCTGCCGTGCTCGGCAGCCAGATCGGTGGCGCCAAATCGCTCGGCGGCATCATGTCGCTCGCCTCGATGAGCGGCTTTCTCGCCGGTCTCCAGGGGCCAGCCATCGACCTGGGCTCCAACCTCTCGATTCCGGCGTTTTCCGTCGTGCTCCAGGCCCTCCAGAAATCGACGGACGTCAACGTCCTGTCCACGCCGCACATCCTCACGAGCGACAACGAGGAGGCCGAGATCAGCGTCGGTCAGAACGTCCCGTTCCAGTCGGGCTACTCCTCGGCGCTCGGTTCACTCGGCTCGTCCAGCTCGCTCGGCAACCTCAGCTCCTCGCTGGGAGGCCTGGGCAGCCTGCTCGGTGGCTACGGGACCATCCAGCGCACGAACGTCGAGCTGAAGCTCAAGATCAAGCCACAGATCAACGAGAGCGACTTCATCCGTCTGGAGATCGAGGAATCGACCGAGGAGATCGCCTCGCAGGACGCCATGCTCGGTCCGACGACCGCGAAGCGCTCGGCCAAGACCACTGTCGTCGCGCGCGACCAGCAGTCGGTCGTCATCGGTGGCCTCATCCAGGAGCGCACCGTCAACTCAGTCGAGAAGGTCCCGCTGCTCGGCGACATCCCCGTGCTCGGCCACCTCTTCCGATCGACGAGCAAAAAGAAGCAGAAGACGAACCTGCTCCTCTTCCTCACGCCCTACATCGTCCGCGACCAGGCCGACTTCCGGCGCATCTTCGAGCGGAAGATGAAGGAGCGGCAGGCCTTCGTCGAACAGTTCTATGGTCGGCAGCCTGGCTATGAGGTGCCCATCGACTACGACCGCAAGGCGGGGCCCTTCACCCGAATGCTCAAGATCCGCCAGGACGAGATGGACAAGCTGGAGAATGGTGGCGAGGGCAGGCCCGACGAGAAGCTCGTCAAGCCCCAGGGCAGCGGCGGCCCGCATGGCGCGGCCAGGACGACGGGTGACGAGCCGCCGTCGCTCCTTGCCCGGCCTGCCGAGGGCACCTTCGAGCACGAGATCATCGAGGGTGAGCCTTAGGCCTTCGTTGCTTCGCTCTGCACTTCCGTCTGGAAGATCCCGCCTCGCCTCTCGTCTGGCATTCCCCGGCCTTCGCGTTGCTCGTTCCTGATTGATCCCCAATCACATCCGTCTCCCCCCCGACCTCCTCTCCGCCCATCGCTCCTTCTGCCATTGGACGGCAAAGCGCGGAGGCCAAGCGAGCGATAGAGAGATGGACGAGCGACACATTCACCCGCCGAACGCCTGAAACACCTCTGGAAGCCCCAAAGATCACGACCATGCCCTCTGACCCGTTCCAAACCTCCTTCGACGACTCCAACTCGCCGCGCGAGAGCACTGAGCTCTTCCGTCTCCCGGCTGGCGCGTCGGCGCGCCTGTCAGGCCTGCCTCTGGGCGAGATCCTGCTGGCCCAACGTGCGTTGACGCCCGAGAAACTCGCCGAGGCATTGTTGCTCCAGAAGGAAAAGGGCGTTCGCATCGGTGCGCTGCTCGTCTCGCTCAAGGCCATCACCGACGATCAGGTTGCGCTCGCACTCGGTGCCCAGCTCGACATCCCAGTCCTGACCGAGCTGCGCATGAACGACATCGAGCTCGATCTGGTGCGCGCTGTCCCCATCAACTTCGCACGCCAAACCAAGACGCTGCCGCTCAGGCGAGAGGGCGAGACGGCGCTCGTGGCCATGGCCGATCCGCTGGATGTCTCCTCGCTCGATCACTTGCGAGTGCTCCTCAAGATGCCAGTGGAGCCACGCATCGTCACCGAAGGCCTACTCATCGACGCGCTCAACGCGGCCTACGATCGGGCCATGCAGGAGAGCGGTGGACAGCTCGATGACGCGCTCAAGGACGGCGACGAGGATCTCGACGAGCTGGCACACGACTTCGA
Organism: Myxococcales bacterium; assembly: GCA_031262165.1. Taxonomy (GTDB): domain Bacteria; phylum Myxococcota; class Myxococcia; order Myxococcales; family UBA5297; genus UBA1203. The sequence goes on along the minus strand of JAISIF010000053.1, from coordinate 14,037 downwards.
AGAGCAGCAGGATTTGCTCGATGCGGGCGATGACGAGGCGCCGATCATCCGGCTGGTGAACTCGCTGCTCAAGCGTGCGGTCAAGGAGAAGGTCAGCGACATCCACATCGAGCCCTACGACCGCGAGGTCGTCGTCCGCTTCCGCAAGGACGGTGTGCTCCATGAGATCATCAAGCCGCAGAAGCGCTTTCAAAAGGCCATCGCCAGCCGCGTGAAGATCATGGGGCAGCTCAACATCGCCGAGACGCGCCTGCCGCAGGACGGTCGCATCCGCATCAAGATCGCTGGCCGCGACATCGACATCCGCCTCTCGACGGTGCCGACATCGCATGGTGAGCGCATCGTCATGCGTCTGCTCGACAAGAGCGCGGTGCTGCTCAACCTCGAAGACCTCGGCTTTTCGACTGAACAGCTCGGGATGATGGAAACGCTCATCGGCAAGAGCCACGGCATCATCCTCGTCACTGGCCCCACCGGCTCGGGCAAGACGACGACGCTCTACGCGGCGCTCTCGCGCATCAACAAGCCCGACCTCAACATCCTGACGGCCGAGGACCCGGTCGAATACCAGCTCACGGGCATCGGCCAGACGCCGGTCAACGCCAAGATCGGCCTGACGTTCGCCGGTGCGCTGCGCAGCTTTCTGCGCCAGGACCCGGACGTGATCATGGTCGGCGAGATCCGCGACCTGGAGACAGCCGAGATCGCCATCCAAGCCTCGCTCACTGGCCACCTCGTCTTCTCGACCGTTCACACGAACGACGCACCCGGCGCCATCACGCGCCTCGTCGACATGGGTGTGGAGCCGTTTTTGGTGGCAAGTTCGCTCGTCGGCATCCTGGCGCAGCGCCTGGTGCGACACGTCTGCAAGAAGTGCCGGATCGCCTACGTGCCGAGCGCCGACGAACTCTCGCAAGTCGGCCTGAGCATGGCGGACTTTCGGGCCGCAGGAGTGCCGCACATCTACAAGGCCAGCGAACAGGGCTGCGATGCGTGCGAGGGCACGGGCCACAAGGGTCGAATGGCCATCTACGAGATGATGTTCATCAGCGACGACGTGCGTCAGCTCATCCTCAAGAACGTGGACTCGAACACCATCAAGAAGAAGGCGATGGAGCAGGGGATGCGCACGCTGATTCAGGATGGCGCTCGCAAAATCCTCCAAGGCGAGACGACCATCGCCGAAGTCCTGTGGGTGGCGCAGCAAGATGCAGAATGAGCTGATTCTCCCTCTCTCGGCACTTCAGGTCGCCGCCGCCCTTTGCCACCTGTTGGGACGAGGAATTCTTTGAACCTCTTTCATTGGCCAAGGACGCTTCCAACCACCTTCGATCTCTTCCCTCTGCCGTTTGATGAGAGAGGGCGCCCCCAAAGAGCAGGAGAGGGCCAGCGGCAGCGGACCGCACGACAGAAACGACCCCTCACACGTCTGTTCCCGAGAGCCCATGCCCGTCTATGAATACAAAGGCCTGACAGAGGCCGGAAAAAATGTCCGCGGGGTGCGCGATGCCGACAACCTCAAGGCGCTGCGCGCTGCCCTGCGCAAGGACGGAATCTTCCTCACGGAGGTGACGGCCGAGAAGGCGGCAGCCGGTGGCTCTGGTGGCACGGCCATCCGTGGGCGCGAGGTCGATGTCCAGAAGCTCGTGGGATCGCGCGTCAGCACGAGTGACATCGCCATCATGACGCGCCAGCTCGCGGTGCTCCTCGGCGCTGGCGTGGCCCTCGTCGAGGGATTGAGCACGCTGCAGGAGCAGATCGATCACCCGCGCCTCAAGCTCATCGTCAGCCAGGTCAAGACCAAGGTGAACGAGGGCGCATCGCTCGCCGACGCCCTGGCACAGCACCCCAAGGTCTTCTCGCAGCTCTACGTGAACATGATCCGCGCCGGTGAGCACTCGGGTGCGCTCGACGTGGTGCTCAACCGTTTGGCCGACTTCACCGAGAGCCAGGCGCGCCTGAAGAACAAGGTCATCGGCACGATGATCTACCCAGCGCTCATGGTCGTCGTTGGGCTGCTCATCTTGGGTGTGCTCCTCACCGTGGTCGTGCCCAACGTCACCAAGATCTTCGAGACGAACCGACTGACCCTGCCGCTCGTCACCCGCATCCTCATCGCGATCTCCGACTTCGCGCAGAACTACTGGTGGATGCTCCTGGGAGGCACCGCGCTCGCCATCTTCGCCTTCCGCAAGTGGAAGAAGACCGAGAAGGGCCGCGCGACATGGGACGCCTTCACGCTCCGGGTCCCCGTGTTCGGTAAGCTCATCCGAAAGCTGGCCGTGGCACGTTTTGCACGCACGCTCTCCACGCTGCTCAAGAGTGGTGTGCCCCTGCTCAGCGCCCTCGAGATCGTCCAAAACATCGTGGCCAATGCCGTGATGAGTGGCGTCATCGACAAGGCGCGCGATTCGATTCGGGAGGGCGAGTCCATTGCCGCGCCGCTGCGCCGATCGGGTGAGTTCCCGCCGCTCGTCTATCACATGATCTCCATCGGAGAGCGCTCCGGGCAGCTCGAAGACATGCTCATCAACGTGGCGGACGCCTACGACGACGAGGTCGAGGTGAGCATCAGCGCGCTCACCTCACTGCTCGAGCCCGTGATGATCATCGGCATGGGCGGCTCTGTGGCCTTCATCGTCTTCGCCATCCTCATCCCCATCCTCCAGCTCAACACGATGATGCAGTGACCTCGGAGCGCACCTACCCATGATGACGACCGACCATTCCTCACCCTCATCGTCCACGCGGTCCGACTCTTTGACAGGCCCGCTCGATCGGCTGGCCTGTGGCTCGGCCCTCTGCGCGCTCCTGTTGCTCACGGTGGCGCTCCTGGCCCTAGGCCTGTCTTCCAACCCACGCAGCAGCGAGTCGGTGGCGCTCGGCGCGACATCGCTCGGCATCGAAACATCCGCTCAGGAGGCACCATGACGCTCATCCGCCATTTCCGTCGTTCCCTCTCCCGATCCGCCCGCGTCCAATCCGGCATGACCCTGCTCGAGATCATGGTGACCATCACCATCATCGGCGTGGTCATGGGCATGGTCGCCGTCGCCGTCATTCCTCAGCTCGACAAGGCCAGAGCCGACACGACGAAGAGCAGCATCCGCAACGTCGAGACAGGCCTCAAGCTCTACTACACGCGCCACGGCAAATACCCGGACACGGGCGGTGGGCTCCAGGCGCTCGTCACCGAGAAGGCGCTCGAGAAGATGCCCAAGGACGGCTGGGGCAACGACTTCGTCTATCTGAACGAGGGCAGCAGCTACAAAGTCATCAGCTACGGCTCGGACGGCGCGCCTGGCGGCGCGGACGCGGCCGCGGACATCAGCAGCGACGCGATGGACAAGAAGTAGGGGCTTTGCCCCTGTGCCCGCCCTGTTCGATTCCATCGACGCGTCCGAATCGATCGGATGATGACCGCAGGGCGTAGCGCGCTACGCCCCTACAAATCCATCGACGCATGCGGATCGAACCGTAGGGGTGGGGCCCTGTCCCCGCCCTGTCGAACGTCAAAGGACGATCGAGACATGCACGACGGGCGGCCACAGGGGGCCTCCTTTACGATTCGATTTTCGAGATCCCAGACCTCCTCATGAAACCCTCCGCCACAGAGCGCGCTGTCCGTCGCAATCGGCCACGCGGCGCAAGACGATCGGACTCGGGGCTCACGCTCATCGAGATCTCGATCGCCCTGCTCATCGTGGCGCTCCTCATGTTCGTGGCAGTGCCATCGATCGAGGCGATCGCGGGCATCCGCGCTCGGGAGGAAGCGGGCAAGCTCGCGGGCGCCATCCGCTATCTCTATGGACACGCCGCGCTCATGGGAAAGACGTGTCGCCTGCGCTTCGATCTCGACGAGCAGACCTACGCGGCCCAGTGCACCGAGGAGCGCTTCACCGTGAGCGGCGTCAAGGAGCGCTCGCGCGATGGGCTGAAGCTCGAAGAGAAGGAGGAGCGTTGGAGCAGCCGCACGGTCTCATCGGTCCACGACGAGCTGATCGGCAGCGCCGAGGCGCTCCGCGAGAAGATCGAGAAGCAGGCGTCTTTCTCGGACTTCACCGATCAGGAGCTCAAGCCGCGTACGCTGCCCGACGGCGCCAACCTCGCCGTTTGGACCACCCGTCAGACCGAGCGCTACACGCAGGGCGAGGCGTTCCTCTATTTTTTCCCTCAGGGTTACACCGAGCGCGCGCAGCTCTACGTGAGCGATGACGCGGGGGACGACGTGTACACGCTCGTCGTCGCGCCTCTGAGCGGCAAGGTCCGCGTCGAGTTCGGCGATCGAAAGGAGCCAGACAGATGACGCGCGCCATCGGTTCCAGACGACCCGTTCGACATGGATTTGTAGGGGCAGGGCGTGCCGTGCCCGTGGTGATTGAATCGCCTCAGAACGCTCAGGGAACGGAACGCCGTGCCTCTACGTCGTCCTCCCGACATCGAGAATGCAAGCGCCCGCGCCCCTCCGGTTTCACGCTGCTGGAGGTGATGATCGCGCTGCTCATCGTCTCGGTGTCGATCGTCGCCGTCGCGGGCATCAACGCCAGCTCGATGAGCATGCACGTCTATTCGAAGCAGCTCACCGTGGCGACGCTGCTCGCGCGCGGCAAGATGGCCGACATCGAACAGGCGCTCCAGGCAGACGGGCTGCCGACCGACGACGAAACCGAGGATGGCGACTTCAGCGAAGAGGGCTTTCCCAAGATCAAGTGGCGCGCCGAGATCCTCCGGCCCAAGACCGAGGACATCCAGATCGCGAACCGGCTCCAGTCGGTCGGCCTGGATGGCAGCTCCGAGGGCCCGCTCGGCGGCTTCCTCGACAGCCAGCTGCTCACCAACTCCGAATTTTTTGCCGGTAGCTCGGCAGGCTCGGGCATCACCACCGACATCGGCTCGCTCCTGAGCGCGGGCGGCGGGCTGGTCAGCGGCATGCTCACCTCCCAACTCCAGACGATGGTCGACAACCTGGGCAACACCGTGCGCGAGGTCCGGCTGACCGTGAGTTGGGGCGAGGAGAAGAAGGGCTCGGCCCGCGACTCGTTCAGCATCGCGACGCACGTCGTCAGCCTGGGGCAGGGCACGGATCAGCGCCAGTCGGACGCCGTTGCCCAAGGCCTCGACAAGGCCATGAATTCAGCTGGAACGACCAGCGGGGTGAACGTGAACACGTCTGGGACGAGCAGCAGTTCGACCTCTGGTTCCCATTCCAGTTCGTCTTCGTCGTCGGGAGGCAACCGATGAGCCGCCGCCTTGGCTTCACGCTCGCCGAGGTGATGGTCGCCGTGTCCATGACGTCGTTCATCGGCATCGTCGTGGCGTCGAGCATGTCTGTCGGCTTCCGCGCCAAGGAGGTTGTCGAGACCGAGGCCGACATCTTCCGCGAGCTGCGCAGCGGCATGGGGCGGATCACGCGCGAGATCTCGATGGCCTTCCTCTCGAACAATTACGACACGACCCGCTACCGCGATCAGCAGGACCGCCCGACGTTCTTCGAGGGCGAGGAGAAGGAGCTCTCGTTCACGATGCTCGGACACCAGCGCCGCACGCGCGACGCCAAGGAGTCGGATCAGTCGGTCGTCTTCTTCAAGGTAGACCGCGATCCAGACGAACGGCGCCTGACCTCGCTCTTGCGCTGCGAGATCCCGGTCATCACCGAGGACATCAAGTCGTGCGAGGCCTGGGAGACGCTCGTCTCCGACGTGTCCAAGATCCAGTTCTCCTACTGGGACAACGTGAAGTCCGAATGGGTGCGCGAGTGGGACACGCGCGGCAACGAGTATCCGAACAAGCTGCCCGACCGCGTGCGCATCGAGCTGACGGGCAAGGACGAGCGAGGCAAGGACCAGAAATACGTCACCCAGGCGCGCATCAACCTCGTGACCCCGCTCGGGATGTGAGGGGTTCACATCGATGAGGCGATTGTAGGCGCAGCCTGCCGGGCCCCTACGAGAAACACACGCTTCGCTCCCAATCCTGACACCATCACCATGACCCCATGACCATCCGACACGACCAGACGCCCGCCGAAGGGCAGCCGACGACAGAGCATTCGACTGCCCTGGAGAAGATCTGGGCCTTCCTGAACCGCCCGCTCGGTGGTCGACGCGTCAGCCGAAAGCGCCTTCGACGGGAGCGCGGCGTGGCCATGCTGCTCGTCGTCACCTCGATCGCGATCATGACGTCGGTGGCCATCGATTTTCAGTTCAACGCCAGCGTGGATCTGCAGCTGGCGGCCAACGCGCGCGACGAGCTGCGCGCCGAATACCTGGCGCGTTCGGCCGTCAACGTGGGGCGCCTCGTCCTCATGTTCCAGCGTCAGCTCGATGGCCAGGCGGGCAGCGCGGGCTCGCTGCTCCAGGGCCTCGGCCTAGGCGGCGGCGCGGGCGCCTCGCTCAACTTCCGCCTCTGGGAGATCGTCCCCATCGACTGCGGCGTGCTCACCTTCGCGCTCGGCGGTGGACTGTCTGGGCTGTCGTCGGACAAGCCCGCGTTCGACACGGGCGTCGAGGGGAACGGCCTACTCGCCTCCTTCGGCGACTTCGAGGGCTGCTTCTCCGCGACCATCGAGGACGAGGAGCAGAAGCTCAACGTCAACCGCCTCAACATGGGCTCGGTGACGGGGCTCGCGCCCATGCTCCAGATGCGCGCCTTGCTCAACGATCTGCGCTTCGAGTTCGTGTTCGAGCGGGAGGACGCGCACAAGGTCAAGATGCTGCCCGATGACGTCCTCATCGCGCTGCACGACTGGATCGACGACGGCGAGACGCAGGCCACGCTCAACCTGACCGGCACCGGCGACCCCTTCCCAGACGGCTTCAGCGACGAGAACCGCAACTACATGTCGCACTACCCGGTGCGCTATCGCTCGAAGAACGCGGCCTTCGACACGCTCGACGAACTCTACCAGGTGGACGGAATCGGCGACCTATTCATGACCGCGTTCCGCGAGCGCCTCACCGTCTATCCAGACAAGAACAAGCTCCTGAACATCAACACGAGCAACCAGGAGCAGATCCTCCTCAACATCTTCATGGCCGCCGAGAACGAGAACGACCCGAAGCTGCGCGACCTCCTCACGCTCCAGAACATCCTGATGGAGATCGCCCAGGCCAAGGTCTTCAGCTTCATCGGGATGAGCACGTCGCAGTTCGTCAGCATCATCGAGAACAACGGCGTGGCCGTGAAGGCGGCGCTCAAGGGCAAGAACAACAAGTGGATCACCGACAAGAGCGAGACGTTCACCATCGAGGCGATAGGGCAGGCAGGGCGCGTCGAGAAGCGGGTGACCGCGGTCGTGCGCAGCGACTCGGCGCTCGGGAAGATCCTCTACTTCCGTCAGGAATGATCCGGCTCGCCATCTCTTGGACGCCGAAAAGCGCAGACAATCAGGACAATCGACTTTTCGCCTTCATCAATCTGTAGGGACGCCTCCCGTGGCCGCCCTGATGATGGTCGATACGAACGAATCACGACCGCACGACGGGCGCGCTCAGGAACCAGCCCCTGCTTCGTCGCCTCGAACCACCTTTAGAATTGCTAGGGCGACCGGCACAGTCGCCCCTGCGGACAGCCAGATTATCGAACAAGTCTGATTGGAATTCGGGCGCCGTAGACGGCGTCTCTTCTCTTGGGAACCACACCACATGGCACGCATCCTCGGCCTCGACCTCGGGGCCCACAGCATCAAAGCCATCCTGCTGGAGAGCTCTTTCAGGGGCGCGGCGATCGTCTCGCACACCCAGCTCGAGCGCGAGGCCGACGGTGGCTTCGACTTCTCGCGGCTCGTCTCGCACCTGCGCCTGAGCAAGTCGCTGCACGTCGATCAGATCATCGTGGCAGCGCCCGGCGCCTCGGTCGCCACCCAGCACCTGTCGCTGCCGTTCACCGACACGCGGCGTATCGAGGCCACGCTCGGCTTCGAGATCGAGTCGCTCTTGCCCTACGACATCGACGAGGTGACCTACGACCACCAGGTGCTCACGACCGAGGGCGGCAAGAGCGAGCTCATCGTCGGCACGGCCCGGACGGCGGAGATCGCCTCGCTCCTCGCCGAACTCAAGGCCGCGGGCCTCGACCCACGCGTGGTGACGAGCAGCGCGCTCGCCTACCAGAACCTCATCTGCGCCTCGCCTGTAGCGGGTGTGGCGCCTGGCCTCGTCGCTGGTCAGGAGGGGCTCCGGGAGGCGATCCTCGACATCGGCCACGAGCGCTCTTCGCTGTGCGTCGGCGCCCCCTCGGGCAAGCTCGAATGCGCGCGTACGTTCCAAGGCGGTGGCCGCGATCTGACACGCGCGCTGGCCATGGAATTCGAGGTCTCGCTCGACGACGCCCAGGCCTGGAAAGAACAGGAGGCCAACCTGTCCGACGACCTGCCACCTCACTCGGAGCTCGCCCGCGCGCGCGGTGCCCTGCGCCAAGCCCTCATGCCCATTCTCCGCGAGGTCAGGGCAACGCTGCGCGCCAACGACGCGCGCTTCCACAGCTCGGTCGGTCGCCTGTTCCTCGCGGGCGGCACGGCCAATCTGCGCGGCCTGTGCGCGTTCTTCTCGCAGGAGCTCGGCATGGAGGTCCTGCCACTCTCATTGGGCAACCGCGGCGCGGAGGCGCGGATCGAGGCGCCCGATCAGGTCATCTACGGACAGGCCTACGCGCTCTCGCTCCAGGGGCAGGGGACGCTGCGCGGCCACCGCTTCAACCTGCGCAAGGGCGCGCTCTCGTTCAAGGGTGACCTCGACTACCTCAAGGGCAAGGCCTCGCGGCTCGGCGTGTTCGCGCTCGCGCTGCTGTTGCTCGCTGGCGTTTCGATGGTCGCCCAGTGGCGCAACGTGTCCCAGCGCGAGCAGGCCATCGACGCCGAGCTGTTCGAGATGACGAAGCGCGTCCTGGGCCAAGGGCAGAAGAATTACGACATCGCCCTGAACCTCCTGCGCGGGTCGGGCTCGCCCCAGGCGCAGCTGCCCGCCGTCTCGGCCCTCGACCTGTTCACCGAGCTGACGGACAGCGCCCAGAAGATGGAGGTGAAGCTCGAAGAGGTGGACGCGCAGCTGGAGCGCATCAAGGTGCGCGGCGAGACGGCAGGCTTCGACGGTGTGGACCGGCTCGTGAGCGCCCTCGAAGCGGTGGCCTGCTTCAAAGAGGTGAAGCGCAACCGGGTCCAGAAGAACAAGGACGGCAGCAAGGTCGTCTTCGATCTCGACATCCGCGTGTCCTGTTCGGCTGGGCCTGCCAGCTCGTCCTGATGCCCTTCATACATTTGGGCGCGGGGGCGACCCGCTCCCCTGCGATTCGATTCGGAAAGAACTCTCATGGAACAACTCAAGCGACTCCTCGACGCGGCTGGTGAGGCATTTGGCCGCCTCTCGTCACGCGAGAGGCTGATGGTCCTCGCCGCGGCTGGCTCGCTCGCGGCCTTCCTGATCTTCTTCATTGGCTACTCGTTTCAGGGCGCGCTGCGGCAAGGCGACGCGCGCATCGCGGGTAAGCTGAGTCAGCTCAAAGAGGTGCAGCGCCTGACCTCTGGCTACAGCAAGGCCGTCTCGGAGCGCGACGCGCTCGACCGTCAGCTGCGCAACAACAAGGTCAAGCTCTTCACGCTCGTCGAGGACACGGCCAAGAAGCAGGGCCTCGAAGTCGGCGGCATGACGGATCGGGGCAACCACCCGCGCGAGGGCAAGATCGTCGAGAGCTCCGTCGATGTGACGTTCACCCGGATCGAGCTGCTCAAGCTCGTGCGCTTCCTCGCGGCCCTCGAATCCCCTGGCAACCTCGTGAAGGTGACGAAGCTCCAGGTCCGCGCGCGCGCCGATCAGCCCGTGCTCGACGCCTGGCTGACCGTCTCCACCTACCAACTCGAATCGTGACGCGCCCTCGGCCTGACCATCATCGAACGAGGCATTCGTAGGGGCGGCCCCCCGTGGCCGCCCGCCGTTGCGCGCACAGATCGCATCATCGCCAATCGCCACCAGTAGAGACGCGCTCCACCGCGACCAGAATCGACATCGAACATGACTCCCCAATTGAAAAAGCGACTCGTTCACCTCGTCGCGTATCCCGCCTTCTTCAACGCGGCCTTCATCGCGCTGTTCTTCCTGCTCTTCCCGTATGACGCGCTGAAGGATCGGCTCCAGAGCGAGGCGCGCAAGCAGGGCATCGAGCTGACCATCGACGCGATCGGGCCAGTGCTCTTCGGGATCGAGGCCCAGGGCGTCGAGCTCCACCTGTTCAAATCTGCCGCTGGAAAGGCCTTGCCCGCGCCGGTGCGCATCCAGTCGCTGAAGCTCTTGCCGCACCTGTTCCCGATGGGCGCCCACATCAGCGCCCAGGTCCTGGGCGGCCAGCTCGACGCGTCGATCCAGGCGACCCAACCCAAGAGGCTCAAGCTGCGCGCGGCTGGCCTCCAGCTCATGCACCTTCCCCCCGAGGCGCTGGGCAACCTCGTCCTGGACGGCGAGCTCTCCTTGCTCGCCGACCTGAGCCTCGACGAGCAGGACTTTGCCAAGACCGAGGGCCGCCTGGCGCTGCTCGGCACGCAGATGCTGCTGCGCCGCGGCTCGATCCAGGGCTTCACGCTGCCGCGCGTCGATCTGGGGCGCATCGAGCTCGACCTCGACCTCGCGGAGGGCAAGACACTCCTCAAGACAGCGCGGATAACCGGCGTGGACATCGTCACCGAGCTGAACGGCGACATTCGGCAGGCGCGCAAGCTCGCGCCCTCCACGCTGAACGTGGGGCTGCGCTTCCAGCCCTCGCAGGACTTCCTCTCCCGGAACCCCCTCATCACGGCAGCCCTGAGCATGGCCGCGAAAAAGGCGCATGACGGCTTTTATGAGGCGGCGCTCAAGGGTTCTCTCGGCAGCCCCTCTTTCCAGAAGAGGACGCCCGGGGGGCGGTAGGCGCAAGAGAGGAAGAGCGATCGAGAGCCCCATTCACAAGGACAATGAAGACGCAGCCGAGGCCACCTTGAACAAGAAGAGCAGTCAGAAGCGAAGGGAGCGGGAGCCCGAGACTCAGAGGCCTGAACTCTGGATCGAGCCAGTCCAAGGCCCAGGGGATCTCGAGTGCGCGTTCGCGATCCGCGAGATCGCCTTCATCGAGGAGCAGCGCGTCGCGCCCGACATCGAGCGCGATGCCGCCGACGCGCACGCCTTCCACGTGCTGGCCTATGCGCACGGCCACGCGGTGGGCACCGGTCGCCTCGTCCAGCTCGACGCGCCGCCCGAAGGGACATCGGGGGGACGTTGGGGCCGCATTGGCCGCATCGCCGTGATGCAGAGCTCACGCGGCAAGGGCTTGGCACACAGGATCCTCGGCGCCCTCGAAGCAGAGGCAGCGCGGCGCGGCATCGACACCGTCCTGCTCCACGCCCAGACGTGGCTGCGCCAGTTCTATGAGCGCACGGGCTACGAGGCCGTCGGCGAGAGCTTCGAGGAGGCGGGGTTGCCCCACATCCGCATGGTCAAGCGGCTCGATGTCATCACCGAAGCGCAGCACGACTCGGGTGAGATGCCGTGACGCGCGCGGACGACGACGTCATCGGCGCCGATCTCGAGCTCCAGCAGCTCGAAGCCGCGGGTGAGGATGAGAACACGCCGGTGACGCCAACGGCGATCGAGCTGTCTCCCGACGTTTTGGGCGACTCGCCGCTCGCCGCCGATGTCCAGGAAGCCCTGGTCCGGCTGAGCGCCGCGACGCTGCTCGAAGACCTCTACGACGCCCGCGTCCGTCTGTGTCGTGCCCGCGCCGATGCGGCCGACGCGCGCGAACAAGAGCGCCTGCGCCTCGAAAAGAAGGCCGGCATTTTCCTCAACGCCGTGGCCTCGGCCAAGGCGCTGGGCGAGCGCCCGAGCTCGACGGAAGTGTCATCGATTCAACCCTCTTCCGCTGGCGCTGACCCCTACACGGCCTTCCTCGACACGGCGAAGCTCGAACTCGATGGCGCGCGGGCAGCGCTCGCGGCTCGGGCCAAACGGGAGATGGCCTTTTTCGAAGCCGCGATTGCCCAGGCCTCGGAGGCCATCACCGCGCACGCGGACGCCCTCCTCGATGGCCACGCGCCCGTCGTCAACCTCTCGATCCAGCCGGTGGGTGCCACGAGCGCTACGGCCTGGATCGACCGCCCCTCGGGTGACGACGCGGTGCTGCTCTACCTCCTCCTGACCGACGGCTTTCTGCCGACCCGCTACGACGCACTCTTCGACGACGCGATCGATGACCTGGCCCTCGCCCCCGCGACCTTCTTTGCTGAGGAGGGCTTCACGCCGCGCCCAGCCTCGCTCGAAGAGGCCGAGGCCCTGTCCTTTGCCGAGGGTCGGCGCTTCATCCCCTACAAGGCGATGCTTCCGTTTCGCTTGCCCGGCAGGGACTTCCCACGCCTGCGATTCGTGAATCAGGGACCAATCCTGCAGCTCGTCGCACGCGTGTCATCGGCGTCGCCTCGATACGAGCCGTTGATGCCGCTGGAGATGGCCGAGGCCGTGGCAGGCCTGTTCATTCGGCTCCAGGTCGAGAAGCGCATCGAGCTGCGGCTCATGGCGTCCTGATCCCAAGGACGTATCCCTCGATGAGGACCTTTGCACCGCGAGGGACGGGAAATGTCAGTCGAGGCGCGCGGCGGGATCTTCCAGACGGAAGTGAAGCGCGAAGCAACGAAGACTGGCGTTTCACGGACAGGTGGGGCGACGGGATGATGAAGGGATAAGTCCTAAATCCAGCGCATCGAGCGTCCATGTTGCAGGCCATGCCCCGCCACCACCTCATTCTCCTGGCCATCTGCCTTGTCCTCACGGCCCTGTTGTCGGCGCCACCCGTGCCGCCGATCGAGACGAGCGAAGGGGAGCTCGTGCTGCCCCGGCCAGAGGTCCTGAAGACGCTCGGCGCGCCCTTCATCCACGCCATCGCCGACCTCTACTGGCTTCGGACGGGCTACGCGGTGGGCATGGCCAAGGACCGGCTCGGCTACCTGCGCGCCTACCGCTTGGGCGATCTCGTGACACGGCTCGATCCGGACTTCGAAGCCGCCTACCTCTTCGTCGGGCAGTCGATCCCCTTCAATGAGGGCGGGCTCGAACGCTGGAAGAACACCGACGAGTCCACGGAGCTCCTCGAACGCGGCCACGCGCGCTTCCCAGGCAATCTCCAGATGCGGCTCCAGCTCGCGTTCAACTACAGCTACCACCACCGTCGCTACCGCGCCGCCGCCGACCTCCTCGACAGCACCCGCCACCTGCCCGGCGCGCCGCCCTACCTGCCGCAGCTCATCACGCGCCTCTACGCGCAGTCGGGCCACACGGACAGGGCCTTGGAGCTCGCCGAGCTGCTCTTCGAGATGGCCGAAGAGGAGGCGGCGCGAGCGATCTATGCCAGGCGAATCCAGGAGATTCGGCTCGAAGCGCTACTCCAAGCGGTGGAGGCGGCGCGCGACCGCTTCCACGCCCGCGAGGGCCACCCGCCAGAGAGCATCGACGAGCTGCGCTTGGCCCAGGATCTCGACGCTTTGCCCAGCGATCCCTTGGGCGGCGACATCTACCTCTCGAAGGAGGATGGGCGCGCCCACTCGACCTCACAGACGCGCCGCTTGGAGATCTACCGCGCCAAACCCTCACCGCTGCCCGGCTATGAGGAGCAGCTTCATGCCTCGCCATGACTGACGGCAGGCTCTCCGGCGAACCTTCGACCGAGCCTTCGACGGCGGTCCCAAAGGCACCGACCGCTCGATGACTTCCATCTCTCAAAACCTCCCAGTTGGGCAGCACGACTCCTAAACGAGAGACGGCGTGCGCATCTTGCTCGCCGAGGGTGTGGGGCCGGGTGGCGGCCGGACGTGGGAAGGGGAAGGGCAAGTCATGGAACGCGAACTCTCGGCAGGGGAGCTCTTTTGGGGCATCTGGCGGCGGCGGCGCTCGGTCTTGCTGGTGTTTGCCGCGCTGCTCGCCATCGGGCTCGTGGGCCTCTCGCTCGTGCCACCGCGCTATCGGACCTCGACGATCGTTCAGGTCGCGAGCGTGCGGCCCGCCATCGAGCTCGTGCAGCCGAGCGTCA
>JAISIF010000048.1 GCA_031262165.1 Myxococcales bacterium | reverse complement strand
CGCCCAGGCCAGGTGCGAGCACGAGCGCCGTCACGTCGGCCAGGCGCACGATGTCGAATTCGGCCTGGCCAACGCCGACAGTCTCGATGAAGACAGGATCGCATCCGGCGAGCTTCATGAGGCGCGCGGTCGCGGCCGTGGCCGCCGAGAGCCCGCCGAGCCTGCCGCGCGAGGCCATCGATCGAATGAGGACGTCCGGGTCGCAGGCGTGCCGCATCATGCGGACACGGTCGCCCAGGATGGCGCCGCCCGAGATGGGCGAGGAGGGATCGACCGCTACGAGCCCCACGCGCCGCCCTCGCGCGCGCAACAGATCGATGAGGCGGCCAGCGAGCGTGGACTTGCCAGCGCCGCCAGTCCCGGTCAGGCCAATGGTCGCGGCGTCAGATCCGACGCACGCGCTCTCTCGATCGAGCATGGACAGGAGCGCGCTGGCAGCCGGGCCGCCCTCTTCGACGAGCGTGATGGCGCGGCCCAGCGCTCTGGGACTCTTGGCCCGGACGCCGCCGATGAGCTCGGGGATGGAGCGGAAGGGCGCGGTCACGACCGATCGACTTCGAGCTCGAATGGCGCTGCTTGGCGGTGCTCGGCCACGGCAGCCTCGAAGGCCTGGATCACGGCGCCGAGCGGCGTCCCCGGCGTGAAGATCTCGCGGATACCCAGCGCCTTGAGACCAGGGATGTCCTCGTCGGGGATGACGCCACCGCCGAGCACGGGAACGTCAGCGATGCCAGCAGCGCGCAGGGCGTCGAGCACGGCCGGGAACAGGGCGTTGTGCGCGCCCGAGAGGAGCGAGAGACCCACGGCGTCCACGTCCTCCTGGACAGCGGTGGCGGCGAGCTCTTCGGGCGTCCGTCGGATGCCCGTGTAGATGACCTCGAACCCAGCGTCCGAGAGAGCGCGGGAGACGACCTTGGCCCCGCGTTCATGGCCGTCGAGGCCTGGCTTGCCGATGAGGATTCGGCCTTTCTTGTGTGGCTGCGTCATGTCGTAAGGGCTCCTGAGGCTCCTGAAAAAAAGCGGCGCAGGCAAGCGCGGTCAGTCGAAAAAGTCCAGCGTGTCAAAGAGGGTGTCGTTTGAATAAGGCCTTATCCCTATCCCTCGATGAGGACCTTTGCACCGCGAAGGACGGGGAAAGCCAGACGAGGCATGAGGCTTTGAGCTTCCAGACGGAAAATTCCATCGAAGCGACGAAGGCTGGCGTTTCACGGACGAGCAGGCCGACGGGATAATCGAGGGATGAGTCCTAAGTCTGGTCTGTAAAAAATGCCTCCCGACAAACGATTCGTCATTGCGAGGTGCTTTGCTCCGAAGCAATCCAGGGCGATCGTTCGTCGTCACAATGACTGCTGGATTGCTTCGCTCGCAATGATCTCGGACGAACGATTTTGAAGACATTGTAAATTGTAAGACGAGGAAAAATGTCATGTCAGTGATTGATCGTTTGAACGAAGAAGACGGGGTTGAAATCGAGATCGAGACGCCACGATTCAGTTTCATCAAAAGGAAATCCTCGGGGCGAATCGATTTCATTTCACCGCTGCCATCCCTCTTCAATTACGGGTTCATCCCCGGGACCTTGGCTCCAGATGGCGATCCCCAAGATGCCCTGCTCCTGGGCGTGCGGCTGCCGCGGGGGGCTCGGGTGAGGGCTCAGGTCCAGGGCAAGGTCAGGTTCGTCGATGCGGGAGAGCGCGACGACAAGCTCGTCTGCAAGGCAGGGCCGCTGACTCAAGGCGACCGCTGGACCATCGAGGCCTTCTTCGCTGTGTATGCCGCCTTCAAGCGGACGCTGAACGCTGCGCGCGGTCGGCCAGGGCGGACGGCTTTCGCAGGCCTCGAAGAGCGGGAGGGGGCCTCCTTTTCCAAGGGTCGAAGTCCTTGATCGCGGCTGGCTTTTGATGTTTGAGGCGCGGCCTTTGGTTTGTTGCCCTGCGCATGGGGTGGATGAAGAGCTTGAGAGTTAGAGGAGCGCTTTTATGGCGATGAAAAGGAAGTTCGTTGGCCGGACCATTCCCAAAAAATCTTCATCGAAGAAGGCCGTTGCCCAGGACGGAGTCCTCGATTTTTCAGGTTCGACCGGTGCGCTGATTCCTCTGGAGGCCATCGCACAGGGAGACGGGGAGGGGGCGACGGTCGTCCTCACCGCTGGAGTGGAAGGTCTATTGGCGAACGAGGACGCGCCCAAGTCCGTGTCCACGCCAGAGGCGGATGAGGGCGCCACGGTCGTGCTCTCGGTGGACAGCCTCCCAGAGCTATCGCTGGACGACGCGCCAGGTCCGTCGGAGTCGCCAGATACGGATGGCCACTCACCCGCTCAGGCAGATGACGCCGAGGAGATGGCCACTCAGTGCCTGCCTAGGCTCGAAGGCTTCGATTTCGAGGATGACGCGCCCTCCGAGAAGCCCGCTGCCGAGGTGACCCTCGACGAGCCATCGGGCTCGCCCGCCACGCCTCGACAGATGTTCGTCCCCAAGAAGCTCGTTGGTCCGCTCAAGCCCCTGACGCTTCCGCCAAGAGCTTCCACGGGATCGGCTTCGACAGAGACGGAGACGATGCCGGGCAACGTGCTGAAGTCCACGCCCGTGGGCCGCCGCGCCACAATGGACGAGCTGCCCGCGCTGCAGCCAGCGGCAGCCTCCGCCAAGATCGCTTCGGCGCCAGAGGTGACGCTCGATCTGGGTGAGCGCCCGCGCCCGCCCGATCAAGCTCAACCCCAGCAGGCCCAGGTCAATGAGGTTGCCGCGCCTTCCGCCAAAGCCGCCGACGTCAAGCCAGGCGCGGCCGCGACGCTGGATCTCGCCAAGCTGCCGCCGACCGGTTCGAGCGAGAAGTCCGAGGGATCCGAGAGGCCTGAGAAATCCAAGGCGTCCAACACGGGCAGGACCACCGCCAACGGCAAGGGGGGCAAGTCTTCGAAGGACGAGAAGAAGGACGCGGCCAAGGCGACCAAGGACAAGGATGGCGGCGACGCCAAGAGCGCCTTTGCCTTCGCGCCAGGCGACATGGTCAACCACTACGAGCTCATCCGCCTGCTGGGCAAAGGCGGCATGGGATCGGTCTTCATGGCCCGCGACAACAAGCTGGGCCGCCGCGTCGCCATCAAGTTCCTGCACACGAAGGATCAGGAGCTGGCCCGGCGCTTCATTCTCGAAGCGCGCACCACGGCCCGCTGCGGGCACGAGAACATCGTCATCATCTACGAAGCCGACGAGTTCAAATCGATGCCCTACATGGTGCTCGAATACCTCCAAGGCAACACGCTCACGAAGCTCATGGACGGCAGCCAGCCCATGCCACCGGCCCGCGTGGCCGAGCTGATGGTGCCTGTGGTCCGCGCGCTCGTCCGCGCGCACGCCGAGGGTATCGTCCACCGCGATCTCAAGCCGGACAACGTGATGATCACCGAGTCGGGCACCGTGAAGGTGCTCGACTTCGGCATCTCCAAGGTGCTCGAGAGCGACGACAAGGACGCCTCCGAGGAGATCGACATCCCCCAGAAAAAGGAGAAGGCCGAGGGCTCCTACGAGCAGACGATGGATCTGGCCGCCGAGAGCTCGGATCTCACGCGCTCGGGTGCCATCGTCGGCACGCTTGCCTACATGTCGCCCGAGCAGTGGCGGGCCAAGGGCATCGACCACCGCACCGACATCTGGGCCACGGGCATCATGCTGTTCAGGATGCTCAGCACGAAGCATCCGCTCCACGGCAAGACCGGCATGGAGCTGGCGATCACGGGTGACTACAAGCACCAGATGCCGAGCCTGCGGGACTTCGCGCCCACGCTCCCGTCCGACCTGATCGACATCGTCGATAAATGCCTGAAAAAACGCAAAGAGCAGCGCTGGAACAACGCCGCCGAGCTCCTCGAGGCGCTGGAGACGTTCCTCCCGGGCCGCACGCGCAAGCTCAAGATAGACGAGAGCCCCTACACGGGCCTGTCCGCGTTCCAGGAGGCCGACGCGGATCGATTCTTTGGGCGCAACAGCGAGATCTCGGCCGCCGTGAACCGCGTGCGCGAGCAGCCGCTCATCGGCATCGTCGGCGCCTCGGGCTCGGGCAAGAGCTCCATCGTCCGCGCTGGCGTGCTGCCGACGCTCAAGCGTTCGGGCGAGGCCTGGGAGAGCCTCGTCATCCGGCCGGGCCGCAGCCCACTCAAGGCGCTCGCCGACGCCCTCTCTGCCGAGGCCTCGGGAGCGACGGCGACGCAGGGCGGTTCGAAGCCATTGGTGGACGTCAAGGTCTCGGCCAAGGCTGCCGAGCGCATCCGCGAGGAGCCTGGCTATGCTGGCTCGGTCCTGCGCGCCCGCGCCCGCCGCGACAACACGAACATCCTGCTCTTCATCGACCAGTTCGAGGAGCTCTACACGCAGGTCGCCGACCTCGACGAGCGGCTCGCCTTCACCGCCTCGCTGACCTCGATCGCGGACGATCCGTCCTCGCCGTTGCGCGTGGTCCTCTCCATCCGCTCAGACTTCCTCGAGCGCGTGGCCGAGGATCAGGTCTTCATGAGCGAGCTCTCGCAGGGGCTCATCTTCCTCATCGCGCCCAACCGCAATGGCCTGCGCGAGGCCATCGTGCAGCCCGCGGAGATGGCTGGCTTCACGTTCGAGAACGATTCGATCGTCAACGAGATGCTCGACCACCTGGCGACGACCTCGGGCGCGCTCCCGCTCCTCCAGTTCGCGGCCAGCAAGCTCTGGGAGTGCCGTGACGTGCGCCGAAAGATGCTGACGGTCGAGGGTTACCAGGCGTTGGGCGGCATCGCCGGCGCGCTGGCGACCCACGCCGACAGCGTCCTGCGCGAGCTGACGCCCTCCATGCTCAAGCTCGCGCGCGCCGTGTTCCTGCGGCTCGTGACTCCCGAGCGCACGCGCGCCATCGTCTCTCTCGACGAGATCCGCGAGCTGTCGAAGGACACCGACGAGCTCAAACGCCTCATCGATCAGCTCGTCCGCGCGCGCCTGCTCGTCGTCCAGACCTCTGGCGGCGCTGCCACCATCGAGATCGTCCACGAGTCGCTCGTCCACACCTGGCCGACGCTCCGGCGCTGGCTCGATGAGACGGGCGAGGACGCGGCCTTCCTGGAGCAGTTGCGCAACGCGGCCAAACAATGGCACGCCAAGGACCACGACAAGGCGCTCCTGTGGCGCGGCGACATGGTCGAGGATGCCGAGCGGTTCTCGCGCCGGTATCGTGGCGAGCTGCCCAAGGTGCAGGCGCGCTTCCTGGCCGCGACGTTCGACCTGAAGAAGCGCGCCGCACGCAACCGCAAGCTGGCGATTGGTGGCGCGTTCATCGTGTTGCTCGGTCTGCTCGTCGCCGCAGGTATCGTCTCCATCAGCATGATCGCGTTGCGCAAGGACGCCCAGGCGCAGGCCGAGATCGCCAAGCAGGAGGAGGCCAAGGCCCAGGAGGCGCGAGGTGCGGCGGAGCTGCAGAAGCAGCGCGCCGAGGCAGCCCTCACAGACACGAAGAAGGCGCAAGAGGCGGCCGAGGCGTCGGCAGCGATCGCCCAGCAGCGCCTCGAGCGGATCGAAGAAGAGAGCAAGCGTCGTCAGGCGGCCGAAGAACGGACCGCGCGCGCTGCCAAGGACCTTGCCCAGCGGAACGTCGCGCTGAACGCCGCCCTGAGGCAGGCCGAAGAGGCCCGCACGGTGGCGCGCAATGCCCAGTGGGGCGCTGAGAAGAATGCTCAGCTCGCGCGCTCCCAGGAAATGCTCGCCCGCCAGGCCGAGGAGCGTGCGCTCGAGGCCGCCCAAGAGGTCGCCCTCATGCTGCGCCAGGAACAGGAGCGCGTGCAGCGCCTCCAGGACCAGCTCGGCAGTCCCGTGATCGACGAATTGAAGTAATCCTGAAGCAAGTCTCTCAAGGAGTTCCCCATGGATTCGAAGATGGGTTTCGCGCTCGCTCTGGCCATCAGCCTGGGGCTGATGTCGATGCAGGCGGATGCCGCCGCAGCAGCGCAGGCGCAAGACACCGCCGCACCGACTTCAGGAACGGAAGCCCCCAAGAAGCGCAGGCTCGCCTCGGCCAAGAAAACCAAGGCGGCTAAGCCAGAGGCGGCCACCAAGACCGCGCCCAAAGGCAAGGCCAGGGCAAAGAAGTCCTCTGCTTCTCCCGAGTTCGCGCCAGCAGTCCAGGAGGCGAAGGCCCCGATGGCCAGCGCCACCGAGCAGGACGGTGGTGGTGCGAGCCATGTCGAAGCCCCCGCCGTCGAGCCCCCACAACAATCCGCTGAGCAGGGCAGGCCCGCCGAAGGGAGCACCATCGTCTCGGCCCAGAGCGATGCCCAGGCGCCGACACAGGTCGAACAGGCCGCCACGGTCCGTGACGTGATTTCCGAGGAGGAGAGGCCCGCCGCGCCCCCCTCCTCTCGCACCCGCCCTTGGGCCGAGGGCGTCTCTCCAGAGAACCAGCAGAAGGCGCTCAAGACGTTCCGCGAAGGCAACGCACTGCTCAAGGAGTCGGTGTTTGCCCAGGCCGCGATCAAATACCGCGAGGCGCTGACCTACTGGGATCACCCGGCCATTCACTACAACATGGTCCTGGCCCTTCTGAACCTCGACCGCCCGACCGAGGTCTTGGAGCACATCAACAAGGCGATGGCCTACGGCCCGGATCCCATCGACGCGGAGAAATACGAGCAGGCGCGCAACTACAAGGCCCTGACCGAGCAGCAGCTCGCCCGTCTCGTGGTCCGCTGTGAGCTCGAGGGCGCCGTCGTCTCGATGGACGGCCAGGAGCTCTTCGTGGCACCCGGCAAATACGAGGGCTTCGTCCGCCCCGGCCCGCACGCCATTGTGGCCAAGAAGCCGGGCTACATGAACAGCGAGATGAGTCCCTCGCTCAGAGCCAACGAGCTCACCGAGCTGGAGATGCTGCTGATCACGGCCAGCGAGGTCACCGAATACCGCCGCCTCTGGCCAAACTGGCGCCCATGGGCCGTCGTTGGCGCGGGCGTGGTCGTGGCAGGCATCGGCGCCGCGCTCCACTTCAAGGGGCGCTCGGACATCAGCGATTTTGACGCGGCGGTGGACAAGACGATCAAGTGGGAGCTGTCCGACTCTGGCAATCAAGTGTCCTATACCCCGGGCACGAACCTGAGCATCGATCTCGAAAACAAGCGCACCGGCGGCCTGCGGAACCAGAAGATAGGCATTGCTCTGTATGGCGTGGGCGGTGCGGCTTTGGTGACGGGCGTCGTCCTGCTCTACATCAACCGCCTGCGCCCCTACACGCCAGAGACCTCCACCGAGGTGAATCCCGACGCGCCGCCCCCACCTGTCACGTCTCCCGAATTCACGTTCCTGCCCCTGCTCACGCCAGAGGTTCAGGGCATGACGGCAACGGTCCGTTTCTGAGCCTTTCCGAGAGGAGAGTGCCCATTGGGAGCGCTCTCTTCCCTTTTTTATTTTTCTCGATGTCGCGAATCATCGATTTGATTCCGGATGATAAAAGATTGGTAAGGAGGAGACGATGTCTCGACCCCTGAATAAGGTTGGATTTTTATTCGTCGCTGCTTTGATTGCCCTTGTCCAGACGACTTGCTCCGAGCCGGAGAGTATTCTCTGTAAATTCGAAGAGCAGGAATATGTCTGTCCCAAAGAGACACGCTGTGCCGTCACGCAGGCCCTCTGCATCACGGAAAAGTGCGGCGATGGGGTTCTCGACTCGAGCGATGGGGAAGAGTGCGATGATGGCAATCTCATTCACGGGGATGGCTGCTCGAAGGATTGTAAGAGAGAATACTGTGGAAATGGAATTGTCGAGATTAATGAAGTTTGTGATCACAATCTGGGAGAGAATTCTCCTGTTGGGACAGAAGATTGTTCAGTGGATTGTAGATTTAATTTGAAGTGTGGCGATAAGATACTAGATCCAAATGAGGACTGTGAATATATAAGAGAGGACGGCACGAAAGCGCCTGATTGTTCATCGAACTGTAAGTTTATCAAATGCGGGAATGGAGTAATAGATAACGAAGAGCATGTAGCAGTGGCACTGAAAGAAACATGTGATCCCGGAAATGAAGAAGAGAACATTTCAGCGGTGTTTCCCGAGAATACGAGTCTGAGTGCAAAATGTCTCGCTAATTGTACGATTCAGCTTTGTGGTGACGGAACAGTAAATGGTGACGAGGAGTGCGATCCAGGGAGGGACGGACTGACCGCTGGTTGTACTGACATATGTACAATCTCACAGTGTGGTGATGGAATTCTCAATGGTAAGGCTGGTGAGGAATGTGACTGTAAGCAAGCCGAGGGTGAATGCCCAGATGACTGGAGAGAGTGGAGAGGATCTCCGACTTGCACAAATCTTTGTCAGGACAATGAATGTGGAGATCTTTATCTGGGAGCAGACGAAGAGTGTGATGATGGTCGATTAGGTTCCTTACGTTGCACAAAGACTTGCAAGTTCAATCGCCAGGGCGACGGATATATTGGCGCACGGTTGAATGAAGATGGCTCTTATATTTACGAACAAGATGAAGATGGAAATATAAAAACTGATGAAGAAGGAAATCCGATAGTAGTTCAGGAAGAATGTGATGACGGAGTAGAGGGATCACAGCTCTGTACTCCAGACGGCTATAGGTCTGAATGTGGTGATGGACGCATCAATCCATTAGACAACCGATCGACGGGATGGGCTCAGGAAGATTGCGACAGGGAAGGGAAATGTGGCGAGCAATGTGATCCAGGGCCAGACAGAACTCTTGCGGGTGGACGCGATATTGTCGATTCGACGATATTGTGTAATCGAGACTGCAGAATATCTGTATGCGGTGATAAGTTTGTAAATGAAGATGTTGATTATAGTGATTCTGAAAAGCATGAGGACGCTGAAGAATGCGATCTTAATACTTTGAACCTTCAGATGGGCTATGATCCAGAGACCTCACCGGATTTGTTTTTCTCTCATGCGTTGACTGCCCTTTGTAAGAAAAATCCTCAACCTCCTGCTTGGGACGCCGAATATTATTCCAGAATTTGTAATGGCTCAGCGGTCAAGGAGGACGATGAGGAGGACTCAGCAGGGCGGCGTGTCCGAGCGGTAAAAGAAAAATACTATGTAGAATATGTCAGAACTTATCTCGGAAATACTCAACATAAAGCTGTGAATGCCATTGGAATCTGCAATGGATATGCAGGTGGTGTCGAAGGATTTGAAAGCAATAAGTGTCGCCCAATTCGTTGTGGGAATGGAATCATTGAATATGGTGAGGTTTGCGAACTAAGTACCACGCCAGGTCGATTTATCAATGAACGTGGTGAGGAAAGTGAAGCAATACGCTATTGTTCGTCAGATTGTCGCTCGACGGGTATTTGTGGAAATGGAATCGTAGATTATGCGGAAGGCGAAATCTGTGATTCCGATGATCTGAACGAATGCTCTTCAGACTGCAAGACAGGCGATCTTTGTGGAAATGGCACTATAGATCAAAGTGAAGCCTGTGATACGGGGTATGACCCTGACCATCCTCCGACGAACAAAGGCTACTGTGTCATTGAATCAGCACGAAATGATATGGATTGGAAAATCATTACTTATACGGAATTACCGTCTGAAAATACGGAAGATGATTGTGTTCGCGCAAGTGGAGAGTGGGTCAAAGAGACGAGCTCTTGCCGCCTCTTGGATAACTGTATCGTCAATAATCGGGTCGAAAGATGTTATATTAAAACAGAGGCAATTGAGTGCTCTGGATTGGGATGCTATTCGGGTCAGGATGAGTCGCTGACTAAGGAAGATCTCTGTAAGGCTAATCCAGACAGAGACTGGCTCCATATCTGTATTCCCAAATCTTGCACATTGGCTTCTTGCGGTGACGGCTATGTCTTTAATGAATTAGATCCAAGCGATCCACAAGGAACCATTCTGTCAGGACGCATGGAAGAATGTGATTATGCTGACGCTAAACCAGAGGAGATTGCTCAAGGCGTCCCTGTAAATCCTGTGACGGGTTCACCCGTTAGCCCAGAGTATCAAGGAGAAGTGAAATACTGTAATTACAACTGCAAGTTTAATACATGTGGTGATGCAATTATCAGTGCAAGCGACGGTGAAGAATGTGACTGGGGAAATGATGGAAGTTCAAAATATCACAATGGATTGACAGAATGCCCAAATGGAGAACACTCCTGTAAACTCTGCACGACCGAATGTAAATTGGAAGAAATCGGCTGTGGAAATGGTGTCCTCGAAGGGGAGGAACAATGTGATTATGGAAAGCAGGGCGTTTCCGATGTCGATCACGAAGATAAATGTATGAAATATCCCTGCAAGGTTTGTGCAAATAGCTGTGATAGTCCAGAAGCTACGTATTATGCCCTTGTGGTTAATCCTCCTCAGAATGGAACAATTTATTCCACCATAGGGATCAACTGTTCCTTCGAAGGGGCCTCGACTTGCTCGTTGAAGACGACGGTCGAGGGACCTCACGCCTTCACCGCAACTGCGAATCCTGGTTATGAATTGGATACTGCGCGGGGAACGGCTGGCTGGGAACTCCAAACCGGTCATTCATGCGTTCCAAGTGGCACGAGCCTGAACTGCGACTCGTTGCTCCAGAACTCTAATCAAGCTTTGACCATTGGGGTTTATTTTAAATCGCGGACGCCAGTGATCGAAGTCTCCAGCCGAGTGGGTAATCTAGAAATGTCCCTCCCCCTTCCAGGTGTCACTTTGACATGTAAGATATTGGGAGAGGAAACATTCAGTTCATGTGAAGAGTATCAGGCTTCACAGTATTATGGCCAGACGCTCATTATCCAGAAAGAAGAAAATGAAAATGTTATGACGCATTACAAGTTTGCGTCGTGGTCAGGTTGCACACCGCTACCCGATAGCACTTGTTCTGTTGAAATCAGCAGAGAGAATGTAGCCCCAATCATTGTGTATGCGGATTATTCTGCAAACAAATATCAGGTCAATAGCTCGATTAAGTATAATTCTTTTGCTGAAAGCGCCATTGTGCTCTGTAATGGGATGCCTTGTTCTGCAGCCTTATTTAATAAAGACGAAGACGTCGCGGTCTCTTTAGATTTAGTGAACTCGATATGCGAAGGCGCAACATTTGTCGCGATGAGAGATGATGTCTCTAAATCAGCGAATGATGTGTTGTATCACTGTAGCTGTTCTGGAAATAAGCTTACCTCATGTAAAGAATGTCCTGATGAGAACCCAGGCACATACAATCCATCCGTATGTGAGACTCCTGTCGAAGCGATTGATTTGCCATCATTCCTGATAGCAGGTCCTAGAACCGTTGGTATCGAATTCAAAGGGATTGCAGATCAAAACATCACTATCACTGACCCAGGAACGCAGGGGACAGTGACGGTGAAGAAGACGGGGGCGCCTCCTTCGAACGAGCCATATCTGCTCGCCTCCTGTGGTGTCGCCGGTGCGGGTGTCTGCCAAGGCTTTGTGTCCCCAGGCACCCCAGTGCAACTCTCAGCCGTCGCCGCAACAAATTATCAGCTGGCTGGATGGTTCATTACAGAAGGCCCTGCGCAGCCTGTATTTGTGAGCAATTCTGCACACACTTTGACGGTGACGGATGCGACAACCATAGAGGCCGTTTTCGCTCCGAAGCTCACGATTAGCGTGAAGGATGGTATTGAAGGTGCCCGAATTGGCTGTAGTTTCCCAATGGATGAGGAAGATAAACAATACTTTGAAAATGGAGCTTATCTCGTTAAAGAATGCCCTGGCAGCTGGTCTGACAATGTATGCACAATCTCTCCAACGATTGATTTTTCCGATTGCTCTGGTCCTTATGCGACGGGTGTAGTGGTCACTCTGACGGCTAATACACTCGCCGAGTATTCAAATCCCGAATGGGTTGTCGAAGATGGGATTGAAAGCAATCCTGTTGTTGTCGAAATAGATAGCCCGAAGAACGTCATGGTTCAGTATGATGAAGTAAAATCTGCTGGAGTGCGTTATATTGGAAGAAATCTTATAGAAGAAAGCCTTTTAGAGTGTTGGCGTTATGGATTTACTATCGATAGTTCAGATTATCTTTACATTGAAAAATTGGCGTCATGTGAGTCTTTTGCCGCCGCTGGTTTGGCGAACTATCGGGATAAATTTCTTATCAAAGTGAAAGCAGGCTCCGAGCGACAGGTGCGATGGGAGGCAAAATCAGGAAGGTTCGATGCATATTATAGAGGTAGTGGAGGGAATCAGAGGAGATATCAAGGGCATGGTTATAGATGCGTTTCAGAACTTGCGAGTATTTTTTCTGGAATAAGCACTAACCCTAGTTCTCCAACGAGAAAGGACCGTTCGTCGAATGTAAATAGATTCCTCACTACAGATGGTGGTGGAATCGATCGCTATGGGGACTGGTCCCCATTGGTGGATGGCGGTTCGGTAGAATGTTCTCCAGGGAATGTTCTTTATATTAACCTAAATTCAGAAAC
>JAISIF010000038.1 GCA_031262165.1 Myxococcales bacterium | reverse complement strand
CGCGGCCGAGGCCAAGCCCATCCACATCGAGGGCAAGCCTCAGCTCGTGGGCTTCGCGGCCATCATCTGCGCCGTGGCGCTCGCGCCGTCGGTCAATCTCGACGCGATCCAGAACGGCGACGCGCTTTGGCACCACTGGCTGCCGGTGCGCGAGCTCATCATGCTCACGGCGGCCGCGCTCTCGTATCTCCTCGGTGACAAGGCTCTGCGTTTCGAGCGCAACGGCTTCAAATGGGCGCCGATCCAGGAGGTAGCCGCCCTCTTCATCGGCATTTTCCTCACGATGATCCCGGCACTCCTGCTGCTGCGCCGCGTCGCGCCTAGCCTGCCGCTCGATGCCCTGACCCTTTTCGCCTTCACCGGCGGCCTGAGCGCGTTCCTCGACAACGCGCCGACCTACGTGACGTTCTTCGAGATGGCGCGCGAACTCGCCTTCGATGGCGCACGCGTGGCGGGCGTGCCCGTGCCCTACCTCGTGGCCATCAGTCTGGGCGCGGTGTTCGGCGGCGCGCTCACCTACATCGGCAATGGCCCCAACTTCATGGTCAAGGTGATCGCCGAGAACGCCCAAGTCCCGATGCCCTCGTTCGGCGGCTATATCCTGCGCTGGAGCGCGCTCTTCTACCTGCCCGTGCTCGTGGCGCTCGCGTTTGTCTTCATCGCTCAGGCGCCGTGGCTCAAGGCAATCGGCGCCCTGCTGACGCTCACGATCGCGGCTTGCTCGCTCTGGGTGGGGATGAAATACAGCCGCGCCTCGGCGCCCCACCAGGATGACCCCGCGCCGGACGACGGCAACGCCGATGGCGATGGCGAACGCGAAGGATGAGGAGTCTGACATGGCGAACGAGCGTGACATCCAGTGGGCGATCGAGAGCGTCGAGAAGGCGATCACCGCGGGTGAGCTCGCGGCAGCCAAGGCAGGCCTTGCCGAGCTCACGCGCCTGGCCGCGGTCTTCGACGGCGTGGCCGCTGCGCTCGACGATGGCGAGGGGCAGTCCCGTGCCATGGGCCTGGCCGACAAGGCGCGCGAGGCGCTCTGCTCCCTGAGCGCCCGCGTCTGTGAGATCGAGATCGACCAGAGAGAACCGGGCTATGCCCAGCGCCTCCAGAAGCGCCGCGAGCGCGTGCGCGACGATGTCGTGGACAAGGTCAACCGCGCCGCGCAGCTCCTCTCGCTGATTGGGCCGCGCCTGGCTGGCTTCATCGAGCTCGCCAAGGCCGGGCGGCCGATCGGCGAGAGCGACCTCACCGACCTGTTCGGCGCTGCGTGCCCTCGCTGCGAGGCCAAGACGGCGGTCGGCGCGCGCTTCTGCCTCTCGTGCGGTGAGCCCCTGACCGCCACCTGCTGCGCGGCGTGCGAGGCACCCCTGCCACCCCAGGCCCGCTTCTGCCCAGCCTGCGGCGCCTCCACCGAAGCTGGCGAAGAAGGCTAGAGGCACATCGCTTTGGGCTCCTTGGTCACTCCCTTCAAGGTCGGGCTCCTCGTCATCGTGGCGCTGGCCGCGTTCATGACGCTGTGGGTCACGTTGACCCAGGGCACGCACGACCCGGCCACGGCCATCACGGTGTTCGCCTATTTCGACGACGCCTCGGGCATCGGCCCCAAGAGCCGCGTGCAGACCGCAGGCATCCCTGTGGGTGAGGTGAGCGGCGTCCGGCTCGAAGGGACGCGCGCCCGTGTGGAGCTGCGCATCCGGCGCGACGTCCCGCTCAAGAAAGACGCGGCCCTGGTCAAGCGCAGCGAGTCGATCCTCGGCGACTACCTGATCGACCTCGTGCCTGGCTCACCGGGCGCACCCCTCATGCCCGAGGGCGGCCAGATCGCCATGGTCAACGACAGGACCGGAATGGAGGAGGCCGTCAACAAGCTGAACCTCATCGCGGGCGACATCCAGGAGGTGACCAGGTCGTTGCGCGAGGTCTTCGGTGGCGAAGAGGGCGCGAACAACATGCAGGCCATCGTGAAGAACCTCGTGGAGGTATCCGCGTCACTCGACACGACCCTGACGCAGGCTGGCGCATCGCTGAACTCGGCGCTGGTGAACATCGACGCGCTCAGCCGAGACGTGCGCAAGCTCGCCGACAGTCAGGACGAGAACATCGCGGCCATCTTCACCAACGTGCGCGGCGCGTCGGAGGACGTGCGGGAGGTGCTCGGCGCGATCAAGCGCGTGCTCGGCACGGGGGAAGGCGAGCTGACCGCCTCGGTGCAGAGCTTCAAGGACACGCTCGGCAAGCTCGACGAGGCCATCGAGCGCGTCCAGAGCATCGCGCAGAAGATCGACGAGGGGGAGGGCCCGGTCGGCCGCCTCATCAACGACGAGCGCCTGGGCGAAAACCTGGGCAACACGCTCGACGACGTCTCCAACTACCTCGACCGCATGGTGAACATCGCCACCGAAGTCTCGCTGCGCAGCGAGTATCTGGTGCGCGAGGGGAGCATGAAAAACGTCTTCGGCATCAAGCTCATCCCCAAGCCGGACAAGTATTACCTGATCGAGCTCATCGACGACCCGCGCGGTAACATCACCGAGACGACGGTGCGGCGCTACCCGCCCGATCTCGACGAGACGGCGCTGCAGACCGTCGTCTCGACCGACCAGGCATTCAAGTTCAGCGCGCAGTTCGCCAAGCGCTTCTATTTCGCGACGCTGCGCTTCGGGATCATCGAGTCCACTGGCGGCGTCGGCGGCAATCTGCATTTTTTCGACGATGCGCTGACCATCAACCTCGACCTGTTCGACTTTGCCTCGCGCGATCAGAAGTGGCCCCGCTTCAGGGCCTCGCTGAACTACTCGTTCCTCGGCCACCTGTTCGTGAGCGCGGGCGTGGATGACATCATCAATCGACCCAAGTCGAACAGCGCGCTGGCCGTCGAGGATGGGTCGAACCTGACCACACGGCGCGTGATCCGCGGCCGCGACTTCTTCTTTGGCGCCGGGTTCTACTTCACGGACGAGGACCTCAAGGGCCTCCTGAGCTCGATCCCGACGCCGTAGAGGCATCGCAGAACATCGATACCAGACGGTCGAGGCGTTCGCCCTCCCGCTTGCGGGAACGGGCAGGGCCATCGAGTTCTCGGTTTTCGGATGTCACGGACGATGGGGGCGTAGGGGCGATTGCCAATCGCCCGTCGTCGAGGGTGGGTCGGTCGCTCGTCGAGGGGGGGGGGGCGCACGGGCGGATTGCCATCCGCCCCTACGGGGTGTCTCCGAGGGACACGAAGAAAATTTTCGACCCACAACTCCCCCGCAGGCCATCGAGTTCTGCCGATTCGCATCGCCACTCCCCCTGTCGGCTTTGCAGACATCCCCCTCGATGATGGGGACGCCATCAAAAACTTCTCTCTCAGGTCGATGGAGGAAAAAGATAAAGGGGAGAGAACGGCACATTATTACAGATCTATTGGGAAATATATTGGCTGTGGTTGTTCACGCAGCAAATCGTCATGATACGACGCAGAGTGGAAAGTATTTCAGAAGGCATTGAGTGAATAGCCGAGCCTTTTGGGTGTTTGCGCGGACGGGGGCTATCGGAAAACATTCGAGGATGCCGTAAAGAATTTAGGATTGAAGGTCGAAGTATCTGAGCGAATAAAACATGAATTTGAAACACTGCTCAAATGTTGGCGTGTCGAATGAATATTTTCATGGCTGAACAATTACAGAGGATTGTCCAAGGAACATGAAATCACGACGACTTCCGAGGAGAGCATTGTGGAGATCTCGTCTATCGCGCTCCTGTTGAGACGGCTGTTCAAGGCTTGAATACAGGCTCTCAGATCAATCGCCTTCTACTGAATGACCAGCGCTCCAATTCGACGTGAAAAACCGCGCCCCCAAAACAGCTCTCCCGCTCACGGGAGAAGGCCGACACAGCGCTTCGAGGAAATGGTGTGGCGCGAAAAATCAGATAGAGAGCGCCCCTCTTCGCGACGCCGACTGGCTCCTCCAGGAAGGTCTCCCATGCGTTTTGCCGTCTCGCCCTGCCGCCCCTTTGCCTTTGTCATCATCGCCCTGCTGCTCTGCTGCGGCTCGGGAGACATTACCTTCTCGCCCGAGCAGGACGCGCGGGCACTCGACCGGATTGCCCAGACCTGGAGCGCGACGTTCGCACAGAAGGCCTTCTCGCTGAGCCTGTGTGAGGACATCGCCACGAACGCGGCGCTCACCGTGGACGGATGCACCTACGCGCACCTCGTCCAGAGCCAGGGCCCCGCCAAGGAAACGACCATCGAGCGCGCGAACGGCGGCTGCGAGAACTGCTTTCTCGGCGTCTTCACCAACGTCATCGCGACCTTCACTCGGGCCGATGGCAGCGTCTTCCAGGGCAAGGGGATCGTCTCGCTGGGCACAGCCTTCGACGAGGATCCCTACGCGGGCGACTATGGCCTACTGCTCTATGAGGAGGGAGAGGACGGTAACTCCACGCTCGTGATGGAAGGCCGTCTCCAGACCGATGGGACGCTGATTCTGAGCGGCGCCGCGCTCCTGAACCTGGGCTTCGAGGTCACCGACGCCGAGGTGAAGCTCCCAGAGGCAGCGGCATCGATGTGTGGCGAGCAGGAATAGATGTTGTGATTCACATGATCAGGGCAACAATTGTTCAAAACTAGACTCTGAGGCCGATCAATCACTGTCCACAGGAAATAACAGAATGAGTTTTCCTCGAGAGTCTGTTTTGTTGCGGACATGGAATCGAATCATTCAAATCAAAACGACGGCGGATTCGCTGAGACTCCTTGCTCCCCAACGGACATGTCTCGGAAACAGAGCATTCTATTGGTCGAAGACGACCAAAACCTCCAGCTGATGCTCAAGCTCCTGCTCGAAACGCAGCGATATGCGATATTTACCGCAGCCAATGGATGCGAGGCATTGACGCTTCTGAAAAAAGGCCTGCGTTTTCAACTGATTCTTCTCGATCTGAGAATGCCAGTGATGGATGGCTGGAAATTCAGCGAGCTCGTCCAGAGTATCCCTGAATTCGCCTCCATCCCCATCATCGTGCTCTCGGGCGATGACTGGGAATCACTGCAGCGCATGAGCAAACAGATCCGCGACTTTTTGAGAAAGCCCGTCGAAATCCCCCTGCTGCTCTCCAAGATCAATCAGTTCGCGCTCCCAGCGGAATCATGGAACTCCGCTCCAACATAATCTCGACCAAAATAAATGATGGCGTATTTTTCGAAAAATGTCTGATTGTTCGAGATGAATACAAATATCGTGGTCGGGGGAAGGCGCAGTCGATGGAACATGCGGACAAAAAAAGCGCCCGAACACAGTGATTTCGGGCGCTTGCTTGGCCTCGGCGGGAGTCGAACCCACGGCCTACGGTTTAGGAAACCGCCGCTCTATCCTGCTGAGCTACGAGGCCGACCTTTTTTGTTCTGTCGTCGGTCAAAAGCGTGCGCTCTCTAGAGAAGAGGGCATTGAATGGCAAGCGAAAAAAATGAAATGTCAGATGCCGTCTCAAACAAATATCTCTCAATAATAATTTAAGAAAAAAATATGTTCTCCTATTTAGGACTCATCCATCGATGAATGAGTCCTTGGCCTCTCGCCCAGGGGATTGTCAGGGCAAAGGGTTTCTCAAAGATTTCCCTCGTCACCCGGTCAAAGAAGTCTGACGGAAGGAGTCGAGGATGAAATCATTGTCGCCAGTCACTGTGCCCGCGCGTGTTTTGGTGGCCTCATTGGGCCTCATGCTCCTCTTCTGGATCGGGTGTGGCGGCGGCGAGCCGAGCTCGAATGCCGAGACAGCGGCCGATGTGGGCTCGAACCTCGAGCTCGAATGCGGTGACGGCGGCGCACCGATCCCGGATGCCGAGACAGCGGCCGATGTGGGCTCGAACCTCGAGATCGAATGCGCTGACGGCGGCGAGCCGAGCTCGGATGCCGAGACAGGGGCCGATGTGGGCCCGAACTCGCCCGCGCCCTGTGACATCGAGGCCTCGACTCGACTCGGCGCCTCTGCCGAGGGGGATAGCGCGCCTGATCCGTGCCTCGACTTCGCCATCCGTCCCATCGAAGAAGCCGGGCACTGGGCCTTCTATGGCGGCGAATCGGGCCTGCCATCCTGGCTTCATGGCGTGACGAGCGACGCCTCGGGAAACATCTGGGTGGCCGGCGGTACCGCGGGCCTGTTTCTGCTGCGCCCACACAGCGCCGTATTCGAGCGCTTTGGCCTCGAACACGGCCTGACGCCCTTTGCTGAATCCATGGCGCACCCTGGGCCCATTGCCACGAGGTCTTTGGACGTCATCGCGGTGACGGGCGGGGAGGCGAACACCGCCTTCGTCGGCTATCGCGGCCTCTCGAATGTCCCCGACACCTATGGCTGCGAGGACAACTGGGATGGCCCGGCGCCCGTCCCCGAGATCTACAAGAGCGGCGATGCGGATCGCGTCCAGCTCGACGGCAATGGCAGCCTGCGCGTCACCCACTACGACATCTCGAGCGGTGAGAACGTCGTCGCCGCCGAGCCGCGCGGCCGCGAGAAAATCTGCGACGTGTATCGCATCCTCTTCGATGGCCGGACGCGCACGCTCTGGTTCGGCGGCAACCACGGCTACGCCCAGGCCGACCCTGACTTCGAACCCAGCCCGGGCTGCACTGGCCAGCCGTGGTGCTCGGGCGTTTTCGAGCACGCCCACCCACTGCTCAACGGCTACAACCGCGAGAGCTCGGGCAACCTCGTCGCGCTGACCAACGCCTACTTCGGGCTCACCCTCGCGGCGAACGGCGATCTGTGGGTCGGCGGCTGGTTCCGCTCGCAGCGCTGCGCCGCGAAGGCGGATGGCCGCGTGGACTTCTGGCAATGCGAGTCCGAGGCGCTGTCGAGCGAACACCAGATCGACTGGTGGCCAGATGCCGTCGCCGAATCCTCCCGCCCCAGCGAGCGCACCGACGACCATGTCTCGGCGCTCGCCGCTGGGACAGACGGCGCCATCTGGGTCGGCTCGTCGGTCAATGGCCTGCTGCGACGCGGCGCCGACGCGAGTCACCGCTCCGTAGAACCAGGCGCGCTCCTCGTCCCCGGTGTCAGCGCCCTGGTCATCGACCCGCTCGACGGTTCGCTGTGGGTTGGCGGCACGGCGGGTGGCCTCACGCGCCTGAAGGGCAAGAGCGCCCTGCACTACAGCGCCGAGGTCTTCGGGGCAGGCCGCATCTCGAATGGCATCGCGGACATCCAGATCGATCGCAGCGGTTCCAAACGGCGAATCCTCGTGGCCTTTCGAAATGGCAGCGTCGGCATCTATTCAGGAGATTGATGCAATTGTCGGAAACGAGTCGGAAATGAATAGGCGCGCGGAATAGAGTTTTTCTTTCAAACAATGGACGCCCGCTTTTGCGGGAATGTCCTTTCGATGGGCGGGGGTGGGATATTTTCCTCTGAGGGCAGCGCACGTCGCCAAAGGAAAGCGGGAGGTCGATCGGATGAAAAGGCAGGATCGGCGCCCGCTTCCCTCGCCCATGACAGAGCGCCTTGCGGGGGCCCATCATTTTGTCAAAACGCTCGATAGCGGACACTTCGGCCCTCGGCGCCGCTTCACGTCGACACAACCAGAAGCCCCTCTCTTCCAGAGAAGAAATCCCCGGCCTGCCCCATCTTTTTCCTGAAGCTGGAAGCCTCTGAGCTGGGGAGAGGCTGGCTCCTCAAATGTTGTAATTCTCCTTCTCTTTTTACTGGGCAGCCCCTCTCTTTTGGGAACTCCCCCGTCCAATTTCTTGGAAAGTAGAGTCTGCGATCGACGTATGCGCGCCAATACCGCGATACATAAGCAGCGAATTATGAATATCCTCAAAAGATTGTCATTCATATCCACAGCGTCCGAACCATCCGACTATATTAGAAATAGCAACCCTCTAAACTCCCATTTTGATTCTCTCTAAAAGATGTTCTTTAATTCGAGCTCGAACCTTTCGGAGCCATGCTTTGATTTTTGACCACATTGGTTCTATTGGATTTACAGTGTTTTTAAAAATAATTGACGCTATTCATCGAAGGTTTTGTAGGGGCGCAGGGCGCTGCGCCCGTCTAGCAGATAAAATGAACAATCTCATGCTTTCTCGAAAATGCTGTAAATTGCGAAGAGAAGCGAAACACCGCTGAAAGGCGGCATCATTTCACAGCAAAGCTGCGAATGACTGATTCCCGCGAAGCGGGATTCGAAAATTTTATTATTTTGTTTCGAATTCAATTTTCTTTTGGGCGTCATGAATGACGCCCCTACAAATCCCGTCAACAAATACCACGGCTTTATTTGTTTTTAATAAATTGTCTCATTCTTTCTTGAATGCGCTGTAATGTCATTTCGGGCGGCCACAGGGGGCCGCCTCTACATCAAAGCGTTCGGCCGGTTCGGGCGTCATTCGGGGAGGTTTCTCGAATGAACGTCCCGTCTCGTTCGATGTCTCGCAATGAGGGCGGAGTTTTCGACTCAGCGCGCAGAGGCGGTTCGACATAAATTCGTTTTTTACCCACAAAAAAGCCCTCGGGGTTTCCGAGGGCTTTCTTCATCTCTTCGATTGTCGCTCGGCAGTCACCGAATTGAATTCATCAGGCAGCCTTTTTGCCATTCGTCTTGCGGGGCAGGTTTTTGTCGATGAATTCTCTGCGCAAGCGGCGGTATTCGATGACGTGAGGGATCTCATCATAGAGCCTGCCAATCTCGCGGACGATCGTCGGTATGACGCACAGGCCAACGACGATCAGCCAGTGGTAACCTCCGATGGGAGTCAGCCCAAACACGGGCGCGATCGGCGTCGCGACCAGCAGCCCAAAGATTAGGATCATGAAGAGGGCGCTCGCGAGCAGCGGCTTGTTGTCGAGGAGCGCTGCTTTGAAGACCGACTTCGACGTGCGGACGTGGAAGATGTGGATGATCGACGTCCAGCCCGTGATCAGGAAGGCCATCGTCTGGCCGATCGCGGCGGAGGGAGGCGTCCCAGGCAGCGCGACTTGGGTGCCTATGAAATACCCAGCCAGGACGACGATGGCGCAGGCAACCGTCTGCCGGAGAATCAGGCGCAGCGTATCGCCGCTGAAAAAGCTCTCCCCGCGTTTGAGGGGTTTGTTGTTCATCAAAGATGGGTCGGATTTCTCATAGGCGAGCTGAATGCCTGGAATTCCGTCGCCCAGCATATTGATCAGCAACAGCATCACGGGGGTCAGCACGATGCCCCAGCCCGCGATTTGAGCGAACAGCATGATGACGACTTCGCTCAGACTGCAGACGAGCAAGAAATAAATCGTCTTTTTGATGATCGAATAGACGTTTCTGCCCTCCCCGATGGCCTCGACGATGGTGGAGAAATTGTCGTCGGTCAGAATCATGTCGGAGGCATTCTTGGACACCTCGGTCCCGGTCTTGCCCATGGCGACGCCAATGTCCGCCGCCCTGAGCGCGGGCGCGTCGTTGACGCCGTCCCCCGTCATGGAGACCACCGCGTCATTGGCCTGCCAGGCCTTGACGATGCGGATCTTATCTTCCGGCGAGACGCGCGCATAAACCGAGTAATCGCTGATCGTGTCCTGTAGCTCTGCCTCCGAGACCTGCGCGAGCCGGGCGCCGGTCATGACCTTCTGGCCTTCTTGCAGGATGCCCAGGTCCTTGGCGATGGCTTGGGCAGTCGCGGCATGATCGCCGGTGATCATGATGGTGCGGATGCCAGCCTTTTTGGCTTTGGCAATCGACAAGGCCGCTTCAGGCCGCGGCGGGTCGATCAGACCGACGATGCCGATGAGCTTCGTGTCCCGCTCCAATCGTTCCAACTGCGCGTTGTCCGGCAATTCATCGATGTGCTTGCTGGCCAGGGCAATGACGCGCAGCGCCTTGCTGGCAAACACGTCGTGGACGCGGCGAGCGGCCTCCAGATCCGCGGTCGATTCGGGACTGAGCAGCAGGCGGTCGAGCGCGCCTTTGGTCAGGACGAGGTAGCCGCCATCTTTGTCTTTCAAGATGACGGTCATCATCTTGCGCTCGGATGAAAACGGGATCTCCGCCACCCTTTGGTAGGCTTTGGCGGTGTCGTTCACCTCGAATCCCTTTTCATTCAAAAGCCGGAGAATTCCGATCTCCGTGGCATTGCCCAGATATGACTCGTTGCCACTCTCGTCCGTCTCGACGGCGGCGTTGCCGGCCAGAGCGAACATCTCGAGAAAACGGCGCTGCTCATCGGAAAACGCGTCGGCGGCGGCAAACGGCTCCCCACCGCACATCCAGAGCTGTTTGATCGTCATTCTGTTCTGGGTGAGCGTCCCGGTCTTGTCCGAGCAGATGACCGAGGTGCTGCCCAGAGTCTCCACGGCCGTCAGCTTTCGGATCAGGGCGTTCTTCTTCACCATCTTCTGAACGCCATGCGTCAGCGACAGGGTGACGATCAGGGAGAGTGTCTCTGGAACGGCGGCCACGGACAGCGCGATGGCCACGAGGATCATGTCGTCGAATGCGGCGCCGCTTCGCAGGCCGAGCGCCAATAGGACGACGGCCGAGACGATGGCGATCCAGCTGATGGTCTTGCCGAGTTGGTCGAGCCGTATTTGCAACGGCGTTTTGACCTTTTGGGTCTCGTTCAGGAATTCGGCGATGCGGCCCATCTGCGTGGCCATGCCGGTGGCCGTGACGACTGCCATGGCGTGGCCCGCGGTGACGACGCACCCGGAAAAAAGCATGTTGTGCTGATCGCCCACCGGGACATTTCCCGACAGGGAGAGGGCGGCATCCTTTTCCGCTGGTTCGCTCTCGCCGGTCAGCGCGGCCTCGTCAGAGAAAAGTCCTGTGGATTTGAGGAGGCGACAATCGGCCGGGACGATGTTTCCCGTCCCCAAGATGACGATGTCGCCCGGCACCAATTCGGTCGTGTCGATGTTTTGGCGAACCCAATCCCGGACGACGATGCATTCGGGCGTGTTCAATTTGGCCAATGCCTCCAGGGCTTTGGTGGCTTTGCCCTCTTGGGTGATGGCCAAAATGAGGTTCATCACCACCACGGCCAGGATGACGAAGGGCTCCAACAGGCCAGAACCCTCTTTGATGGCCAAGGCGAACGAGAGCGCCACGGCGATCAACAGGACAATGGTGGGCACGTCTCTGAGCTGATGGAAAATCCTTGCGAGCAACCCCACCTTTTTTGGGGGGCGCAATTCATTTTTACCGTTCTTCTCTCTGCGCTCGCCGATCTGCTCTTTGGTCAAACCTTTGTCTGGAGAGACCTCCAGTTTTTCCAATACGGATTGAGCATTCGATTCATACCAATTGACGTCATTCAGTTTTTTATTTTCCATACGATTTCCTTTATCGCTTCAGTTTGAACGCCCGCGCCCCTGACCAATGATGTCGATACCTGGGACATGGGGAACGAGGCGCGGCGAGGCAGAGCGCGAAGAGCCTGGCTGCCACCTGGGTCGTTGCTGCCGCGCTCTGCTCTCTCTCCTTCTTGCTCTCTTGGGAGGGCGGCGTGCTGGAGCGGCGCGGCGTGCGCGCATAGCCAATCAGGCGGGCCGCCGAAAGGGGGATTTTGATCGCAGAATCGAGACAAGTTTTCTGACAATTCGCCGATAAATATGCCGCCATTGTCTCGTCGTTTCGTTCCTTGCAATCGACGATGTGTTTTTCGACGATGACCGATTGGTCATCACCATTCCGCGATGCGTTAAGGACTTATCCCTTGATTATCCCGTCGCCAAAGCTCGTTCGTGAAACGCCAGCCTTCGTTGCTTCGATGGTCACTTCCGTCTGGAAGCTCGCGCCTCGTCTGGCACTCCCCGGCCTGCGCGTCGGTCGGTCCTCATCGAGGAATAAGGCCTAAGTCCTCAAATAATGGCCTTAGACCTTTCGCGTGTGCCGACGGACGAGCGCCTCCAGTTCACCTCGTTTGTTGCGGACGTCTCGAAACAGCGCCCACTGACCTTGGCCGCGCAGCAGGTTGTGCTCACCCCGCGCGGGAAAGCGCGTCGAGTCGAAGCCGAAGTAGGCCTCGTTCAGGGCATCGGCGAGGAAGCGAGAGGTCAGCTCTAGGCAGATCGTGGCCAGGCCCTCGACGAGGAGCGCCCATTCCTCTGACGTCGGAAAACGCGGATTCGCCTCGTCATAGCCAGCCACGGCTGCTTCGAAGAGCTCGACCGAGAGCATGGCCTCGGACACGTCTTCGCCCGCGCCGTTGCACCACGAGCGCAGCGCGTCGCCCATCTCGAAGGGCCAGCGCTGGAGACCCACCGTGTCGAGGTCGATGAGGCAGTGCCCCGCGCCATCTCGAAACATCAGGTTCGAGATCTTCAGATCGCCGTGACACACGCGCAGCGGCGCGGCCGAGAAGTCAGGCAGCGACGGCGCTGCCTCGAACAGTGATTCGGAGATCCGCGAGACGGCAGCGTGGAGGCGATGGTGCGGGTGCGCTTCGAGGGCACGCTGGAGCGTGGCGAGGTGGCGCGCCATGTCGTGCACGCCCTCGCGGACATGGACGAAACTCAGCGAGAAGTCACTGAGCGCCGCGTGAAAGCGCGCGACGAGAGCCCCTGCCTCGCGTGCCTGCGCCGCGCAGGTCAGGCGGTCACCACACTCGCCCTGAACAAAGGTCAGCGCGCGCCAGATCCGGCCGTCACTGTCCTCGACGAAGCGCGCGTCGTCGGTCGTCCGCAGCAGGCGCGGTGTGGTCATGCCCTTGGCCACCAGGTGTTCGGTGACCGCTTCGAGATCCGTGTTCACCGCGCTCGAAAAGCTCGGGTGCTGCCGCTGGAACACGGCGCGCGCTCCCTGGGGCGATTCGACGAGGAAGGTCTGGTTGATGAGGCCCGCACCAAAGGGGCGGACGCGCGCAGCCGCAAAGGCGGCGTAGCGGGCGAGGACGGACGCGGGGATGGGGCACGAGGAGGAAGAGGAGGAAGAGGAGGGCATGGCGGCTCGGAAATTTCGAGGAGTTGGTCAGGAGGAGAGTGCTGCGGTGCGGCCTTCACTCGCACGACATCCGCGTCTCTCTCCAGCGATACCGAGCACGCTCGGCACTGCTGCGACATGGGTTCGATGAAACGAGATTCATCGCGCAAGCCTCGAATTTGAAAGCCCACGACAGAGGCGCTGCCTTCTGTCGGCACAGGCATCGACGGTCCGGCTGCTCCAGCCATTGGCCCATTCGGCACGATCGCGGGCGACGTCGCCTTCTCGTTGAATCGAGGCAAGGTGGCGCCGCTCGGAATCCGAAATTTTACTTTCTTCAATTGCAATCACGCATTTCGCCGTTGGAGACTATCCGGCTTCTCGAAGCAGCCCTCCTTCAAACCCTCCTCACCCGAGTTTTGGAGGAGGGATTTTTCATTGCCATTCACCCCTCACCTCGGAGCGCACATGCTGCTGCCACACTTTGACTACCGTGCCGCGCGCTCGATCGACGAGGCTCTCGCTCTGGCAAACGAAGGCATCTCCAGCCGGTTCATGGCCGGTGGGACAGACCTGATCGCCCAGATGCGCATCCGCCTCAAAGTCGAGCGTGTCATCGATCTGAAGAAGATTCCCGGACTCGACGCCATCGCCGAAACCGACGACGGCGGTCTCGAGATCGGCGCCACCGCGGTCATCTCGGATGTCTGTCGGCACGCGCTCGTCCAGGCGCGCTACCCAGCGCTCGTCAAGTGCGCCAGTGAGCTCGGGGCATACGCCCTGCGCAACCGCGCCACCGTGGTTGGCAACGTGTGCAATGGCTCGCCTGCTGCCGACACCTCCGTCGCGCTCCTGTGCCTCGATGCTCTGGCCGTTGCCGTCAGCCAGCGCGGCGAGCGCCTCATCCCGCTCTCCGAGTTCTTCATCGCCCCAGGCAAGACCGCCCGCGCGAGCGACGAAATCATCACCGCCATCCGCCTGCCCGCTGCCACCTCTGGCATGAAGGCCAGCTACAACCGCCTGTCGCGCCGTCGCGGGATGGACCTGGCAACGGTTGCCGTGCTCACCACGCACGGTGGCAATGCGGCATCGAAATACCGAATCGGCCTGGTGGCCGTGGCGCCTCGCACACTTCGAGTTCCCCAAGCTGAAGCGCTGCTCGATCGTCAGGGACCAAGCGCCATCGATGAGGCCGCTGCCATTGCCCGCGATACCGCCACCCCGATCAGCGATGCGCGCGGCACAGCCGATTACCGCCGCGCCATGGTCTTCGCCCTCACTCTGCGCGGCCTCGCTGCCGTCACTGCCTGACGAGAAAGGACATCCAGATGCGCCACACGATTTCAGTCCGCGTCAATGGCATCGACGAGTTGCAAGAGGTCGAGCCACACCTCTCCCTGCTCACCTTTCTGCGCGACACGCTCGGCCTCACCGGCGCCAAAGAGGGCTGCAACGAGGGCGAATGCGGCTCGTGCATGATCCTGTTCGACGGCACTCCCGTGAACGCCTGCCTCACGCTCGCCGTGGAAGCCGACGGCCACGAGATCACCACCATCGAGGGCGTGGGCGACGCCAAGCACCTGCATCCGCTCCAGAGCGCGTTCCTCAAACATCATGCGGTGCAGTGCGGCTTCTGCACGCCCGGCATGATCATGACCACCATCGGCCTGCTCCGAGAGAACCCCGATCCGAGCGAGCACGAGATCAAGGTCGCGCTGGCCGGTAATCTCTGTCGATGCACCGGCTACCGCCAGATCATCGAAGCCATCCAGGAGGGCGCCGCCGTTCTGCGCACCGAGAAAGGCAGTGAGCAGCCATGAACACGAAAAAACACAATGTCGTGGGCCACGCGCCGCTGCGCGTCGATGGCGTCGAGAAGGTGACAGGCGCTGCGCTCTACACGGGCGATCTCAAGTTCCACCGGATGCTCCACGCACACGTCGTGCGCTCGCCGCACGCGCACGCACTCGTCAAGCGTGTCGATGTTGCGAAGGCCAGGGCCGTCCCAGGTGTGCGCGCCGTGGTGACCGGCCATGACTTCCCGCTGCACACGGGCATCTACCTGAAGGACCAGACCATCTTTGCCATCGACCGCGTCCGATTCGTGGGCGATCCAGTCGCTGCCATCGCTGCCGAGACGCCCGAGGCTGCCGCCGAGGCTGCCGCATTGGTGGAGGTCGACTACGAGCCCTTGCCCGCAGTGCTGAGCGTGCTCGATGGCATCAAAGAGTGCGCGCCGCTCGTCCACCCGGACATGGACAAATACCTCGTCGAGTCGTGGATCACGCCCAAGCCAGGCACGAACATCTGCAATCACCTCAAGGTGCGCAAAGGCGATTACGCAGGCGCACTCGCCAAGTGCAAACACGTCTTCGAGAACACGTTCAGCGTCCCACAGGTGCAGCACGTGCCCATGGAGCCGCACATCTCGGTCGCACGCGTGGACAACGCGGGTCGCGTCGAGGTCCACACCTCGGCCCAGAGCCCCTTCACCGTCCGTCACCTGCTCAGTGCCTGCTTTGGCCTGTCACACGGCGACGTGGAGGTCATCGTGCCGACCGTGGGTGGCGGCTTTGGCGGCAAGGCGGGCATCAATCTAGAGCCCATCGCCGTCGCACTCGCCATGCGCACGAACGGTCGCCCAGTCCAAATCAAGGCAACGCGCAGCGAGGAATTCTACGCCACGGTGGTCCGTCAAGCCCTCACAGCCTCGCTCGTCAGCGGCGTGGATGAGAATGGCCGCATCCAGGCGCAGAAAATCCACTACCTGTGGGACTGCGGCGGCTACGGCGGCTACGGCGTCAACGTGGTGCGCGCGGCTGGCTACACGTGCGGCGGCCCCTACAGCTACCCAAACGTCGAGGGCGACAGCATCGGCGTCTACACGAACAAGCCGGTCGGCAGCGCCTACCGCGGATTCGGCATGCAGGAGATCCACTGGGCGCTCGAACAGCAGATGGACCGCGTGGCTCATGCGCTCGGCATGGACCCAGTCGAGTTCCGCCTCATCAACTGCCTCAAGCCGGGCCGCACCACGGTGACAGGCCAGGTGCTCGAAGAGGGATCGGGCCGCATCGACCTGTGCCTGGAGGAAGTTGCCAAGGCCATGGGACCGCGCGCTGAGCGCTCGCCCTTCAAGGGCCGCGGGATCGCCTGTGCGGTCAAAGCGCCGTCGATGCCCAACAACGCGGCCTCGTCGGTGGTGCTCAAGTTCGCCGAGGACGAGACGCTGGAGATCCTCATCTCTGGAACGGACATCGGCCAGGGCCTCGCCACGGTCGCCGCGCAATACGCCGCCGAGGTGCTGCTCTTGCCCATGGAGAAGATCCGCGTGCGGATGCGACCGCGCACCGACCTGTCACCCTACGACTGGCAGACAGTGGCATCGCGCCAGACGTTTGCCACGGGCAACGCGGTGCTCAAGGCGGCCGAGGACTGTCGCGATCAACTCTTCCAAATGACGGCGCAGGCGCTCGACATCCCGACAGGCGAGATCGCCCAGCGGCTCTACCTGAAGGATTGCAAGGTCATCGACCGCCAGAGCGACCGTGCGCTGAGCTACGAGTCGCTCGTCATGGGCTTTCAGTTCGGCGACGGCCACACGATCGGCGGGCCAATCGCATCGGCCAAGTGTTTCGTGCCCGAGGGGCTTCTCTTCCTCGACCCAGAGACGAGCCAGTCGAAGAAGCCTGTCGCCACCTGGACGTTTGGCACGCAGGGCGTGGACATCACGGTCGATCCAGACACGGGCGCCATCCACATCGATCGCCTGGTCGCCTGCTACGACGTGGGCCAGGTCGTGAACCCCGGCATGATTCGTGGCCAGGCATTCGGCGGCATGGTCCAGGGCGTGGGCACGGGCACGATGGAAGAGCTCGTGCTCGATCCCGTCACGGGCGCGCCCAAAAACGCCTCGTTCATGGACTACAAGATCCCGACGGCGCTCGACATCCCAGACGAGATGGAGGCGAGCTTCGTGGAGACGCCGCAGCCAGACGGACCGCTCGGCGCGCGCGGCGTGGGCGAACACACGATGATTCCAACGCCAGCAGCCATTGCGAACGCGCTCTTCGACGCCTGCGGCATCCGCATCGACAGCATGCCCATCACGGCAGAGAAGGTCCTGAAGGCGCTGCGCGAGAAGGCAGAGAAGTAGGGGCTGCCCTTTGAGGCCGCCCGTCGCAATTCTCGCGGCCCTGTCCAAATCCCTCTCCTGCATCTGAACGGGAGAGGGATTTTCAGGATTTATCCATCGATTAGGACCGAGCAACGCGAAGGACGTGGAGTGCCAGACGAGGCGCGAGGAGGGAGCTTCCAGACGGAAGTGACCAACGAAGCAACGAAGGCTGGCGTTTCACGGACGAGCGGAGCGACGGGATAATTGAGGGATAGGTCCTAAGAATGAGACCATGTTCATCGAATCCCTACGGCTCGACAGCCTTCTCTCCTTCGCGCCGCAAGCGCCGGAAATTCCGCTCCAACCGCTCAACGTCGTCATCGGACCGAACGGCTCAGGCAAATCGAACCTGATCGAGGCCATCGAGCTGTTGCGCGCGACAGCGACGGCGTTCGCGTCCGCCATTCGAGATGGTGGCGGTGTGCGCGAATGGCTCTGGAAAGGAAGCTCTTCTCCTGCCCACGCAACGCTCGACGCTCGCCTGTGCCGAGAATCACAGAGCTCGCTGCGCTATCGGCTTCAGTTCGCTGCCTCTGGACCACGCACCGAAATCATCGACGAAGCCATCGAGGAGGCCGAGAAACACCGGTCAGACGAAAAGGACGTCTATTTTTACTACCGCTTCCAGAATGGTCGGCCGGTGCTGAACGTCTGCGAGAGATGGGATGGCGAGCGGACAGAGCGGCACCTTCAACGCGAGAGCCTCCTGGCGGACGAATCCGTGTTGTCGCAGCGCAAGGACCCTGAACTCTATCCAGAGCTCACCTGGTGCGCGCGTGAGTTTGCTCGCATCCAGACCTTCCGCGAGTGGAGCTTTGGCCGCTACACCGCGCTCCGCCAGCCGCAGCCCGCAGATCTGCCGACCGACCGACTTTTGCCCGATGCACGCAACCTGGGGCTCATCCTCAACCAGCTCGAACACACGGATTCAGGCCCCAAGCTCGACGCCATGCTGCGGCGGTTTCTCCCGCGCCTCCAGCGCGTGAGCACGCTCGTGCAGGCCGGGACCGTGCAATTTTTCCTGCACGAAGAGGGGATCAAGGCACCCGTGCCCGCCACACGCCTCTCTGATGGCACGATGCGCTTCCTCGCCATGAGCGCGCTCCTGCTCTCTCCAAACCCGCCACCGCTCGTGTGCATCGAGGAGCCTGAGCTGGGCCTGCATCCCGACGCTGTTTCGC
The DNA here is from genome assembly GCA_031262165.1 of Myxococcales bacterium. GTDB lineage: Bacteria > Myxococcota > Myxococcia > Myxococcales > UBA5297 > UBA1203. The sequence continues at coordinate 23,166 of JAISIF010000038.1, read as the reverse complement.
TCGTGGCAGAGCTGCTCGTGGCAGCGAGCGAGCGCACGCAGCTCATCGTCACCACGCACTCGGATGCGCTGGTCTCCGCGCTCACCGATCACATCGAATCGGTGCTCGTGTGTGAGCACCTCGGAGGCACCCGGCTTCGGCGCCTGAGCACCGATGACCTGAGCCATTGGCTCGACCAATACCGACTCGGCGACCTGTGGCTCATGGGCGAACTCGGAGGCAACCCATGAAGAGCATCGCGCTCTATGTCGAAGGCGGCGGCAACACTGCGGCAGAACACAGTCAGCTGCGCCAGGGCTTCGATGAGCTGTTGTCAGCGCAGAAGGCCGCTGCTCGCCAGCACAGGATACACTGGAAGACCGTGCTCTGCGGCGGACGCGACAAGGCCTTTCAAGGCTTTGAGGCCGCGCTGAAGAGACGAAGCGCTGACGACGTCGTCCTGCTTCTCGTCGATGCCGAAGCCCCAGTCGCCAACCCATCGCCGCAAGGGCGCATCGATCATCTCAAGAGACGCGATTCTTCCTGGACCTTTCCAAGAATCGACGCGAACCACGTTCACCTCATGACTCAGTGCATGGAGGCCTGGCTCGTCGCCGATCCCGACAAGCTCGAAGAGTTCTACGGCCAGAAGTTCAACAGGAATCCGCTCCCACGAAGACTACTGCTCGACGAGGCAACGAAGGCCAGCCTGTATCGAGCGCTCGAAGCAGCCACGAAGAACACAAAAAAAGGCGCCTACGGAAAGATCAGGCATGCCAGCGAGCTCTTGAAGCGCGTCCGCCCGAACCTCGTGATGGAGCGCTGCGCTTCGTTTCGAGAGCTGACGAAGTGCTTGGACGGCTTGATGGAGGGTTGAGATGTATCGCCGCTTCGACTCCAGACTCGCCCTCTCTCTGAGCGAGTCACTGACCCTCAGAATCGAAGCGATCCACACACACGCCGTGGTCACAGAGGTGGTGGATGCCCAACCCGCCGCCTCTTTTTTTGCGCCGAGGCCAAGCATCGGCAGGTCGATTGTGCTGCTGCATCCGGCTCGCTCGCTCGTGCCGCTGGGCATCGTGCTCGACGATCTGTCGATGGCGCGGCGGGTCGGGGAGACGATCACGCTTCACTGTGCTGATTTGACTGGAGAAGGCGTCGATCTCTCGATGGGACCGGTTCATTTTGATTTTGATTCGATACGGATTTCTCGAAAGATCGAATCGATCAGATCGAGAATCGATTCGTTCGAACGCGATTTCACTCGTCAAAAGATCTCCGAGCGCTTCCAAGACATCCTCCGCCGAATTCGCTCGAATGATTTTTCGGATTCAAACCGCCTGTCCGATTCGATCGTCGGCCTTGGAATCGGCTCGACGCCCACGGGTGACGATCTGTTGACCGGACTATTGGCAGCGCTCGATTCGATGCCTTTCTTCGAAAATGCCAAAGCTCGATTGCATGCCGAATTCAGAGAGATTCCAATCACTCGGACCACGCGCACCTCCATCGACATGCTCTGGAATGCCTCCTTTGGCTATTACCCCGAGGCATTGCGCGATTTCGTTCACGCGCTGGCCGATGAACAGCTCGATGAGTCTGCTTTCGATCGAGCCATCGATCGCCTCGAACGACTGGGCGCCACGAGTGGCCAAGACATGATGGAAGGGGTTTTTCGCGCTTTCTGTCTGAAAGTGGGCGACGAGTCCCCGGCCCTCGATCATTAGACCTGCCCCCAAACCTCGCTGATGCAATGTCTTTCCGTAGGGGCGCGCTTCATTGCGCCCTATTTGATTCATTCAAAAAAATAGAGGCCGCGATAAATCGCGACCCTATTCAATGAAAATTCTCGTGCGGATGCGGTTTTGGAACGGATCGATTTATTTCATCAATCCAATTTTGCGCAGCCAAGTGTGGACATTGCTTTGCGCATCGCCCACGGCCTTCCCTGCGACGTGGAAAGCCTCCAAATGTTTTGAATTGGGCGTGAGCTTCACCACGTCTTTTTCACAATTGGCCAGGCCCCCAGTCCCATGTGTGACAAAAGGAACGACCGTCTTTCCCGAGAGATCGTGGCTCGTGAGGAAGGCCATCAGCGGCGGCGCGATCGTCGAGAACCAGTTGGGCGCACCAACGAAGATCACGTCGTAATCGGCCAGGTTGTCCACGTTGGATTTCAATTTTGGATAGTTGTGAGAATTCAATTCCTCTTTACCTCGCGCGAGGACGCCCTCGTAATCGCTCGGGTAGGCCTCGACCGTCTGAATTTCGAAGAGTTCGGCGCCCGTCGCCTGCTGAATGAGGCCAGCGAGGGTGCGCGTGTTTCCGCTGAGTGAATAATAGGCGATGAGGGTTTTCGTTTGTTTTAGTGTCTCATTCATTTGGGTATTCTCTTTGGTGTCGATGCTTTTATTTTGCGCCTGCGAACAGCTCACGGCCATCGACGCGATCAACGCCAGAGAAAAGAGATTCATTTTTACTTTCATTGTCGTGCTCCTTTGCCGTTTCGGCAGGGAAAACATTGAGGATGCTTCAGCGAACGATTGAAACTCAGCGCCAGCCCACGGGCTCACCAATGGTCGGCATGAGCACGCGGAGCGACTTTTCTTCACGAGCGACGTCTGCGGCATTCTTCAGCGGCTCGTCCCAAGGGTGCGTGGAGAGCAGGTATTTCGAGTGATGCACGGTCAACAGGGCCTTGGCATTCAATTCCCTGGCGGCGCGGCCAAGGTGTTCTGGCATCAGGTGAATGTATTTCCAATCCTTGTTGTATTGGCCATTTTCCAAAATGACGAGGTCGATGTCCCCAAAGCGCTGGCCAATGTCGGCGAAATGGGCGTCGTAGCCGCCATCGCCGCTGACATAAATCTTCTGCGACGGCGCCTGGACGAGGAACGAGGCCCACAGCGATTTGCCAGAGGAGAGGCCTCGCCCAGAGAAATGGCGGGCGGGCAGCGCGTGAATGGTGAACCCATCGCCGAGCTCGACGCGCTCGTTCCAGTCCAATTCGACGATCTTGGCCTCTGGGTAGCCCCAGTGTTCGAAGTGCGCGCCCACGCCGAGGCCGCACACGACGCGCTTCACGCGGCCCATCAGCTTCACGACCGTGTCGTGGTCCAAGTGGTCCCAGTGGTCGTGCGAGATGAGCAGCACGTCGATGTCTTCTGGCATGTCCTCGGCGGCGTAGATGTCGGTGCCAGGGAAGGGGCGGTTGATGAAGGCGAGGGGCGCGGCCGCGTCGAAGACGGGATCGACGAGCAGGCGTTTGCCCTCGACCTGGAGCAGAAAGGACGAGTGACCGAACCAGATGAGCTGGTCCTTGCTGGGGTCGAGCGCGCGCAGGTCCGTCTCGATGGCGGCGATCGGGCGCGTCGGGACGAGGCCGTCTTGCTTCCGGTTCAAAAACTCGCCGATCCCGGAGACGAGGCCGCGCGCGTCGCCCGTGAAGGTCGGCGTTGGACTCAGGTTCTGGAACTTGCCGTCGCGGTAGTGGGATGAGCGCTCGATGCGCTCCAGGCGCGCGCCGCGTGGCAGCTGCCCGAAGCTCGGCTGATGGACGAAGGCGATCGCGGCGATGACCACGACGCCGATCACGGCAAGGATGACGAAGAGGATCCACATGGGTTTCGAAGCTCTGGGCATGGCACGGGAGAAATAGAGAATCGTCGCAGGCGCCGCCACCTGGCCCACAGCGTCCAGATGGCGATCGAGGCCAACGCCACGAAACCGGCAAGCGTGGCCTGCGTCGCCCCAACCGGTAAGTCGAAGCGCAAGGCCAAGAGGTAGCCGCCCACTCCGTCGAACACGCCGATGAAGCTCGCGGCGATGAGCACGCCGCGCAAGGGCAGGCGCCAGCGCAGCGCAGCCACGGCAGGCAAAGTCGAGAGGGCAAAGACAGGCAGAGCGCCGAGTGCGCGTGCCGAGATCCCGATCATCGCGCCGATGGCGATGAGGAGTGCTCCCTTGATCGCCAACACAGCCAATCCCTGCGCGCGGGCAGCTGTCTCGTCGAACAACGCGAACGTGAGCCCGCGGTAGGTCCACGTGCCGAGGAGCAAGATGATCGCGCCAAGAGAAGAGACGAGCCACACGTCGAGATCGCGGACCAGCACTGCGCTCCCGAACAGGATGGCCTGAACCTCGTGTGCCTCCTGGGCAAGGCGCGCGCTGAGCAAGACGGCCAGACTCGCGCTGAGCGCATAGATGAGTCCGAGCAATGCCTCACGCGTCAGGCCCACTCGCTTGGGATCGATGGCACACAAGAGCGTCGCGGCGATGGCCACGAGCGAGGCGATCACGGCCGGTGGCAGGTGCATGCCCAAGAAAAGCTCGATCCAAAAGGCGAAGGCCACGCCCAGTCCTGCGCACTGGCTCACCGTGGCGCTGATGAAGACCATGCGTTTGAGCACGATGAACACGCTCAAAAACCCGAGGCCAGCCCCAGCAGCGGCAGCGCAGGCGATGGGCGCAGCAAAGAGCTCTCGGGCGGCCCACAGATCACTCCAGAGAAGGGCACCATCCATCATTTCAAAAACCTCGGCTCGCGAATGCTTCGAGACAGAGCCATTCGGATTTTGGGGATCTCGACAAAAGAATCGCGGGGGCTGGCATCTGCGACGAGTGTCTGAATCGATGTTTTCGGGGTCACGGCCCGCCTCCAGTCGACTCGATTCCGAATTGCCGCTGGAACGCATGGCTCGCCATGACCTCTGCGCGTGGACCACAGACAACGGCACCTGCTTCAGCATCGAGAAACAAGACGCACTCGGCGCTCTGCGAGATCAGCGAGAGTGCGTGGGTCACGACAACGACAGCCATCGATCGCGCTTTTGCCAGCTCTTGCAGGCTCGCCATGACCTCGCGTTGGAAGACGAGATCCATTGCTGCGGTTGGCTCATCGAGCAGGGCAAGATCTGCCTGTGTGGCCATGACCCGAGCAAACAAAACGCGCTGCTGTTGACCAACAGAGAGCTCAGACAAAAATCGATTGCCCAGAGCTGTCAGTCCAAGCGCGCCAAGGGCGGTTTCGACTGTCTCGATCTCGGTCGCCGAATTCCAAGGCCGCCGCAGAAAACCCTGACCAACGAGCGAGCCCCACGAAACGAATTCGCGCACCGTGATCGGCAGCTGAAAGTCGAGCTTTTGAGCTTGTGGCATCAACGCAATCCGAAGCGGTGTGCGGCAACGCTCGATCGAGCCCTCGATGGGCGGCAGCGCGCCGAGCAGCGTTTGGAGCAGCGTGCTCTTGCCCGCGCCATTGCGACCAAGGATGGCCGTCACGCTCCCTGCCGCGAAGTCCATGTCGATGGGTGGCAAAATCGCCCGACCCGCGTGGCCCACGAGGAGCCCACGGGTGCGGACGATCGGCGTCATGGTTTCATCAGCCGTGGTCATGGTCGGCGTGATCCTCGTGATCGTGGTCGGACTCGGCACCGATCGAGAAGACCGACTCGCTCAGCTCGTGGAGCACTGGTTCGAGATCTGGGCTTGCCGCGTCAAAGTCGTAGGCGGCCAGGATTTCAGCCGAGATCTTGAGGTGCATGTCGAGCTCGAGGCTCTTCTCGCCGCCCTTGCCGACCTTCATGTCGAGCACCTGCATGAAGAGGCCGTCCTCTTCAGGGATTGGGATCACGACTTCGACCGCACGCGCCGCGCGCTCACCACTTTTGCGGACCTGGCCTTGGATGGTGAGCTGGCTGACTTTGAGATCGACGCGACGGAGCGTTCCCTCACTGAGTGAGCAGCTCTTGCTGTTCGCGCTCTCGCAGGTCGGGACGATCTCCTCTGGATGCAACAGGTCGATGGCCGCGTCGAACTCGAGGGTCATCGCGACAGCGGGCTCTGCGTCAGAGGCGCTGTCGAGCTCGGCCTGGATGTCCGCGTAATCGACGAGCCTGCCGTCGTCTGCGTGGCAATGGCCACCGTGGCAGCTGGAGTAGCCCGCAGGAGGATTGGCCGGATCAAAGACGGTCGAGCTCGCGTCCTTGCCCGCCACGATCAGATCCACGGCGCTCACCGTGAGGCGCGCTTCGGTGATTTTGATTTCGACGCCACTCTCCAATCGGAAAAAGCCGTCCTCGGTCATCTCGTCGGCGTGTTGAATCAACTCGGCTTCAAGGGAAGCGCTCAGCTTGGTGAACGACTCGCCCGTGTCATTGGCGCAGGCAGATACGGCGAGACAGAGGGCAACGGCGACGCTGCACAGGGCAGCGGAAAATCGGGAGCGGATCATGGTTTCACCTTTTCTTTTGGCGCGAGGGGCAAGGGTGAGTTGGTGGGAAGGCGAAGAGGTCGGGATGGGTGAGGAAGTCATGGCGTCACCTCGGCCTGATGGGCTTGGGGCAAGAGCGCAGCTTCGAGCGCAGAAACGATCTTCTCGATCTGTGCGGCGTAGGACTCGCCACCACGCACGTCTGGCCCAGCACTCAGGCGGAGCAGGCGGGCCGGGATCTTCTCGGCGATGAGCCGCGAGGCGCTGTCCGCGTAGAAGGTCTCCTGGAGGATGGCTCGGACACCTTTGGCGCGGCCAATCGCGAGGACTTGCGCCACGTGAGCTGGCGTGGGCGCGATGCCTGGCTTGGGCTCGATGAACGCGACCTCGGTCAGGCCGAGCCAGGTGGCGAGGTAGAGCCAACTGGAGTGGTAGGCGATGATCGGCGCGCCTTTGAACGGCACCATGCGCGCCTCCCAAGCCGCGATGCGCTGGCTCAGGTCTGTCTGAAACGACTCGAGGCGCGTCTGGTAGCTCGCTGCGTTTTCTGGATCGATTGCAGCGAGGCGCTCTGCGATGGCCTGCGCCACTCTCAGCGCGTTGCGCGGATCGAACAGGTAGTGCGGGTTGCCTGCTGGATGGACATCACCCATGCGGCGATCGAGCGCAGTGTTGCTCACCCCCAGCCGCTCGACGACGCTGGAACAGTCGAGGTAGCCACTCGCGCCTGGCTGAATCTTGCCATTGCGCGCGCTGGTCATGAGCGTGGGGAGCCAGCCCTGCTCCAGTTCGAGGCCGACGAAGAGCAGCAGATCGGCGCGGTTGAGTGCGAGCGCGAGGCTGGGGCGCGCGTCGATGAAGTGAGGGTCCTGCGTGGGCAGTGAGAGCGAGGTCACCTTGATCTGATCGCCGCCGATCTCCTGCGCCAGTGAGGCGAGCGCTGGGACAGTGGCCACCACCTCGAGTGAATCTGCAAAGGCAGACACGGAGGACAAAGTGGCGATCAGAGAGAAGAACATCGAGAGGACAGTGCGTTTCATTGGGATGGGTCCTTTCAGATCAGAAGGCATGGGCAGCGTGCGCGCCCACGAAGAATTCAGCGGCCAGGATCACCGACCAGATCGGATCGGGCGTGATCGATGGTGCGTGATCGCGGGCCCCCTGCAGGCGCAGACGCGAGAACTCGCTCGGGTGGAACGTTGCGGCGGCACTCACGCGCTGGCGGTCGCGCGTCCACTCTGGGTCGAGCCAGTCCAGCGAGGTGTGCTCACCATCGATTCCAGTGGCAGCAGATCCCCACTCGTAGCGGGCAGCCACGCTCCAGCGATCGGCAAAGCGCCACACGAGCTGGGCGTAGGCGTTCACATCCTGGAGCAGGTCGTCTGGGATCTGGCGACGCCTCCAGAACACCTCGGCCTGCAGCGCGATCCAGCGCAGCGCAGCACCTGTGACAGGCCGGTAGCGCAGGTAGAAATCGAGCCCGTAGATGTCGGTCCGGTTGCCATTGCCCGTCGAGTTGGGGCCAGTGACAGCCGACAGTCCGAGGTTGAGGGACAGCGCGTCGGTGATTGGAAAAAACTGCTTGAGCGCCGCGGTGAGCTGGAAGTCGAGTGGCGAGTCGATGTCGAACTCGCCTGCGCCCAGAAACGATCGCGCCGTTGCCGCGCCCGTCGCGTCCGTGGCCGAGACGATGATCTCGGTGAACCAGGGCAGGGGCATTAGCCACGAGAGCTCGAGGCCAAGGCCCCGGTTGCCTTCTGCGCCGAACAGGCGCGTGAGCGCGAAGTTCTGATCAGCGAACTCCCAGCTGTGCGGGTGCGAGGCGTTGAGTCGGCCAAAGCGCGTGAGGAGCTGGCCTGCCCGGATCTGGAGGCTGAACGGCAGGGCGAGCGATGTCGCGTAGGCCTCTTCGACCTCCACGCCGAACTGGCTGAAGACGAGGTTCGCGTCGAACCGGAAATAGGGATCGACGGCCTTGCCGATCGAGAGCTCGAGCTGCTGGAAGGTGAACCCGGTCTTCTTTGGATCGTGACCACCCGACGTGATGGGCTTGCCCGTCTCGCCCGAAAACCAACCAGCGGCCACGTCGAGGATGACCGCGAGGTCTGGGTTGAAATTCGAGAGCGCCGCGACCACGGGATTGGCCGAGGCTGGCGGGGGCTGTGGCGGGTGGTTTGGCTTGGCGCTGTCTTGACCGAGTGCGCGTTCGATCTCGGCCAGCTCGTCAGGAGCGATGGTCGGGAGTGATTCGGGGGAAGCGGCTGATTCGATTTCAGATTCAGCCCAGGCACACGGGGCAGGGATGAGTGAAGAGAACAGAAAACAGAAGGCGGCCAACGACACCGACGCCACAAAAGTCGCGGCACGGGCCTGGAGGCGACGCCTGATAAGGCGCGTCATGGAAGATTCCTCGCTGTTCAAGCGCCACATCGAGCTCTAGGCGCACCGACGTCATCAGACGGATCGGGCGCACAGACACACGAAGGCGCAAGGCTTCGAATGAGACAAGCGAGCGCAGCAGCAAGGGCGTGGCCTCAAGTGAATGAGGACAGCCATCGCCCGCAGGTCAGCCTGTCTGACGGAAAAACGCTCGGCTCAACCGATGAGGACGGGAGGCGAGTTTTTCGGCGCGAGGAAGAGTGGGGAGATCGAGACAAAGGGCGCATCGGCCAGCGTTGGCAGTGCGTCGTCGAGCTGTGTCAGCCCGAGCGCGGATGGAGCCGCGGCGCTCAGCGCGCCCATCTTCAAAAAGACGAACTTGTCGCAGTGTGCGTGCCCATCGTCGGCATGCGCGGTCGAGTCGAGCGATGACCAGATCGAAGCGCCATCATCCAGGACAGGTGAGGCGTGTCCGTGGTGATGGTCTGCTTCCAACTGCGCGGCTGCGTCGATCACGTGACCGTGCTCGAAACAGTAGGTGTGGTGCGCGAGGACCTGATGGGCCAGTGCCAAGAACTCGGCGCCAACCAAGCTCGTCATGAGCAGGAGCGCGAGCGCACACAGGTGCTTTTTCTGGCAAAGGCGTGAGGTCATGGGGCGCAGCAGACAAAAGAGCGGCGTGTCGAAAAAAGGCGGCGGCGCTTAGTCGAGCGAGCAGAGGAGAGCAATCGGTCTGGACGCCAGTCAGGGCCATCGGGTTCTGACGTTTCTTTGGCCAGAAGAAACATCGGAGTGTTCATCTCTCCGATCCCCCTTGAAAGCGCCTTGCGACCCTCCCCTCGGCAGCCCTAAAGCGCGCGCGCCATGAACTACCTCCAGGCCATCGTCCTCGGCTTCGTGCAGGGGCTGACCGAATTCCTCCCCATCAGTTCGACCGCTCACCTGCGCATCGTCCCAGCGCTGCTTGGGTGGGCCGATCCAGGCGCGGCCTTCTCAGCCATCATCCAGATCGGCACCACGACCGCGGTCATCGCCTACTTCGCGCGTGACCTGTGGGCCATCGCGCGCGACACCGCGCTCGGCATCGTGCGCCGCAAGCCCTTCGAGACGGCCAACGCGCGGCTCGGGTGGTTCATCGTGCTCGGCACCGTCCCCATCGGCATCGCGGGCGTCGCGCTCAAGGGCTTCATCGAAGGCCCGTTCCGCTCGCTCTACGTCATCGCCGCGGCCGCCATTGGCCTCGCCTGCCTGCTGCTGGTGTCCGAACGTCTCGCCCGTCACGACCGCCCGATCGGCGAGCTCCGCCTCAAGGACGCGATCGTCATCGGCGTTGCCCAGGCCTTTGCCCTGATCCCCGGTGCGTCGCGTTCGGGCGTCACGCTGACCGCTGGCCTGTTCACTGGGCTCACGCGCGAGGCAGCGGCGCGCTACTCATTCCTCTTGTCCGTGCCTGCCACGCTGGCTGCCGGCGTCTTCGAGCTGCGCCACCTGGCCGAAGAGACCTCGCCGCTCCAGGTCGGGCCGCTCGCCGTGGGAACGCTCGTGTCGTTCGTGTTCGGCATCGCGGCCATCGCGTGGATGCTCAAGTTCCTGCGCACGCACACGACGATGGTCTTCATCGTCTATCGCATCGCGCTCGGCATCCTGATCCTCGGCCTCGTCGGCGCGGGGTGCCTCATGCCGTTCGAAGGTTCGTGAGAAGCGCATCGAGGCGCTTCTCACAAGTCGCGCCGAGGATCGCGCGCCCGAGAAACGCCGATCTCGCCAGCACCAAGCCAGGCGAATGGCGCCGCGCGAGCCGTTCGTGGCGATAGCGTCGCTGGCAGAGCGCCTCTTCGGACAGGTGGCTGGGATCGCGCCGAAAGCCGATCGACACGAGCGCACGCGCCAGATCATCGACACGGCACCGCGGGGAGAGTCCATAGAGATCCGACCCATCGCGGGGAGAGCTTTTTCAGCGGCGAGACGCTGCGCCTGATTCTTCGACAGATGGTTGCCTGTGCCATCGTCGTCCTGGCTGGGTATTTCATAGGCTCCCACGCCGCGCTGCCAGGAACGCTCTCCTCCGCCGCGATCGGCCAGACAATGGCCTTCCTGCGGGAATTTTATTCTGAAGACAGAATAATCCCGAGGGAGGCGGCCATTCCTTGGAGAGATGGTTCGTCTGCGGGAGGCATGGGCTTCAAGTGGTCCGAATGGGCAGAGTTGAAACGCGGAAGAGGGCGCTGCCGTCGTGCATGTCGATGAAAAAGGAGAGCATCGCGTCAGGCTTCTTCGTCCAGCGTATCGTCAATAGCCGCTGGTTCGTCTTTTTCGAGATATACGTGTTCGGTATGACCGTAGTATAGATCACAGCTGTTTTTCTTGAATTCAACATCTAATGACATCTCAATGTATCCGGGAGCGGTGATGGTTATGTGGATTTTATTTGCTTTTTCAATGTCCCCGCCTTCAAAAACACCATAATCCCCATTTATTCCAGTGATGATTCCAGTGTTTTCTGGATGAGCGGCATCAACCCATGTCACCGTAGCATTATCGATGCGTTCTTGATCTGATAGAACGTAGGCGCCTGTTTCCAAATATATTTTAGAATATGTGACGCGAAGAGAAAAATCATGTGCTTTTTTTGAGGATCCTGGATCTCGATCCACAAATGGCCCGCCGCATTCACCATCACATGCGGTCAAACAAAGCGCCAGCAGTGAGAAGAGAACGAGAAGATATCGAGACATGTTTCCTCCCAAAAGAAGTGCTTCCACCCGAGTTGGATGGATGTCGCATTCTTCAGGTTATTTTAGATAAGGCCTATGAATCGACTTTTGTCATCCGAACTTCCTCTATATCTCGTTTATATAGACATTCGCCTTTCTCAAATTCAAAATCAAAAGACTCGTCATAAAATCCAGGGGAGGAGACGGTGATGCGGAGTTTGGTCACTTTATTGATCGGGCCCTCGAATGTATCAGGCATTCTGCTAAAGCTAGAGACCATGATCCCTGAATTAGTTGGATTTTCAAGATCTGCCCAGGTGACTGTCCAATGATCTGGGCGATCATTATTGCCAGTTGGGGCGATTATATCAATTTCCAGGGCATGTTTTTTTTCAGTTTCATAGTAGGTTTCAACACATTCTTTGTCCTCACTGCCACAGGCTGTGGCGACCAATACTGGTATGATTGCAATCAAGACGTATCGGAACATGTTTCCTCCAAAAACAGAAGTGAGCATCCAAACAGATCCTATTTAGGACTTATCCCTTCATGAGGACCTTTGCACCGCGAAGGACGGGAAAAGCCAGACGAGGCGCCAGGCGGGAGCTTCTAGGCGGAAGTGAAGAGCGAAGCAACGAAGGCTAGCGTTTCACGGACGAGCTTTGGCGACGGGATAATTGAGGGATAAGTCCTAAGGCCATCAGCAACACTATCAAGCGACAGGGCAGCGCTTGAGAATTCACATTTTTCATAAAGCCAACCTTTCAGAATCTTGAGAAAAGCGCACCTCTGGCGGGAGCAATCAATCAGTCCCCATTCAATTCAGAGACGGTGCCCCTAGCTGGGGATGACAGAACGATACAATCCGAGGAAAATGATTACCTCAACATTCCTGCGGTTCTGGTTGGGAAGCCTTGGTCGAGGTGTTTTTTATTTATAAATAACCGAAAACAACCTGCAGGTTTTGCCCGAATTTTTATGCTTCAATGAACATCGGTAAAAAACTCAATTACCCACCGCTCCCAAACCAATCGGCCTTCAATCCCAGCGCTTGGACACGGGCGGCAATGGCCTGGAGCACGGCGTCGGGCAGCGCTTGGATTGAGGTCTCTCGGGTGGCGCGCGCCACGGTGTAGATCTGCACGCCGTCGATCTGGGCACCCTCTGATTCGAGCCATTTGAGGCGGCCGAGCCAGGCCGCGATCTCCTGTTCGGAAGGAGGCTGGCCATCGAGCGCGCCAAAGAGGGTCTGGATGGTGATCCCACGTCGACGGCCCGTGGTCAGGAGGTTGTCGAGCACTTTCTCGAATGGGACCTTCGATCGATTGACGAGCGCGTAGTGCGCCGCTGTTCCGGCATCGAGCTTGGTCCAGATCTCGACTCGAGCTCTATCGAGCAGGGCCAGGCCTCGCTGGACCGCTGGCAGGTGTAGGCCTGTCGCGTTCGTGATGAGCACGACCTTGGGCTCACACCAGCGAGCCTCGGCTTCGAGCACCTCGTCGATCAGCTCGCAGACCACCTCGAACGACGGCGAGAGCGTGGGCTCACCAGAGCCGCTCAGGGCAATGTCGTTCAGGCGGCGGTGGGTCTGCGGCGTCTCGTCGAACGGCGGCTGCTGGAAGATCGCGCCGCTCAAGATGAACGAGAGCATGTCCGTGAGCTCCTGGCGCAGCAGAGGGAGATCGATGGGACGCGCTGGCGCCGTTGCCTCTTGGCCGCGCAGCTCGCTGCAATAGACGCATCGAAAGGAGCAGCACTGCGGCGTCAGATCGAGCCCGATCGAGAGCCCTCGGGAGCGACGGCTGACCACAGGATAGACGTAGCGGTTGCCCTCGAAGTCGCGGCTGTGGTTTTGGAAGAGGTTGGCCATGAAATTTTCCTAACCTATCGAGATCATTGATGTTTTTTGGAGACGCGCCTTGGCCACGGCTGTCTTCGTGGCCAGGGCCAGGCCCGTGATGAGCCCGCACGTGAGCGCGCTGAACAGATCGAGCGCTCCGCCGAGCTCACTGGGCAGGGCAAAGTTTTGGAGCCAGCGCCCGGCGTCGAAGACCTCCATCGTGCCGAGCCACCTGGTCTTGAAGAGATCGAGGCCCATCAGCGCGGTCGTTGCGAGCGTGAAACCGATCAGCGCGCCCGAGGCCAGAGCTCTCAGGAGCGGCACCTTGGGAATGGCGTCGAGGTCGATGTCGTGCTCGTCGGCAGTGCTGCCATCGCCCTCGATGGCGGGCGGCAGGTCGCGCGCGCGCCAGGGCACGAATCGCTGGAGCAGGGCCAGACCAGGCAGGCTGAAGGCAATGGTCCAGAGGAAGAAGTCGCGCCATCCCAGCGCGTCGGCGAGGAGCCCGGCGATGGGCCCGGCCACGGTCCTGCCCAGGGCGAACAGGCTGGAGAACAGGGCGTATTGCGTGGCGCTGAAACGCTTCGAGGTCAGGCGCAGCAGCAGCACCATGAAGGCGCCCGTTCCCAGCCCCGAGGCGCCCGAGTCGAGCGCGGACGCGGCGTAGAGCAGCGCGCGGTCAGGGCCGACGTGGGCCACGAGCGCATAGCCGCCGTTTCCAAAGGCCTGGAGCAGGCCAAAGATCCAGAGCGCACGGCCCACGCCCAGGCGCTGGGTGAAGAGGCCGCCGAGGAATGTCCCGACGAGCGTGGCCACGAGGCCGACCGTGCCGCTCACCACGCCCACGTCGATGGGGTCGAAGCCGGTCTGGACGAGGAAGGGGCGGACGAGCGCCACGGCCAGGTTGTCGGCCAGCTTGTAGAGCAGGACGAAGGCCACGATCTCGAGCGCGCGCGGCTTCATCCAGAGCTGGAGAAACGGCGCGATGAGGGCCTCGCCCAAGGAGCGCGGTGGCGATGGGCGCTGCTCGGCGTCGGGCGCCTTCAGCGTCGCGGGCAGGAGCAGCAGGTAGATGAGCGCTAGCGCCGCGAGCGTCCAGTTCCAGCCCACGACAGGGCCGATCGAGACGGCGAGCGCGCCCGAGAGCCACATGGCCGCGCGGTAGATGGCGGTCCGCGCGCCCACGGCCATGCCCTGCTCGTCTGGCCGAAGGACCTCGACGGCGTAGGCGTCAATCGCGATGTCCTGGGATGCAGACGCGAACGCGATGAGCAGCGTGAGCGCGGCCACGAGCCCGACGCTCGGCGTGGTCGCCAGGGCCGCGAGGGCAAAGGTGAGCGCGGCGAGGGCGGCCTGTGCAGCAAAGATCCACCCGCGCTTGCCCGGCAGGCGCGCGAAACCGAAGCGATCGATCCAAGGCGACCAGAGGAACTTGAAGGCGTAGGGCGCCTGCGCCGCCGTCAGAAAACCGACTGTCTTCAAATCCTCACCCGCCATCGTCATCCACGTCGGGATGGCCAGGGTGACGAGGCCGAGCGGCAGCCCAGACGCGAACGAGAAGAGGCTCACCGCGCCCAGGCGCCAGCTGCCGAAGACGGCCTTTAGGGCCCTCAGCGCGTTCTGAGCTCGGAGCGAGGCGTTCAGGGAGGGCACGGGACAGTCAACTCGCAGAGGGGGAAGTCATTTTTCGGATGTCGGGCGCTGGTTGAAAGAGAGGCGCCCGCGCCTTTGCCCAGACATCGTCACGGCGAACAAGGGGATGAATCAGCGCAATCGAGTTCTATTTTTGATGTCGAATGACGATCACAGGGCGTTGAGCGCAAAGCCCCTCGGAAAACACGTCTCGATTCCAATCGCGGGTGTTTTCGAAGAATTCGAATGATGCGTCGTCATTTTATTCAAATGATTCATTGGTTTCATCTTCCCCATCATGTGATTTGGACAGCGATCAGATAAAACTTGATCTTCCAGTGAATCCTGTCAGTTTCCGCGCCCTTTATTTCTCCAGGGCATTTGCTCCCGGAAATCGTCGGCGCGGTGTTCCTGGTTTTCAATCGAGGAGATAATATGAGACGGCTTTTTGTCATTGCCCTTGTTTTGGCTTCGACGGCCATGGTGACGGCCTGCGCCTCGGGTCCGCAGAAGTTCTCCAGCAATCCAGAATTGGCTTATTTGGAGACTGGCGCCGTGGTTCAGACATAATTCAACCTACACCCAGACGCCAAGCGACATGTCGTTTATGACGTCAATTATAAACCCAGTGAATTCATGTTGCCGCGCTGCACCCCGGTCACGATCGTTGGCGCCAACAAAAGGGGAATCAAATTCCGCCTCGAGACGGGTGTCGAATACACGTGGGTTTATGAAAAATATATCAAGGCCGACCACATCCAGTATTTCTCGCAATTCTTCGTTCCGCAGTGCGACGACGTCAGTGGTTTGCCGGAGATCGATCAGGAAGGCATCAGGGCGGGTAAGGCCTTCCTCGGCATGTCGAAGCAAGGTGTCCTCTACGCGATGGGAATACCGCCCATTCACCAGACCCCCTCACTCGACGCCGATCTGTGGACATATTTTTTGAATCGAGCCCGCCGGACGACCGTCCGCTTCGAGAATGGATTCGTGGTCGAGATCAGGTAGTCATAAAAATCAATAGTGGCATCGAGATGAATGAAAGATCCCCCGGAATGTCGCGCGAGCGAGGAGCCCGGGGGATTTTATTTTTTCGGATCATCATTCTTCGACGACAGTCGATCGATAATCGAGCCCACGGCAAAACAATTCAAAAGTATTGTCGAGAAGCATGGCCACGGTCATGGGACCGACGCCGCCGGGCACGGGCGTCATGGCTGTCGCTCGATCGAAGCAGGTGGGCTCCACGTCGCCGACGAGTTTGCCCGCCGCTGTCCGGTTGATCCCGACGTCGATGATGATCGCGCCGGGCTTGATCCAGTCGGGCTTGATCAGGGCTGGGCAGCCCACGGCGGCGATGATGACGTCGGCACGCCGCACCTCTTCTGGCAGGTCGGCGGTCTTCGAGTGGCAGATCGCCACGCTCGCGTCGCGGGCGAGCAGGAGCAGGGCGACGGGCTTGCCCACGATGTTCGAGCGGCCAATCACGACGACACGCTTGCCGCGCAGATCCACGCCCGCCTCGTCGAGGAGGCGCAGGATGCCCTTGGGCGTGCAGGGCACGGGCGCGTCGAGGCCGAGGAGGAGGCGCCCGACGTTGAGCGGGTGGAACCCATCGGCGTCCTTGGCGGGATCGATGGCGCCGAGCACGCGCGCTTCGTCGATGCTTGGCGGAAGCGGGAGCTGGACGAGAATCCCGTGGATGGCGGGGTCGCGGTTGAGCGCGTCGATCCGATCGAGGAGCTCGGCCTCGGTCGTGGTCGCGGGCAAGGAGATGTGGCGCGAGTGGAAGCCGACCTCCGCGCACGCCCGGACCTTGGCGCCGACGTAGCTCTTCGAGGCGGGATCTTCGCCGACGCGGACCACGGCGAGGCCTGGTGTGAGGCCGCGCTCGCTCGCCTCCTGAACCTTCCGCTTCAGTTCGGCACGGACACGGGCAGCGAGTGCCTGCCCATCGATCCAGCGAGGTGGGGGGCGGTTGTCGAGGAGGTTGGTGTCGGTCATGGGCGATGGGCTCCGTGGTCGAGGTCGCTTCGAAAAGCGCGCGCCCTTAGCGCGGAGCGCGGCGCGATGCCTGGGTTTTCGCGCTGGCCGCACGCGTCCCAAAAAGCCCGCGCGCCTGGGCTGCTGCGCTGACACGCCATGCCTACTTTCGGCGCACGAAGGAGGGCCGTGGACATGGTGGAGGATGGGTTCGAGCCGCGACTCGACGGTGATGACGAGGATGAATACGAGCGCCTGGAGCAATACGACCAGCTCGCCTATCTCTTCGACAGCGCCGAGGAGGAAGAGGACGACGAGGACGCAGAAGACGGCGAGGGGGATGGTGAGGGCGACGACGAGAGTGAGTGAGTGAGATCCGCGCGCGCCAGGCATCGAACGATCGACCGAGTGACGCCTCGTTCATCGTTCACGCCCGCCCGCTGACCCTTTGGGCCGCCTTTCTTCGCAAGAGGAAGGCTGTTCTTTGGAGTCCTCCTCGGCGACCGGGATCGGCGCGAGCGGAACCGATAGAACGGCCCTCGGTCGAGCCCAGCACGACGGCGCGCCTCACTCGAATTCGAGCCATCCGAAGCGCGGCAGGTGGTGGAAATCGCCCACGAGCGGAGGGGAGAATGCCGACCCCTCGTTGCGCTTCCGCTCCGAGTGCCACTCGAGTCGGTAGAGGTTGACGCGCCAGCGATCGCCGGGCCGTGGCGGCCAGCGCGGCACATCGGTCAGCCGATCCACGGGGATGCGCATCTCGGCGCTCCAGCCCTCGTCGCGGTCGCTCGCGTCGTCGAGTGTGCCTCTGAGGTGGACGGCCGAGGTCATGCCCGAATCCCAGCCGAGATTCATGCCCTGACGCCGTCCCGTGAAAGCGGCGTCGAACTGGACCCCACGCGGCGAGAGTTGCAGCTCGTCGTAGGTGCGCCCATCGCCGTCCGCGTCGATGAAGATCTCGACCACCTCTTCCTCGTAGATGGGGGCGTCGCGCTCGGTGTGGGTGGCCCAGATGTCCCGGTCCTCGACCTCGAAGGCCACGTAGAGCGCCTCGTCGTCCCAGCTCAGCTTGGCCCGCGTCGAAAAGTGCGGCTTCTTGCCATCGCCCGTGCGGCGAAAGGGCTCGGTCCAAGGCGCGGCCTGCCAGCCCGCGTCGTCCAGGCGGCCATCGACCTCGATGGGGCCCGTGCGCTTCTTGGCCCGGTAGCTCGGCAGATCTTTGGGGACAGGCCGCGTGCCCGTCACATCGATCTGGAAGGCGCGGATGCGATCTCTGCCGTCGTGGTTCTGGCGCGCATCGACCTTCATTCGGCGATCGAGCCGATAGAGCCCAAGCCAGCCGACCAGCCGATCGGGCGCACTCTCGGGGATCGTGAAGTCGTGCGTGTCCTCGATGAGATCGCCCTTCTTCCAGTGGCGTGTGGACCACAGGCCCAGGACAGGGAAGTGGTCGGCGTTGATCAGCGTCTTCTTCGAGCGCTCTGGGGCGACGTGCAGAAAGATCTTCCAGCTGCCGCCGTCGCCCTCCAGCGTTTCGAGCACCTCGAAGTAGTGCGCGGCGCGAACGCGCTCGCCACGCTGGAAAGATTTGGAGGTGGCCTTGCCCTCTCCCCTGTCTGCAGAGCGCAGCGACGTGCCCAGGTAGCGCAGGCGCCCATGGCCCATCTCGATCGAGGCGGGGAATTGGGGATTCGGTCGCTCTTGGAGCAGGTGGCGATCGACCTCGGCCTGCTCTGCCTGGCTCAGGTGGCGCGGCGGTGGCGCGGGCGCGCTCGGATCGCTGCACGCGAGCGTGAGGCAGAGCATCCAGAAAAGCGACAGTGGCCGCGGCAGCGAGAGGCACAGGAGCGAGGAACGATTCATGGTGTTTTCCCTTTGGTCGTCCCGGGCGAGACGTCGGCGCGCGCCTTTGCTTCAAAAGCCATGGGTGCGTCGAGCGCCGATCGCAGAAAGCGCCGGGCCACACGCGCGCCAGCCTCGTCCGCGAACGGCTTCTCGACCCGCAGAGTGCGGCCATCCGTCGCGAAGGTGATCGCGCCCTCGCGATCGGTCCGATGAATCGCGCTGCCCTGGTGGACGTAGCGCTCGACGACCTCTGGATTCGGAAAGCCGAAGAGGTTGCCGCGGCCACACGAAAACACGGCGTGCGCGGGCGAGATGGCCTCGACGAACGCTGGCGTCGAGCTCGTCCGGCTGCCGTGGTGAGGCACCTTGAGCACCGTGGCGCGCAGGTCCGAACGCGCCTCGACGAGCAGCGCCTCTTCGGTCCGCTCGAGATCGCCGGTGAAGAGGAAAGAGACCTCGCCCCAGCGGAGCTTCATGAGCAGGCTCGCGTCGTTCTCGCGGAGGCCAACGTCTCGGCTGGGTGGATGGAGCACGTCGATCTCGACGCCATCGATCGATCGGCGATCTCCAGCGGCGAGCACGTGGATCTCTGCCTGATTCGACGCATCGAGCAGTGCTCGCGTCAGCGGTGCATTCGCTGTGTTGGCGCCGATCCACACCTCGCGTGGCGCGAGCGCGCTGGCCACCTCGATCAGGCCGAGCGCGTGGTCTGGGTGCGGGTGCGAGAGCACGAGCGTGTCCACCCGATGGATGCCCAGGCGCCGCAGCGCGGGGAGCAGGACCTGCGCGCCGATCTTCCAGCGCCCCTCGGGATCACCGCCGCCGTCGATCAGCATGGTCTGGCCAAGGGGGAAGCGGACGAGCGCCGCGTCACCCTGGCCAATCGCGAGAAAGGTGACGCGCAGGGAGCGGTCGAGTCGCCGATCGACGAGTGGCCACGCGGTGCTCATGCCACAGGTGAGGAGCCCGGCGATGGCCAGGCACGCGGCCGCGCGGTGCGAGCGCTCCCAGAGCGGGATCGCCAACAGGGAGCCATAGAACGCCGCGATGAACAGGGGCGTGGGCGATGCCACGTGGAGGCTGGCCCACGTTGGCGTGGACAGAAGGTTGGCGAGCGCGAGGAGCCCTCTGGCCAGGGGAGCGGCGATCCATAGGATCGCGGTTGCCAGGTGATCGCTGAGCGGCATCGCGAGCGCGGCGGCTGCCGAGAGCACCGTGAGCGCGCTCCCGATGGGCAACGCGGCGGCGTTTGCGGCCACGGCCATGAGAGACGCCTGCTGAAATGCGCTGGCCACGAGGGGCGCCGTCGCGAGCGAGGCCGCCAGCGTCGCAGCGATCGTGCTGAAGAGCGCGTTGGCGCTTCTGGAGATGAGCGCACGCCAGCCGCTTCGAGCGATCGGCATCGTCGGAAAGAGGCGCCGGAATCGAGGCTGGAGCACGAGCAGCGCGGCGATCGAGACGAACGAGAGCTGAAACGAGAGGGCGCGCAGCGACGCTGGATCGGTCGCGAGGATGAGGAGCGCGGAGAGACAGAGCGCGCTCGGGGCATCCTGCTCGCGGTCGAGGATGCGCGCGGCAAACAAGGCGCTCACCATCACGCCAGCGCGGATGGCCGGGACTTCGGCGCCGGTCAGACACACGTAGGCCCAGGCCATGGGGAGTGCGCCGATGCTGGCGAGGCGCAGCACGTCGATGCGCAGGATCAGGCGCGCGCTCCGCGTGAGGAGCCAGCGCAGGAGCCGATAAAAACCGAGCGCCACGACCCCGACGTGGAGGCCAGACACGCTGAGCAAATGCGCGAGCCCGATCGCGCGAAAGTCGTCGAGGGTCTCCTCGGGCAGCGTGGCGCGATCGCCCAGGCCGAGCGTTTGGATGAGCTCGGCAGTGGCAGGTCCATCGCCCACCACGCGCCCGACCAGCGCGGCAAAGCGATCTCGATAGGCTTTCTGGAAGCTCGCGGCGACCGGTGGGTGCCCAATGGCGCTCCACTGACCGCGCACCACGGTGCCAAAGAAAAGGACGCCTCGGGCAGCGTGACCTGGCCTCGGATCCGAAGCGCCCCAGTTCTGCGGGCCGTCGATCGGGCGCAGGCGCACCTTGGCGCGCAGCACGTCGCCGCGAAACACGGCGGGGTCGCCCTCCACGCTCAGGCGAACCCCGAAGCGCGCATCGACGGGGACGCCCTCCCGACGCAGGAGGCGCGCGACCTCCAGGATGAAGCGCGTCCGCCCATCTCGCGCCTCGGGATCTGACGCGACGCGGCCTTCGACGACCTCTTCGTCCTCCAGGAGCCGCGGGACTTCGACGCGGGCGCGCAGCTGAGCGAGGCCAACGCCCCACAGGAAGAAAGAGAGCGAGATCAGGCTGAAGCAGATCAGGGGAACGCGGCGCGATCCCAGCGCGGCCAGCAGCGCGCACGCGGCGCAGAGCGCGACGATGACGCCAGGGAGGCTCGGAAGCCAGGGGGCGAGGGCAATCCCGAGCGCGAACAGGAGCGCGGACAGCAGGAGTGGCCTGCCTCCCAGGGCACGCTCTCTCTCGGAGGGCGAGGCGGGGTGCTGTCGCATGGCCAGGCTCCTGTCTAGATAGAGAAGGAGTCGCTGGAGGAGGCGATGGCCTGCTGAAAATCCATGATTCTTTTGGGGTGATTGGAGCGAACGAACGATTCGTCATCGCGAGACGCGAGGCTGTCCTCGAATTCGGACCAGCGTGGCGACGGGAGAATTCGAGGGCACACCCTGGGGCAAGGCGTTCAACGCCGCTGTTGAGGCACTGCCACGAAGGCGGGCTGGCCATTGCGAAACACCCTCAACACGAAGGCCTTGTCACCGAGCTTGCGGATGGCCTGCACCAGCGCCGAGGGGCTCGCGACCTCGTCGTGGTTGATCTCGACGATGACATCGCCAGACCGCAGCCCTGCCTGGGCCGCGCGCGATCCAGGCTCGACGCGGGCGATGAGCGCCCCGCCGCTCACGCCCAGCTCGCTGGCCACTGATTCGGGGAGCTGGCGGAGCAGCACGCCCAGGCGAGGCGCCTCCTCGCCACCCTGCTGTGAAGGCTGTCGCTGGTTCTCCAGTCGATTGGGGCGCTCGTCGAGCGTCACCTGGACCTGCCTCGATTTTCCGGTGCGCCAGCATTCGAGCGTCACGCGCGTGCCGGGTGCCAACGCGGCGATCTCGCGCGACAGGTCGCTCGCGCCCTCGACGGCCTTGCCCTGCACGCCGACGATCAGATCGCCGGTCTCGATCCCGGCCTTTTCGGCGGGCGAACCAAGCGCGACCTGCGCCACGAGCGCGCCTTTTTCCGCGTCGGTCTCCAGGGCCGCGGCCAGGTCTGGGGTCAGCGTCTGGGTGACGATGCCCAGATAGCCGCGCACCACGCGGCCGTTCTTTTCGAGGTCGGGCAAGAGCGCCTTGAGCAGGTTGACCGGGACCGCGAAGCCGATGCCTTGTCCCGAGGCCACGATGGCCGTGTTGATCCCGATGACGCGGCCGGCCATGTCGAAGAGCGGCCCTCCCGAGTTGCCAGGGTTGATGGCCGCGTCGGTCTGGAGGAACTGGTCGTAGGGCTGGTTCGTGATCTCGCGCGCCTTGGCCGAGATGAGTCCGCGTGTGACGGTCAGCTCCAGGCCAAAGGGATCGCCGATGGCCACCGCGCAGTCGCCGACGCGCAGTCCATCCGAATCGCCGAGCTCGACCGTTGGCAGGTTTTGGGGCGGCTCGACGATCTCGAGCAGGGCGATGTCCGTGGGCGCGTCGCCGCCCTTGAGCGTGGCCGACAGGACCGTCCCATCAGAGAGCCGGACGTCGAGTGTGTCCGCGCCATCGATGACGTGGTGGTTCGTCACGACGAGCCCGCTCGAATCGATGATGAAGCCAGAGCCAATCCCGCGCTCGATGCGCGATCCGCTGCCCTGCTCACCACCACCGCGGCCGCCAAAGAAGAACGGCAGGTCACCGCCCCTCTTGGCAGAGACCTCGCGTTGCGTGGTGATGCCCACGACGGCTGGCCGAACCTGCTCGACCAGATCGGCGATCGAGCAACCCGTGATCGCGCTCGGGTCCAGGCGGGCCAGCATGGGCCGTGGCACGCTCGCCCGCGCCTGCCCCGAGTGAGAGGAGGCTGCGTCCGTGGCAGAGGCAGAGGCTGCCGCGATTTGGGACGAGCAGGCCGACAGCGACAGCGCCGCGAGCGGCATGGCGCACGACGACAGGACGAGACAGAGCAGGGACAGGCGATTCATCGCGGGTGGCCTCCTGGGTTTCAGAAGTTGTCGAGGAGGCCGCAAAGCTCGACGTCGTTCGGGTGGCAGACAAGCCCGGTCGTCGGGGATTCAATTGAGGGAGATGGCTTGTCCGAAAATTCTCTCCCGGCACGCCGTGTCCGCCCTCTCCACGAGTCGGAGAGGGAACCGCTGATCTCGTGAGTCTTCAAAAATCTCCCTCTCCCGCTTGCGGGAGAGGGCTGAGGAGCGGGTTGAGGAGCGGGTTGAGGAGCGGGTTGAGGAGCGGGTTGAGGAGCGGGTTGAGGAGCGGGTTGAGGAGCGGGTTGAGGAGCGGGTTGAGGAGCGGGTTGAGGAGCGG
>JAISIF010000005.1 GCA_031262165.1 Myxococcales bacterium | reverse complement strand
CGAATGACGACCGCAGGGCGTTGCACGCAACGCCCCTACGAAGACACGCCTCGATCTTGGTCGAAAAACAGAATTCGATTACCCTGGCAGGGGGATTGAGGCGTAAATGAATTGTATTTCCATTCATTCCATCGAGAAATTAGTGCTGAGGCAAAAACGGCTCGACGGACTGGCTTCGAGGCTTGCCTCGACCAAGGACCAAGGATGTCGAACAGGACGAATCAGAGAGAATTCACGGTCGCCAATAGACGACAATCTGCGGCGTCTCATCGAGATAAAGGCCCGTCACAGGGGTTTGTGTCCCATACGAATTCCAGATTTGAAATTCGATGTCCCTGAATTCCGGCATGTATTGATAGGCGGCGATCAGAGAATTCCCAATAGAGCTGGTGTATTTCAGATCGCCTCGAAGCATTTCATTCTTTTGGTAGGCCTGAAATGCCGCGAGTGTCACCTCGTGGAGATAGACGCGGGCGCCCTGGGGCGCATTCGCATTCAGCCACTCGAAGACGCCCGTCACGTTGTTCGACCAATACTGCCGGTGCATCCCGAGGCTCGCGCCGCCCGCAGGACCACCGGCAAGCTCATTGTAAAAACTCGTCCCATACGGATGGATGCGAATGAGGCCGATGAGCGCGGGCAGCAGGACGAGGGTTGTGAGGGCCGGAAAGATCGCTCGACGCATCTTCGATGGAGCGCAGGCTTCGAGGCGCGACGACAGCCGCTCGAGCGCGCGCGCCGCGAACAGACAGAGGAACGGCATGGCTGGCAGCCAGTGCTTCACGCCGCCAAAGATCGGGACGAACGGCATGGAGAAAACGAACAGCGAGGCAAAGCCGTTCCCGAGGAGGAGCAGGCTGTCGCTGTCGAGCGGCTCGGCCAGCAAGGGCGGCTTGCCGAACCTTCGACGGATTGGATCGATGGCGTAGGTCGCCGCGAAGCGTGCCACCTCGTGGATCGATCCGGTCAGCATGAGCGCGAGCAGCGCGATCGGGACCGTGAGGCCGGTGAGCACGAGCGCGTAGCCGGGCGGGAAGGGCGCCTCGACGAGCAGCTGTCCCAGGAATTCCCAGGGATAGTTGATGTGCCGCGTGTGGAAGCGCGCGTACCAGAGGAAGCGATCGATCGGGTGGTGCCAGAGAAAGGGCCAGGTCGCCAGGAGGGTGAGCGGCCCGATGAGCAGCATCGATGCGAAGGGCAGCAGCGTTCGCGGCAGATCTCGGCATCGACGTTTCGGAATTTCGGTGAGCGCCCAGTGGATGAGGAGCACGCCCGGGATGATCCAGGCGTTGTGCTTGATCGACAGCGCGAGCCCAAAGGCGAGGCCAACGCCGAGGATCGAGCAGGCAGTGCGTGCCGTTATCGCGTGGCGGTAGCAGACCACGGTGAGGAGCCATGCGCAGGCGATGGGCATGTCGAAGCAGGCGAGCGCGCCGTGGAAGAACGTCCTGGGCACGAGCCAGAAGCCGAGCACGGCGAACAGCGCGGCGCGGCGGGTCGTCACGTGGCGACCGAGCAGGAAGAGCAGCGCGGAGAGCAGGGCCGAGAAGAGGATCGCGGGCAGGCGAAAGCCAGTCGCCTCGCGCATCAGTCCGAGCTTTTGGGTGAAGAGCCGCTCGGAGAGTCCGAAGAGCGACTTCATCAGGGCCGGGTGCTCGCGGTTGAACTCGAAGCGGCAGCGGATGACCTCGTCCGAGAAGGGGGTGGTTCCGTCGAAGGCCAGCAGATCGTCGGCAAACCACGCGGCGTAGCGGCGGCCTGCCTCGAAATAGACGCCCTCGTCGCGCATGAAGCCGATCGAATGCTCACCGATGAGGAGGGCGGCGAGCGTGATCAGGGCCAGCGCGAAGGCGATGAGCGCGTCGCATCGGTTCGTCGTCCAAGTCATCGCGTCACCTCCGCCTCGAAGCAGAGCTCGGCGTGCTTGCCCTCGAACTCGAAGCGCAGCGTGTGCGGGCCAGCGCCGAACTTGCCCTTGTCCGACGTGTCGATCGACGCGCGCTTCTCCTCGGGATCGCCAGGCGCCCATGTCCACTCGAGCACGCGCTCGCCATCGATCGCGGCGCGGAAGGTGAGGGGCGCGCGTCCCTCGTGCCGCAGGTTGGTCTGGCCAATGGGCCCCGCGAGCAACTCGACAGAGCGCCCGAGCGTCACGTCGCTGAATTCGATCGCGCTCGGCGCGCTGCCTTTGGGGGAGAGCGCCACGCAGCGGTAGGGCTTGAAGTGGATCTCGCGCGTTCGCTCGGACGTGGCTGAGGCGCGGAAGGTCACCTCGCGCGGGTGGAGATTTCGGAAGCGCGCGAGCGAGAGTTTCCCGAACGGCTCGATCTCGCCCGTCCGCTCGAACCCAGCGCGGCTGAGCAGCTCGAACGTCGCGTCGCGCTCCGCACGCGGCAGCGCGTCGAACGAGAGCACGAGGAGGCCTGGCCAGCGCTTCAGATCCTCGGGCGTGGCAAAGCGCGAGAGGTTGAGCACGGGCAGCCCGAGTCCAAAGAGCCGCGCGCGCTCTGCCCAGTGCGGCGCGAGCAGGACAGCTTCACCGGGTTGGGAGACTTCTAGGACGCGCGCTCGCACGGCCGCTTCATCTGCCTGTGACGGGAAGGCGGCGGGCAGGCGTGCGTAGAAGAGGAGCGAGAGGAGCGCGGCGCCGAGCACGAGCGCGGTTTCGACGCGGTGGAAGAGGCGGGAGAGGAGGCTCATGTGAACAGGCGGCCCAGCCAGGGGAGCGGGCTCTTCTCGATGGCGCCTTTGGGGCAGACCTCGGCGCAGCAATAACAGCGGATGCAGGGCCGCTTGTCGAAGACGGGGACGGGCAGCGCGGCACTCGAGAAGCGGATCGCGTCTGCCGGGCAGATCTCGGCGCAGCGTCGGCAACCGATGCAGGCTTGATCGGCAGTGAGGCGCGGGTGCTCGATCATCAGATCGCGCAGCCAGCGCTGGTTGCCGAGCCACATCGCGATGCCGTCGAGCTTGAAGCCGCCCCCTGTTGGCGGCACGAGCCTCACGCCCGCGAAGTCGGCGATGGTCGCGCCAACGATCTCGACGCGGTCTGTGTTTGCGCGCTCGCCTTTGCCGAGTGGGCGGCGCCAAGCCCTGGGGAGGGTGACGAGGCACTCTGGATCGAGCCCAGCCACCTCGCAGCCGACGCGGTCGAGCGCCATGGCGTCGGTCGAGGCCAGGATGGCGCCGAGGAAGCGCGGTCGGCCACCGTGCCCAGGTCCATCGCCCTCGAGCGCGTTCACGCCGTCGCACAGGTGGAGGAGGCCGCCACCTCTGGCCGCGAAGTGATCGGCCACGCCACCGTAGAGGTCGTTCAGCAGGATGGCCATCAGGTCGGCGTGCGGCGCGCGCACGTGCCAGCGCGCTTTGCGTATGCCCGGGATGAGGCCGAATAGGTTTTTCACGGCCATCGACATGTAGGTCAGCGTGTGGGTCTTGAGCTTGGGCAGGTTGAGCAGCACGTCGGCGTCGAGGATGGCCTTCGAGACCTCGAACGCGTCAAAGCGCTCGGCGCGCGCGCATTTGAGCGTGGCGGTCGGCCCCATGTCTGGCGTCTCGACGCCGAGCTCGGCCGCGATGGCGCCGATGCCCGACGCACGCAGGACCGAGGCCTCGGACGCGATGGCCGGGTTGTCGCCGATCACCGGTGTGGCGCCCCGGGCGCGGACTTCGATGACAGCGGCACGCACGACCTCGGGATCGGTGCAGATGGCCTCTTCGCGTGTGGCGTTCGAGACGAGGTTCACCTTGAGGAACACGCGGCGGCCCGGTCTGAGGAGCGCGTCGATGTTCGGGAGGGCAGTGAAGGCTGCGCGCACTGCGGCGTGAATGGCCTTGGGCGAGGTGTCGGCGCAGCGCTGGAGCGCGACGCGCGCTCGCGCGAGGTCAGGTGATGGCAGTGATGATGATGATGGCGATGACTCGGGGGACTCGGGCATGGTGGTTCCTGAAGTCGATCGAACAAGAAACGGCTGGGAACGATCGGCTTTGGATTCGGATTCGGAGAAGTCGGATGGCGTCAGAAGCGAAGTCAGGATCAGGCTCGGAGTCGAGAGCAATCGTGGCAGGGACGTGGTCGGTCTATGTGCTGCGCTGCGGCGACGGGACGCTCTACACCGGCGCGACGAACGACGTGGCCAAGCGCCTGGCAACGCATCGGCGCGGAAAGGGCGCGGCCTATACGCGCTCGCGTCTCCCCGTCGAGCTCGTTTATCTGGAGACGCTCGGCTCCAGGGGCGAGGCCCTGCGCCGCGAGGCAGCGATCAAGCGCCTGCCGCGCAAGAAAAAGCTGGAGCTGCTCGACGAGCAATCGAGTTCTCTCGGATGACCGACGACCGATGCGTTGTCGTCGATGCGTTGCGAGCAACCTCCAGTGGTCGTCATTCGAGGCAAGGGACGATTGATTCCTCGGTATGAAAAGACGGACGCATCATACATTTATTGCTTTATGTGAATTGGCGGCAGCGATGATTGATTTCAATGGAGTCATACCTGCTCATGGATAATCCATTATGATGTTTGAACCACTTGCCGGAAGGCGCGAAACGATTGTTATTAGAGATGCGAATCTCCATCGATTTTGCCAAAGTGCTCAAATATACTTCGGATGTCATGTGTCAATACACTGAAAGGATTACAGCGGTTTCAGGAAAGTTTGACACCCATTTCGAGCCTTCTGTCACTCTATGAGGAGGGCTTCATTCTTTTTTGAAACCGCTGTATATAGCCGTATAAAAAAGCAACGCTAAGAATGCACTCCCAACAACACCGAGGTCACTCATGCTTTACTCACGAAAAGACATGGGCAAATCTCAAGAGGTGGCTGTGCGATAATGCTTTACGATATAAATCACTGGAAACAGCTGTTTTTGAATATCCAAGACACTAATCATTCAAATCCACTCAATTGACACCTCTTCGAGCGCAAGTGTAAGGGCCGCCGCCTTTTTGCCTGTCCCTCGCCCGCCCGTTGGAATCGATGTCTCGTCCAACGTCAGGCGAGGCTCGCTCCCCTTGTCGATGCCGATCTCCATTTCGGATCGATCGTCCGATGGAAACCACCTCCCCTTGAACGCGCCCTTTCAGCTCGCCCTCTACTCGCTCGCCATCGTCCTGATCGCCCTTTGCAGCGGCGCGATCATCCTCCTGATTCGCGATCGCGGCCACCGCCGCACCGAGATACTCCTCGCCTTCGCGGCGGGCGTGATGCTCGGCACGGCCTTCTGCCAGATGATCCCCGAGGCGCTCCACCTGGGCCCTCCTCTCTCCCTGCTCGGCATTCCGTTGGGCGCGCTCGTGATGTTCTTCCTGGAGCGCTTCGTCATCCGCCACTCCTGCGAGGAGCTGCGCGAGGGCTGTGATGACCACGACCACGCCTCCCTGGGCATCGTCGCGTTCCTGTGCCTGAGCGCGCACACGCTGTTCGATGGCGTGGCCCTGGGCTCATCGATCACCGCTGGCATCGGCGGCGCCGTGTTCGTCGCCATCGTGGCCCACAAAGTCCCCTCGTCCCTGGCGCTCGCCGCGCTCCTGGTCCACGCGGGCACCACCCGGCGCGCCACCTTCCTGCTCCTCTTCCTGTTCGCCCTGACAGTCCCCCTCGGCGCAGGCCTCTACTTCCTCCTCGCCCGGACGCTCGCCCCGACGAACTTCACGGCATGGGTCCTCGCCTTCTCGGCAGGCACGTTCCTCTACCTCGCGCTCGCCGACCTCCTGCCCCAGGTCCATCGCAAGATCGGCTGGCGCTGGTCCATGTTCGCGGGCCTCGCCGCTGGCTTGCTCGCCATGGGCGTCGTTCCCCTCCTGAGCGGTGGACACGCTCACGGGTGAGCCGAATCAAAATCCGCCTCGACGGTGGAAATAATGGATTTGGCCGTATGGTTGATTTGCCCGCACTCGCATCCTTTTGCCTCAATCACGTTGGCATTTCTCGATTCATCCCGCGCCCGCTCATGACTGAACCGAATAGATGAGCGGACTTTTCTCTTTCTCTCTTTCGAGGTCTCCACATGCACCAGGACATTCGCGCGCTGAATGAATTGGTCCAGAAGTCCAGCGCTTTCGTCGATAAATTGATTGCCGAAACCCAATTGGTCATCGTCGGTCAGAAATACATGATCGAGCGCGCGCTCATCGGCCTCATCACGGGCGGCCACGTGCTCATCGAGGGCGTGCCTGGCCTGGCCAAGACCCTGACGGTCAAGACGCTCGCCGAAACGCTGACCGCGCGCTTCATGCGCATCCAGTTCACCCCGGACATGCTGCCCGCCGACGTGATCGGGACGACCATCTACAGCCAGAAGACGGGCGAGTTCTCGATCCGGCGCGGCCCCATCTTCGCGAACCTGGTGCTGGCCGACGAGATCAACCGCGCGCCGGCCAAGGTCCAGAGCGCGCTGCTCGAAGCCATGCAGGAGAAGCAGGTGACGATCGGCGACACGACGTTCAAGCTGCCGCAGCCGTTCATCGTCATGGCGACCGAGAACCCCATCGAGCAGGAGGGCACGTATCCCTTGCCCGAGGCCCAGGTCGATCGCTTCATGCTCAAGCTCAAGGTCGATTACCCGACGCGCGAGGAAGAGCGCCTCATCATGGACCGCATGAGCTCGGCCACGGTGCCCAAGGCCAGCCCGGTCATCTCGCCCGAGGAGATCGTGGCGATGCGCAACGTCGTCGAGCAGATCTACATCGACGACAAGATCAAGGATTACATCGTCAACCTCGTGTTCGCGACGCGCGAGCCAGCCAAGGCCCGGCTCAAGGACCTCTCCGAATACATCGACTACGGCGCCTCGCCGCGCGCCAGCATCGCCCTGACGCAGGCTGCCCGCGCCCACGCCTTTTTGCGCCACCGCGGTTTCGTCACGCCCGAGGACGTGAAGGCCATGGGCCTGGACGTGCTGCGCCACCGCATCTGCCTGACCTACGAGGCCGAGGCCGAAGAGCTGACGCCCGAGAAGATCCTCCAGCAGATCTTCGCGCGGG
Organism: Myxococcales bacterium; assembly: GCA_031262165.1. Lineage (GTDB taxonomy): Bacteria > Myxococcota > Myxococcia > Myxococcales > UBA5297 > UBA1203. Next base: position 11,488 of record JAISIF010000005.1, on the reverse strand, counting down.
TGGAGGTGCCGTGACCGGCCAAATGCCGTGATGCGTAGGGGCGATTATCAATCATCGCCCGTGCCCACACTCCCTCCATCCACGGCGGCTCAGCCAAACCATTTTCGACGACGGGCGATTGATAATCGCCCCTACGAAATCCCAAACCCGTCGAGAGATCCCACCCATGCTCCCCAGCGAACTCATCAAGAAGCTGCGCAAGATCGAGATCACGACGCGCAAGGCCGTCGATGAGACCCTCGCGGGCCAATACCACTCGGTCTTCAAGGGCCGTGGCATGACCTTCGAGGAGGTCCGCCTCTACCAGCCGGGCGACGACATCCGCACCATCGACTGGAACGTGACGGCGCGGCTCGACGAGGCCTACGTCAAGGTCTTCGCCGAGGAGCGCGAGTTGACCGTCATGCTCCTCGTGGACATGTCGGCCTCGCAAGACTTCGGCACGCGCCAGAAGACCAAGGCCGAGCTCGCCGCCGAGCTCGCGGGCCTGCTCGCCTTCAGCGCCATCTCGAACAACGACCGCGTGGGCCTCATCCTGTTCTCCGACCGCGTCGAGCGCTTCGTGCCGCCCAAGAAGGGCCGCAAGCACGTCATGCGGCTCATCACCGACATCCTCACGTTCGAACCCGAGGGCTTGGGCACGGACGTGAGCCTGGCGCTGGAGACCTTCCTGCGCGTGCAGAAGCGCCGGTGCGTCAGCTTCCTCATCAGCGACTTCATCAGCGACGACTTCGAGGACTCGCTGCGCATCTGCGCGCGGCGCCACGACCTCATCCCGGTCGTGTTGAGCGATCCGTTCGAGTCGGGCCTGCCCGCTGGTGGCATCGCCGTGGTCGAGAACCCAGAGACGGGCGAGCGGCGGCGCATCGACTTCTCCAGCTCGAGCGTGCGCCGTCACTTCGAGAAGTTCGTCGCCGACAGGAAGGACAAGCGCGATCGGCTGTTCAAGAAGCTCTCGATGGACTTCGTCGCGCTCCAGCCAGAGCAGGACTTCGTCAAACCCCTCGTCGCCTTTTTCCGCGCCCGTTCGAAGCGCCTGGCCGCCTGAGAGAGATCGCCCCATGCGTGCCCTCCGACTCATCGCCCTTTCGATCGCCGCCCTCCTCGCCCTGGCGCCAGTTGTTCAGGCAGCACAGACCGGTTCGCCGCAACCCACGACAGCGAAGGCCAAGCCAAAGGCCAAAGCCAAGTCCAAGAAGCAGGCAAAACGACCACCGGCAGAACAAGCGCCCGCCGTCGAAGAGGTCAAAGCCGACGCGACGGTCGCGCCGCAAATCCCCAAGGCCACACCGCACTCGACCCGCGCCGAGGTGACCCCCTTCCAGGCCAAGCTCGGCGAGCCGTTCACGATCACGATTGAGGTCCTGGATCGCCCGGAGGAGCACTACGAGCTCGGCCGCGACTTCTCGCTCGGGCCAGACGTGGACCTGCTCGACACCCAGGCCACACGGACGCCGACGGACGATGGGCTTCAGCTCACGCGCTTCACGCTGCGCGCGGCGCTCTTCGAGCTGGGCGCCAAGACGCTGCCCACGCTCCGGCTCCAGGCCACTGGCCCCTCTGGCGACAAGCTGCTCGAGATCGATGGCCCTTCCGTGACGGGTGTGGGCGTCGTGGCCGAGGACGACGAGTCGGGCTACGCGGACATCTTGCCGCCCGTGCAGGTGCGCGTGGCCGACTACCTGATCCTCTGGATTCTCCTCGGTGTCCTCGTGGCGGTGGGCCTGTTCTTCGCGCTCATGCGCCTGTGGAAGCACCTGCGGGCGCGGCCTCGCAAGGCCCCGGCGCCGAAGCCCCTCGATCCGCTCCACGTGCGCGCGCTGGCCGCGCTCCACGCGCTGCGTGCCGAAGACCTGCCGAGCCAGGGCCGCGAGCGCGAGATGTTCTTCCGGCTCTCGGAGATCGAGCGCGGCTATCTGGGCGAGCGCTATGGCTTCGACGCGCTCGACATGACGACCGAGGAGCTGCTCGCCGCGCTCGGTCGACTCCATACGCCTGGCCTGAACTTCACCCAGTTCGAGCTCCACTGCCGCGAGGGTGACTTCGTCCGCTTTGCCAAGGCAATCGCGCCCGCCTCGCTGTGCAAGCGCGCCATCGAGGAGGCCATCACGCTCGTGCAGACAACGACGGCGAGCGTGAACCTGGACGACACGAGAAGAGACGACAGAGCCCTGCCAACCTCGGCAGGAACAGGAGTCGTGGCGTGATGGACGAGACCTTTCTCTTTCAGAACAAGGCCGCCCTGCTCCTCATCCCCCTGGCCTGGGCCTTCCTGCTCTTCCTGGCCCGGCAGGAGAAGCGGCGCTCGGGCGTGATCCGGCTGACGAATTTCGACGCATTCCGTGACGCGCCCAAGGGCCTCGCCCAGCTCACGGGCGTGCCCACCTTCCTGCGCCTGGCGGCCGTCACGCTCGTCATCGTGTGCGTGGCCAGGCCGCAGATGGTCGGGCAGCAGACTCGCGACGTGTCGGTCGAGGGCATCGACATCGTCGTCGCGCTCGACATCTCGACCTCGATGCTGGCCGCCGACTTCAAGCCACGCGACCGCATCACCGTGGCCAAACAGGTCCTCCAGAAGTTCATCGAGGGCCGCCCCAACGACCGCATCGGCCTCGTCGTGTTCGCGGGTGAGGCCTACACGCAGGCGCCGCTCACCTTCGATCACAACGTGCTCAGCGACATCCTCGGCAACATCAAGACAGGGCTCATCGAGGACGGGACGGCCATCGGCAACGCGCTGGCCACGGCGCTGAACCGCCTGCGCGAGAGCGAGGCCAAGAGCCGCGTCGTCATCCTCATCACCGACGGCGACAACAACGCGGGCAACATCTCGCCGATGGAGGCAGCGGCCATGTCCAAGGAGCTGGGCATCCGCGTGTTCACCATCGTCGTGGGCAAGGGCGGCAAGGTCCCCTACCCATCTGGCCCCGATTTCTTCGGCAAGATGAGCTACCAGGAGGTCGAGATACCGGTGAACGTCGAGCTCCTGAAGGCCATCGCCGACGAGGCGAACGGCACCTTTTACAGGGCGCTCGACAAGAGGGCGCTGGAGAAGGGGCTCAACGACATTCTGAACCAGCTCGAACGGACCGAGATCGAAGAGGGCGGCGGCTACCAGCAGCGCACCGAGCTCTTCCCACCCCTGCTCTGGCTCGCGGTCATCTTGCTCGCGCTCGAGCTCTTGCTGGCCACGACGCGGCTGAGGAGCTTCCCGTGAACGCGCTCCAGCTCCCGTTCCTCAAGATCCTGGGCGTCCTGTTCCCTTCGCCCCGGTTCGCCGATCCAGGCGCGTTGGCGCAGCTCGCCCTCGTCGCGCTCGTGGCATTTCTCCTGATCACTGCCCTGGCGCGGCGGCGCCACAACCTCCTCGATCAGATGTTCGCCCAGCCCACGCGCCGCACGGCCATCCCAGGCGCCAGCGCGCTGCGCCCGTGGTTGCGCGCCCTCATGGTCGTCCTGGCGCTCGGCTGCTTTGCCGTTGCCCTGGCCCGACCCCAGTTCGGCGCCAAGAGCGAGCTCACCAAGCGCTACGGCATCGACCTCGTCATCGCCATCGACGCCTCCCGCTCGATGCTGGCGCGCGACATCCAGCCCAGCCGGATCGCCCGCGCCAAGCTGGAGCTCTCCGAGATGCTCGACCGCCGCAAGGGCGACCGCGTGGGCCTCGTCGTCTTTGCGGGCGACGCCTTCACGCAGTGCCCGCTCACGAACGACCTGGCCGCTGCCAAGCTGTTTTTGCGCGCGGTGGACGTGGCCAATATGCCGGTCCAGGGGACGGACATCGCCCGGGCACTCGAAGAGTCGAAGGACCTGCTCGTCAACGCCGAGCGCCGCGCCAAGGCGCGCGTCATCCTGCTGCTCACCGACGGCGAGGACACGATGAACAGCGGCGTCGCGGCCCAGGTAGCCGAGCTCGAGGCGATGGGCATCCAGGTGCTCGCGCTCGGCCTCGGCACGACGGCGGGCGAGCCCATCCCAGAGATGGACAAGCGCGGCAACTTCGTCGGCTACAAGAAGGATCGCCGCGGGAACACGGTCATGGCGCGCCTGGACGAGAGCGGGCTCGCCTCCATCGCCGACCAAACGGGCGGTAGCCTGATTCTGGCCACGCCGCACGACCCTGGCTTCCAGAAGATCGAGGCGCTCATCGACGGCTTTGCCAAGTCCGAGTTCGAGGGCCGGACCACGACGCAATACGAGGAGCTCTTCGTGCCGTTCGCGTTCGCGGGCCTGCTGTTCCTGCTCCTGGGCGCGGCCATCCGGCCAGGCCGGGAGACGGCATCGCCGAAGGCGACATCGAAGCAGAAGCGAGGTGCAGCATGAGCGCGCCGTTGCGACTGACCTCTCCTGGATGTCTCTCTCGACAACCAGGCTCTGACCTCTTGGACGTCGCGGCCGAGCGTCGCGTCGTAGAGGCGGCCCCCCGTGGCCTCCCAGAGACGGGCAAGACGAACACACACGAAGGGCAGATGCAGAGGCCTGCCCCTACTTCGTTCGTTGGCCCAAAACGACACAACCCAATCATCGTCCCGCTGACTGTCCTGTCTCTCCTCCTTTTCGCCTCGGCCACGGCACAGGCCGCGAGCGTCTTCGAGAAGGATCACCCGCAGGTCGCCGAAGCCACGAAGGCCTACGAGCGGGGCGATTTCGAGGAGGCCCTGCGGCTCTACGAAGCGGCGGGCGCGGCCTTCGACAAGAGGCCAGCCGAACTCCAATTCAACATGGGCAACACCCTGCTGCGGCTGGGCAAACACGAAGAGGCGCGGCAGGCCTACGAGCGCGCCCTGGCCACGGCCAACCAGGAGGGGTTCAAGGCCGACAGCTTCTACAACCTGGGCAACGCCTTCCTCTCGCTCGACCAGCAGGACAGCGCCAAGGTGGCCTACCGCCAGGCGCTCAAGATCAACCCCAAGCACGAGCCAGCGCGCCGCAACCTGGAGCTCTTGCTGCGCGGCAAGCCGCCCGAGTCCAACGAGAACCAGCAGAGCCAGGATCCCTCGGACGGCGGTGAAGAGCCGCCCGATGCGGGCGAAGACAAGAATGAAGAAGGCGGCGATCCAGACGCTGGCCAGGAGCAATCCGAGGACGGCGGCGAGTCCGATGCCGCGCAGCAGGAGGATGGCGGGCAGAGCGAGGCTGACGGCGGCAGCGACGAACAGGACGGTGGTGGCGAATCTGAATCGGCCGATGGTGGCGAGCAGGAGGACGGCGGTCAGCAGCAGGATTCTGACGAGAGAGAGGACGGTGGCGAATCAGATGACCGAGATGCCTCCTCGGGCGATGACGCGTCGATGGATGCGAGCGAGTCGCGGGATGGTGGTGATTCCAGTGACGCCTCCGCGAGCGACGCCTCACAGGATGGCGGCGAAGGCGAGTCGAATGATCGCGACGCTGGCGAGGAGATGGACGGCGGTGAATCAGAAGACCTGGACGCCTCACAGGACGATCGCGACGCGGGGGAGCGCGACGCTGGGCCGCCGCCACAGAGCGCCCAGCCACAGGAGACCTCGACCCAGCCAGAGCAGATCGAGCGTCAGCAGGCCGAAGAGCTGCTCGACGCCTTGCGCCGCAACGAGAAGCAATTCCTGATGTATCAGCAGAAGGGACAGGTGAAGTCGCGTGTGGACCCCGAGAAAGACTGGTAGTCCGGCAGCGCCGCGGGCGCGCTCCGACCGCTTCGATGGATCTGCCAGGCCGATCGGGCATCCCCTCTCTCGGCGCTCCGCGCCGCTCTCTCCCGCCAGCGGGGGAGGGAAAACGACCGGGATGCCTTGGTGCGTTCGCTCCAACTCGACGCATGCACTGTCGCGTTCAATCCAACTCAACGGCGCTCCGCGTCGGGAGAGGGTGGTCGCGAGGCACATCTTCACCAGCCTCACCGCCATCGCGTTCAGCTTCTTCCTGGCCCTGCCAGCCATCGCCGCGCCGAGCGCGGAGAACGTCGAATTCTACGCGGTGGCCGATCGCGAGAGCGTCCCGCTCGACGAGACGATCTCCCTGACCGTCACCCTGTCCCACGACGCCAACGCCCGCAGCGAGACGCTGCTGCTGCCGGAGTTTTCCCCTGACTTCCAGGTGCTCTCCAAGCGGCAGTCGGAGCAGACATCGTTCGAGATGTCTGGCTCTGGACCGCCGTCGTTTCGCAAGGTGCGCGTCTATCGCTTCATCCTCTCGCCCATGCGCACTGGGAAGCTGAAGGTCCCGGCGGGCAAGCTCCGCCTCGAAGGCAAGAGCTACGAGACGGCGCCCATCCAGATCACGGTCAGCGCGGCCAAGGGCGGCGCTCCAGATGCTAGCGCGAGCGGAGCAGGCAAGGCCGCGCGCTCGTCGGGTCGCTCGGGCAGCGCCGCACCGCAGTCACCACCGCCACCCTCGCGTGGCGGCATGGGCGGCGGCTTGGGCGGTCTGGACGAATTCCTGAGCGCCGACGAGCTCGAAGAGCTCGAAAAGTTCCTCGGCATGGGCGGCGGCGCCGGTCGATCGAGGCGTGGCGCCGAGCCCCAGGACAGCGACATCTTCCTGCGCACGGTCCTCGACAAGAAGAAGGCCTACCTGGGCGAACAGATCACGATGTCGCTCTTGCTCTACGCGCGCACCGACGTGACGAACGTCACCAACATGAAGATGCCCAAGCTCGACGGCTTCTGGTCCGAGGACCTCGAAACGCCGTCGCAGATCTCGGGCGAGCGCCGCGTCATCGATGGCGTGGCCTACCGGGTCTATCTGCTGCGGCGCAAAGCCCTGTTCCCCCTCAAGTCCGGCAAGCTGACGATCGATCAGATGGAGGCCGAGATCAGCTCGGGCATCGGCTTCTTCAACCTGTCGGGCGGCCGCAGGGTGCAGCGCAAGTCCCCGCCGGTCACGGTCGAGATCCAGCCACTGCCCCTCAACCCGCCCAAGGGCTTCGAGTCGGCCAACGTCGGCAGCTGGCGCCTGTCGGCAGAGGCCTCGCCAGAGAAGGTGACGCTCAACCAGCCCATCACCCTGCGCCTGACGCTCGAAGGGCGAGGCAACCTGCGCAACATCGCGATGCCGACGTTGCCAGAGATCCCGGGACTGCGCGCCTACGAGCCCACCTCGAGCGAGCGCCTGAACAACAGCCGCAACCTCTTCGGCGGTCGGCGGACGTTCGAATACCTGCTCATGCCGACCAAGACCGGCACCTTCACCCTGCCCGCGATCCAGCTGCCCTTCTTCGACCCCGCACAGAAGAAGTATCGGACGGCGCAGACGAGCCCGATCCAGCTGCGCGTCGAGGCGGGCGCGGGTGGCGGCGTGCCCCTGGCGTTGGGCCAGTCAGCGGTGGCCGGGATCGGCCACCAACCAGCCGATCAGGCCGTGAATCTCCTCGGAGCGAGTGGCCTCAAGCCGCTGCGCTACAAGGGCGTGCTCCAGAGGCCGACGACGCCGATCCACGAGCGCCCCTGGTTCCTCCCGCTCCTGCTCTCGCCCTTTTTCGCGTGGCTGCTGCTCGGCGTGGTCCACCTCGGCAAACTCGCGTTCGCCTCGGATGGCGACCAGCGCCGGACGAGAGGCGCGGGCAAGCGTCTCAAGCAGCGCCTGCGCAAAGCGGAGGCCCTGACCAAGGTGGGCGATGCCGACGCCTTCTACGCGGCGATCTCGGCGGCGATCGGCGCCTACCTGACAGACAAGCTGGGCCGACCTTCGACCGGCATGACGCGGCCCGAGCGGCACGCGGCGCTCTTGGAGTTGGGCGCCTCGGAAGAGGCCATCACCGCGCTCGAACACGTGCTCGACACCTGCGACGCGGGCCGGTTCGCGCCCGGCGGTGGCCAGCGCACCACGATGGAGAAGATCTGTGGCGAGGCGCTGCGCGCGATGCAGGCGATCGAGGCGCTCAAACTCGACGATCGCCGTCAGGAAGGAGCCGTTTGAGATGAAGCGACGCGCTTTCCGTGCCCTCTCGACTCAGGACAATCGAGCTCTCAGTTTTTGCGGCCAAACGGACGATGTCGGGGCGCAGCACGCTGCGTCCCTCGTGCGTGTGTCGTTCGGCGAACGACTGGGAGCATGCCGCCTCCCTATGAAAGACACATCGATGCGGCTCGAAACCGCCAGAGGAGCGCGACTTCCGACCCTCTCCTTTGTCGTGACGCTCGCCCTGCTCTCGAGCGCGCTCTTCGCAGTCGAGGCACGTGCCCAAGACGCTGCCACATCCGAGACCGTCACCGCCGACATCCTCTCGAACCTCCCGGCACACCTGACCCAGGCCGACGCGGATCGCCTCTTCAAGAGTGCGAACGACGCCTGCCTGCACGAGAAGACGGACGAGTGCGTCAGCGGCTACCACCGCCTCCTCTCGGCTGGCTTTGCGGGCGCGGACCTCTATTTCAACCTGGGCACGGTCCTGCTGCGCCAGAACCGGCTCGGACCGGCCATCCTTTATCTGGAGAGGGCCGTGCGCGCCGCGCCGAACGACACCGAGGTCGCGGCCAACCTGGCCCAAGCCCAGCGGATGCGCCTCGACAAACTGGTCGATGCGCCCGAGGCGGCAGCGGGCGGCAGCGGGCCGCTGGCCAACTTCGTCGCCCAGAACACGCAGGCCGACATCTGGACCATGGCCTTCCTCATCCTCTGGATGCTCGGCTGGGCCCTGCTGCTCCTCAGGCGCCTCGCGGGGCGTCGCGCCTGGCTGTCCATCGTCGGCATCGCCCTGCTCGCGCTGTCGCTGCTCTCGGGCGCGATCCTCGCGAGCCACATCTACGCCGACCGGCACGGGCAAGAGGCGATCGTGCTCGCTGCCGTGCTCCCTGTCCGCGAGGGCCCGAACGCGCAGTTCAAAGTCGAGTTCGAGATCCACGAGGGGCTCAAGGTCCAGATCATCGAGCGCGAGGCTAGCTTTCAGCGCATCCGGCTCCTGAACGGGCTCCAGGGGTGGGTCCCGGCACATGGCCTCGCCGAGGTGAGTGGGGACACGCCCGTGGCGCTTTGATGCAGCACATCGACTTCAACGACACCCTTCCTCTTCCAAGGTCCAAGGGGAAGCCCCATCCACGCCCCCAACCGACACTTTGAAGAGAAGCTGCCTCGTTCCTCGTTCAGGAGAGGGCATGCTGTGCGTGAGGTAGGACGGCCACGATGGGGGGCGAGGACGAGAGGGCACTGAGAGGATCCATGACCAACGCTCCCCGAATCGGCATCCGAATCTACCGCGCCCCTGCCTCGAGCGCGCGCGGCGCGCCCTTGCCCCTGCCGCTCCCCATGACAGGCGGTGCCTCGGGCAGCGATCTGCGCGCCGACGAGGTCTTCACCCTGGCGCCACTCGAGCGGCGCCTCGTGCCAACAGGCATCTGTGTCGCGATTCCGCCTGGGTTCGAGGGGCAGGTCCGGCCCCGCAGTGGTCTGGCCTCCCGGCATGGCGTCACGGTCGTGAACGCGCCTGGCACCATCGACAGCGACTATCGAGGCGAGATCGCTGTGGCGCTCATCAACCTCGGCCAGGAGCGCTTCTGTGCCGAGCGCGGCGAGCGCATTGCCCAGCTCGTCATCGCGCCCGTGGTTCAGGCCGATTGGCAGGAGGCCGATCGCCTCGACGAGACCGCGCGCGGCAGCGGTGGCTTTGGCTCGACCGGGCGTTGAAAAAACTCGCGACCTCACACGCTCCAGAGTCGATGAGGCCTGACGTCGAGCCGTTCGAGCCGCTGCCTGAGGAGCTGATCGCCTGGCCCGGCCTCGGACCAACTCGGCACACAGAAATGCAGCTCCGCGCCATAGAGGCGCGCCGCTGAAAACAGGAGCGTCCAACGATGCTCCAGCCGTGGGTCGGAGAGCTCGCTCGTGCAGACCGTCTCCAAGATGAGCGGGGTCTGCCTCGAATCGCTCTGGCGACACGTCAGGTCAGGCCGGTGGTCCTCCAGTGTTCCAGACAACATGGAGGGCGCTGGATGGCCGGGCAGGCGTGCTCTGATGTCCGTGTAGCCGAGCCAGGAGAAATACTCGGCCATGAGCATCAGCAGCGATCGGCGCTCGCTGTTCTCGACGATGGGAAGCGTCGCGAGTCTGATCGATTCGGTGTCCACGCCATTAAGAGTGGGATTGAGCGCATCGATCGGCAACCCAAACAGAGTGACGCCGCGATGCCGAGCCGCAGCGTGGCCCCAGTCCCCATCTGGTCGGGGCCAAAAGATGGGTAGCGGCCTCCAAATCCCAAATGAAGAATGCCCTCGAACCCCCGCCTTGATTGGTTTCAGAATCTGCATTCAAGCCTTGAACAGCCGACTCAAGAGAAGCGAGATAGACGAGATTTCTATATAGCTCTCCTCGGAAGTCGTCGTGATTTCATAATCGTTGGCTAATCTTCTGTAATTGTTCAGCCATGAAAATGTTCGTTCGCCACGCCAAGGCTTGGGCAGTGTTTCAAATTCATATTTTAGTTGCTCAGCTATTTCGACCTTCAATCCTAAACTCTTTACGGAATTCTCGAATGTTTTCCGATATCCCGCGTCCGCGCAAACACCCAAAAGGTTCGGGTATTTACTCAATGCCTTTTGAAATACTTCTCCGCCCTGCGTCGTATCATGGGGATTTGCCGCGTGAACAACCAAAGCCAATATATTTCCCGATAGATCCGTCACAATAAGCCGCTTTCTCCCCTTTATCTTTTTTCCCCATCGAACCCCCGCTCTTCGGCGGGCCCCGTCGTGTTCACACTCTGTGAATCGATGAGTGAGAGGGATGGATCGGCTTTTCTTTCGCGCATTTCGCGATCAAGTTTGACCAATACCTTCATGGGCCGCGTTCATAGTCCAGATTTCTTGGCTCTTATATAATATGAATGCGGATTCTAAGATTTCTATATCGTCCATGAATATTCTTCCATTTCGTGTGCTGAGCGGCTCACAAGATGGTCTTCATGGACGAATTATTGATAGGTCAGACCTTTTCGTGCCCTCCGCTCGTCCGTTTCGAGAATACGGCCTAAGCTCGACGAACAAAATGGATTGTTTCGCTCGTAATGATGATGTGTTTGCAGATTTGTGCTGGGTTTCTGCTTCGCTTCAATCCAGAGCCTACAGAGGCACGGATCAAATCAAATGGAGGGATGCGACCAATCCCCCAAGACGAGGCACGAATGGGCGAAAGTTTTTTCATTTAGCCCTTGTCAAACTACCGAATCTCGTCTTTGGGCTCTGCGCTTTTTTGCAGGCTAGGCGAGCCTTCGAGCGTGAAACTGAGTGTTGCCTCGTCGATTCTATCCTCTCAGGCCTCTTCCCAACCTCTCGTGAGGGACTCTTATGATGAAAAAAATCCTGATTCTGTTCAGCATCGTCTTTGGATGGACTTGTTTGGCCGCCTGTGGCGACGACTATGGCGTGAAGGTGGGTGAGAGCGCTTCCCTGCTCTCCATCATGGGCAAGTCGCAGACATGCGCAGAAAACGCCTGGGCCCTCTGTGTCTGTAATGATGGCGACTGGCGTTTCCAGAACTGCCAGGAGGGCACGTGGAGCACCTGTGACTGCGCCGCGAC
>JAISIF010000137.1 GCA_031262165.1 Myxococcales bacterium | reverse complement strand
GTCGACTGACGACCGCAGGGCGTTGCACGCAACGCCCCTACGAAGACACGCCTCGATCTTGCGTCGAAAAGCAGAACTCGATTGCCCTGGGGGATCGGGCCAGGCTCATTTCCGAATTCCACGAGCAATTCTTTCGAATGAGCGTGTTGGCGATGACGTGATTTTCCCTTTTCGCGCAGGCGCCGGACGAATGCCGTGATGGGAGAATCGTTGCATCGCCAGCTCCCGAGGATGGCCTGGAAGAGGCGCTGTCGCGATTGAAGGGCGCCAGGCCCACCAGCGCCGCTATTTGGCGACTGTCGAGCTGCCCAAGCTCAGGCAACAGAGCCACGAGCGTCATCGACAGGGTTTTGCCGATACCCGGAATCAAAGTGCATCGAACCACGCATCATTCACCTCGCTCGTCGCTTCGAGGCGACGGTCGATTTCTCCCAGGAGCTCTTTGAGCCAGCGCAGGTGCGCCTCGATGTCGCTCCTCACCACCGCGCTCGCACGGCTCAGGCGATTTTTCTCCGCGACGATCATGTTGGAAATCTGCCGACGGCGACGCACGAGGCTGACGAGCATCTCGGGCCCGTGAGAGGGCGGCGGGGCGATGCGCTGCGCGAATTCGGCGAGCAGCTTCGCAAGGATGTCATCCGTTCCAAGAAACCTCATTTGCCCGGCCTTGCAGATACGAGCTCGTGGCTCCGGCAACCGTTCGGGCTTCAGAGAAAAAATGGACGAGGCCCCAGTCTACGAAGCGAGCTCGGAGATCTTGGGGGCGACAATCTCTCGTCCAAGGCTGTGCGGGGGAAGGAGCCAGATACAGGGGGCGTTGCGTGCAAGGCCCCTATCCGAAACGCATCGCTCCTCCTCTCAGAGTGAGGTGGCCCTGACCTGCCGCCCGTGCCTTGACTTCGCGATCGCGCCCGCTATGGAGGCGCGCTTTTTTCGAGGGAGACACGCGCCTCGAACACACCGAGCCTGTTCATGAACGATTCACCAAAGCCGCAGCCAGGCCTGCTGGGAGGACCATCGAGGTCTCTCGAAGTCTATGCCGAAGCCCCCTTGCCCACGCGCTTCGGGCAGATGCGCGCCATCGTCTTCCGCGAGAAGAAGACGGGCCTCGAGCACGTGGCCATGGTCGCGGGCGAGGTCGCGGGCGCCGAGGGCGTCCTATGCCGCGTCCACAGCGAGTGCATGACGAGCGAGGTGTTCGGCAGCCTCAAGTGCGACTGCAAGGACCAGCTGGACGCGGCGCTCGATGCCATCTGCCGACAGGGCACGGGCGCGGTCATCTATCTGCGCCAGGAAGGGCGAGGCATTGGGCTGGGCAACAAGGTGCGCGCTTACGCGCTCCAGAGTGAGGGCATCGACACATTCGAAGCCAACCGCAGGCTCGGCTTTGCCGAGGATCTGCGGCGCTATGAGATCGCTGCCGAGGCGCTGCGTCTGCTCGGCGTGCGTTCGGTCGATCTGATCACCAACAACCCGCTCAAGATCACCGCGCTCATCGACGAACACCTCCCGGTGCGGCGGCGCGTCCCCTCTCTCGCACCGATCAACGCGTTCAACCGCGCCTATCTGGAGGCCAAGGTCGCCCAGAGTGGGCACCTCATCGAGCTGCCGGATGAAGAGGAGAGCGTCGTCGATCGGCTCATCGCACCCGGCGGCCTGAGGCGCCGCTGAAGGTGAGCACGCCATGGTAGCGCTCTCGATCGGTGGCCTGGAGCGCTGCAGCTTCATCGACTTCCCGGGCGCCTTGAGCGCGGTCGTGTTCACGCGCGGCTGCAACCTGCGCTGCGGCTACTGCCACAACCCAGTGCTCGTCTCGGGCGCTGCCGTCGAAGGCGATCCGAGCGCGGCCGACGTGCTCGGCTTCCTCCGAACGCGCCAGGGCCTGCTCGGTGGCGTGGTCGTCAGCGGCGGCGAGCCAACGCTCCAGTTCGACGCGCTCCAGAATTTCCTGGAGCAGGTCCGCGCGCTGGGCTTTGCCATCAAGCTCGACACGAACGGCACGCGGCCAGTGTGCCTCGCGCGGCTCCTCGAGGCGCGCCTCGTCGATCGCGTCGCGCTCGACATCAAAGATCTGCCCGAGGGCTACGCCGACCTGTGCGCGCCGCGCGAACCGACGAGCGTCATCGACGAGTCACTGGAGCTCCTGCGTGGTCGCGCGGTCCCCTACGAGCTGCGCACGACCGTGCTCTGGCCGCGCCATTCGGAGGAGCGCCTGCGCCAGATGGCCGCGCGCCTATGCCTGAAGCGGGGCGAGCCCTGGTTTCTCCAGCCCTATCGGCCCGGCGCGCTGCTCTGCCCCAATCCTGGCTGGATCGCGCCGGACGAGCCCGTGCTGCGCCAGATGGCCGCGCGGATCTCGAAGGATCTGAGTGTCGATTGCGCAGTGAGGTGAGGCCGATCCGCTGAATCGGCGCAGAGGTCTCTCAGGATTTCCAGTCCGCTGGATCGCCGCCCACGACCTTCGTCCCCCTGGGCAGCTTGGGCGCCCGCTTGAAGCGGCGGCCCAGGGAGCGCGAGAGCTTGAGCCGGGCGCTGACGCCCCAGCCATTGACTTCGAACAGGAGAGAGAGGGCGCGGCGCCGGAATTTGCGCCAGCTCATGAACGTGAGGAGGCGCAGGATGGCGAGCAGCCGACTTCCCACGACGATGAGCGCCTCGATCGGGTTCACCTCGGAGAGTGCAGAGACGATGTGGGCCAGTGCGGCGCCCTGCAGGGCAAACGCGACGACGACGCCCAGCCGCAGCTCGTCCTGCGTGCGGCCTTCGAGTTCGAGCAGCGCGCGCTGATCGAAGAATGCCTCGATCTTGGGCCGCAACGTGACGACCAGGGCAAGGGCTGCCTCGCCCATTGGGGCGGATCGCGGGATCGGCCACGCCACAGCGCTGCCACGTCTGGAGCCGATCGCCCTCCTCATGGAAGCGGAGCAGGCCTGCCTTGCCAACGCATGGCGCGCCACTCAGATCGGGGGTGCCGCCGACCAGGGGGATGATGTGCTGGACAAAGGCCACGACACCGTCGCCGTCGCCGTCGCCGTTCACGAGGCGCTGGCTGTAGCTCGATCGAAAGGCGCGCAGCGCGTCGATCGAGACTTGTTCGCTGGCCGAATGACCCAGCTGATCGAGCAGTCGCAGAGCAGCGGTCCGCAGCGCTTGGCCTGCCTCATTCGACGTGTCGAAGTCGTCCGCGAGCACGCTTTCGCGCTGGGCTCGATGCCTCGATGGCCAGGTGGGCTCGGCAACAGGGGCCGGACAAGGCCAGGGAGACCAGACCAGGGCGCCTTTCCGTTCAGCGATTGGGCAGCCTCCAGGGCAATCGAGTTCTGTTTTTCGACCAAGATCGAGGCGTGTCTTCGTAGGGGCGTGGGGGGGCACGCCCGGCGGGCGGCATTCGGCCACAACCCCCCGGGCGTTGGACGCCACCCCCCGACACCACCCCAATAGGGA
>JAISIF010000108.1 GCA_031262165.1 Myxococcales bacterium | reverse complement strand
TAATGGGTTCTGGTGAGAAAGTGTTGTATTTGTATAAAGGAGAGATGCGGGTTGGTTATGTAAAATTCATGGAAACATCAAAGAAAGGTGTTGCAAAATTTGGCTTTGTTGGAACCAATCATTTAACCATCGCGCTCGCGGCGAAGCCTGGACGCGGCATTACGATTACGAAGAAACAAGTCTGATTGAGTCGGAGGAAACCAATCACTCGACGCCTTGCCCAACGCCAAATCGAACCTGCATCCATTGTCGCCTGATCCTATTGGCGACGCGCTCACCAGGCCGCCGCGAGAGGGATCACTCGAAATCCAGATGACAACTGTAGTGCTAAGAAACAGGGGGGCTATTCGTTGTAGCCCCTCTGACCGAGGAGGATGTCGGCGAAGCCGACAGGGGGGAGTGGGTGGCGATGGGGGGCGCCAGAACTCGATTGCCTCGAGGCAATCGTTTTCACCCCTCTATCGGTCGGTAAATCCGGTAGTCGAGCTCTGGGAAGAGGTTGTCCCTGGCCTCCACGTGCGCGAGCCACTTCTCGTCGATGGCTTCAGACCCGGCGCGGACCTGGTCGTAGAGCCTGGTGAAACGCAGCAGGTGCTCGCGCGTCCGCTTGGTCGCGTATTCGACCATGGTCCCGGTCTTCATGATGAACGCCCAGTCCGACGACTGCGCGAGCAAGAGCTCCCGGGCGGCCTGGTTGAGCGCACGACGTGTCAGACCACTGGAGTCGGGGAAGTCGCGCGCCAGGGTGATCATGCGCTCGGTGGCCTTGTGCAGGTGGCGGTAGATCCAGTCGTTCGACGAGTCGAGCCACACGTCCGAATAGCCGCCCGCGCCCCACGAGCACATGGGCGGCGAGGCGAGCTGGTTCTCCGGGTTTTCGCGCAGGTAGTCCGAGGGCGTGGCCAGCTTGAAGGCGTTCTGCTCGCGCGCGGCCTTGCGCACGAAGGCCTCGATGAAGTCCGGCCCCTCGAACCACCAGTGGCCGAACAGCTCGGCGTCATAGGGTGCCACGACGATGGGCTTGCGGCCCGGCATCACGGTCGCGAGGTAGGCGATCTGGTGCTCGCGGTTGAACATGAAGTTGCCCGCGTGGACCTGGGCGCGCTCCAGGGCCGCTGCCCGGTCATAGAGCGCCTTGGTCGCGCCGCGGCCAGTGATGCGGTGGTATTTGATGCCCGTGTTCTTCCGCTCGCCCGTGGGCTGGATGTAGGGCCGGATGTAGTCGAGGTCGAGGTCGTAGCCGATGTCCCGGTAGAACTCGCGGTAGTGGAAGTCGCCGGGATAGCCGTGCTCCGCGCTCCACACCTGCTGGCTCGACTCTGGGTCGCGGCCAAAGGCCGCCACGCCGCTCGGCGTGTAGATGGGCGCATAGACGCCGTAGCGAGGGCGCGGAGTGGCGTCGAGGATGCCGTGCCAGTCCACGAAGAAGTAGCGGATCCCCTCGCTGGCCAGCCATTTGTCGAGCCCTGGGTAGAAGCCGCACTCGGGCAGCCAGATGCCGGGCGGGTTGCGGCCGAAGGTCTGACGGTAGTGCGTCGCGGCCAGCGTGATCTGCGCCCGGACCGCCTCGGGAAAGCGCTGGAGCAGGGGCAGGAGGGCGTGCGTGGCCCCGCTGGTGATGATCTCGACGTGCCCCTGTTCCTGGAGGCGGCGGAACGCGCCGACCACGTCGCCGCCGTAATCGACGTGGAAGCGCTCGCGCAGCATCTGGAAGCGCTCGCGGTAGAAGACGGCCAGCGCGCGGCAGGTCGCATCGTTCTTGAGGCGCTCGACCTCTTTTTCGGCCAGCTCACAGAGGCGATCGATGCGCTTGGCGTAGCGGCTCATGAGCAGCTCATCGCGCAGCATCGAGATGAGCGGCGAGGTGAGCGTCAGGGTGATGCGGAACGGGACCTCGTCGCGCCGCAGCCGGTCGAAGGCGATGAGGAGCGGCAGGTAGGTCTCGGTGATCGCCTCATAGATCCAGTCCTCCTCCAGGAAGTCCTCGTATTCGGGGTGCCGAACGAAGGGGAGGTGAGCGTGGAGGACGAGCGAGAGGTAGCCTTGCATTCGGGAGGGACTCCAGGCGGGCGGGACAGCGGGTCAGAGTGATCGAAGTCTGAGGTTCCTTTGGACGACGCTGTCTCTCCCATCACCGCCGCCTCGCGCCATCGCTGCCTCTCTCAGAGGGAGGCATTGGAGCCGAAGCCCCGCCGATGAGGGGAGGGGGATGTCTGCGCGGTCGACAGGGGGGAATGACGATGGAAGCATGAGACCTCGGTTCAGACACGCCAGAATCTTGCGCGATGTCGCTTCGTCGAAGCCGGTTCGAGTGAGGTTCAGGTTCGAGGTCCTTTGCCCCGTTCTTTCAGTCAGGGCGCAGGGGTGTCGCTGTCGCCTTCGGCGTCGTTTCCGGGGCACGCCTCCTCGCGGCGCGCGCGCACCGTGTCGCTGGAGGGGCGGCTGCCCCAGGCGTCCAGGAGGCTGCCACTCCACGGGCCCGAGGAGCGAAGGCCCTCGCCGAGGCCCAGGCGTCGCGACTCATCGTCGTCGAAGGAAGAAGGCGAAGAGGCGGCAGGGGTATGCGCCGCCAGGTGCTGGTCCGAGGCGCCAAAACCCCTAGGCGTCGGGCCGACCGAGGCCTGGTAGAGGATCGAGCGCAGCGTCCTGGAGAGGGGCGGCAGCTCTCGGCGCTCGGCGCACGTGGCCGACTGGATGACCTGGGCCACGGTCGTGGACGACACGTCGAAGGGCAAGCGGATGAACCGATCGTCGATGAGTGGCGAGGGCGCGTCCGAGGGGAGCTGTACCCGGTTCGACGACGGGCCGATGCGCGTCGCGTCGCCTTCAGGGGAGATGGCCACGAGTTCGACGCGGTAGCTCAGGCCGGGTTGGAGCCCGTGAAAATACCAAGAGCGATCGTTCAGGGTGCACTCGAGCTCGCGCACCATCTGATCGTCGGCGAACAGGCGCAGGCAGGTGACCGTGCGCTCCATCTTCGAGTGGAGCTTCGCGACCGTTTCACTCGAAAAATCCCAGTAGAGATAGAGCGCGTAGGGGCCCTTGACGAGCAGCACGAGGCTCTCTTCGTCGTAGGATTGCGGCAGCTCGCCGAGCGCCTCTTCGTAGGGCAGGGCGCCTGCGAGGGCGTCGTCCAGGAAGAATGGGTCGGAGCGCTGCGCGCGCGCCTTTCCATAGGCTTGCACCAGCTCGCGCTCGGTCGCGGACAAGATGCCCTCGGAAACCGACGCCGAGTCCTCAGGAGGCTCGGGTGCGGGCTCTGGCGTGCGCGCGGCCAGGTCCGCTTCTCCTTGTTCTTGGACTTTCTGGGGAGGCGCCGCTGCCAAAGCTGGCTCGGGAGGTGGCGCTGGTAGCACGGGCGGAACCTGTGGCGCGGCTATCGGCGTTTGGTCGCTCTTGGCCGCCGCCTCCGCGGCACGCTGCTCCTTGGCGAAGATCTTTCGCAAGGCAGCCACGAGCGCGCTCTTCGTCTTCAGATTGGAGAACCCCGGTCCGACGTGCGCTCTGGCCAGCTCGCGGAGGGCCTTCACGGTCATGTTTTCGAAATTTGCCGCCATTGCGTCGTTTCCTCGACTGGATTTCGAAGCGTTTT
This sequence comes from Myxococcales bacterium, assembly GCA_031262165.1. Taxonomy (GTDB): domain Bacteria; phylum Myxococcota; class Myxococcia; order Myxococcales; family UBA5297; genus UBA1203. The sequence goes on along the minus strand of JAISIF010000108.1, from coordinate 1,230 downwards.
TTTCAAAGGCACGCGGCGCTCACCGCCTGGGGGTGAGCATGGCCGCGCGTGGAGAGGGCATCGTGCGCGCTGAAGGGCTCTGTCATGTGACGTCGGAGAGGCGAGCGGCGACACTCGAAAGGTCGATTTTTGGGGATGGTGGCAAGGGGCCGACACATCTGACCGTGTTCCCCTGGTGACACGGCATTGAGGGCAGCGCCAGGAGCGCTGGCCGTCCTCCCAAAATTCGGCGCGCCTTCTATTCAAGTAGATTTCGCTGTCAAGACGAGTCGGACAAAGAAATTTAATTGTCTTATTTCCAAAAAAACGAATGAACACTGTTTTATTTCATTCTGTCGATTGATTCAAAAATAGATTTTTCGGGTTATTCGTATTTTTAAAAATAAATGATTGGAATTCATCTCTTGACCTTTCCTTGACAAAGGCGTGGCGCGCTATGGAGTGCGGTCGCGCGGTTCGCCCCATCACAGGACAGGAGGAGGAGAATGGGCGTGTCATCTGCCAGATTTCCCAATGGAACCTCGTCTGACGCCGATCTCGAAGAGGTCGCGCTGGAGGACTTGGAGCCCCTCGATCTCGAAGACGACGTCGAGGAGGCCGAAGGTGTCGATGAGCCGTCGCTGGAAGTCTCTGACGCGCTCTTGGACGATGGCGTCGAGCCGCTGGAAGCCGAGCCATCGTCGCTGGCCATGAGCTCGGTCTCGGTCATCGATGTGCTCATCGACGAGGCTGTCGGGCCACGGGCTGGCCATGCCGATGGCGCGCCGCCGTGCATCGACCCATGTCTGTTCGAAGAGCTCTGCGACTGCCTCTCGGGAAAGCGGCACCATTCGCCCGCGAGCGGCCAGCCGCCTGCCGACGAGTGGCTCGGTCACCTCTTGCTCGGCTACGCGCCGTTCGAGGTCTGTCTCGGCGACAAGGTCCAGGCGGGCTCAGTCGAATTTTCACCGGTTCCAAGGGGGCATTGAGCGTCGAGCCGCCATTCTCTGATGATGACGATCGTTCGCCTCGATCGCCCGTCGCTGCCTTGCCTGGCCCGCGTCCGCCCCGGCGCTCGTGAAAAGAGAGAAATCAGGGGCGTGGGCATTTTTTCGATCCCCGCAGGGACGAGGCTCTAAGATGCGCCGTTTTTTCAGGACCCAACGCTTCTCCTGCCCACCTTCCTTTCCCTCGTCCTCCCCATGGCCGCCTCTGGCGCGCCTCGTCCTTCCCCCCTCCTCGCTGCCAACG
>JAISIF010000098.1 GCA_031262165.1 Myxococcales bacterium | reverse complement strand
TTCTCGGTTTTCGACCAAGATCGAGGCGTGTCTTCGTAGGGGCGTTGCGTGCAACGCCCTGCGGTCGTCATTCGACACAAACACGACGGGCCTTGCACGCAAGGCCCCAAGACATCCCGATTCGAGATCAAAAAAATAGAACTCGACTGCCCTGCCCTCCCCTTCAACCTCCATCGAGCTGACTTCAGCATCGCGTCTAGGGGGCTATTCCTAAGTAGGTCGCAGCGCATGGACGTTCGATTTCGAAGGCTATAGGCAGGCGCCTGGGCGCTGCTGGCCTGTGTGACCGTGCTCGCGTGGTGTCCCTGGTTCCAGAGCGGCGTGCTCTTGCCGAAGCGGATGGCGCTCCATGCGCTGGCTGTGATCACGCTGGCGATGGTCGCACGTCCCATCGAGCGTCGGCGGACCATCCTTGCCGTCCTGGCCTCTGCGGCAATCGTGGCGGCATGCCTGACGAGTGACGTCTGCGCCTCGACGCTCCCCCGCAGTCTCGATCTCCTTGCTGGCCTCTGGCTCGTCATCGCCATCGGCGCGACGAGATTGCGGACTTCCGTCATCGCCGCGACCTTTGTCGGGAGCGCGTGCGTCGCCGCACTCATCGGACTGGTGGAGCAATGGGTGGCGCTCCCGTGGCTGCTCGAAGCCACCCGGCCTGCCTCGGTCTTTGGAGGACGCAACGCCGCAGGTGAATTCATCGCAGCGGTGATTCCGATGGCAGCGCTCATCCCACGAGGAAGCTGGATCCGAGGGCCTGTGCGCCCCGTCGCGCTGGCGCTTCTCTCGGCATTCCTCGTCACCACCCGGTGCCGCGCTGCCTGGGTGGGCGCGCTGCTGGGACTGACCACCTCGATGCTTGGGCTCAAACGGCACAGGCGCTGGGTCGTGCTCGCCTCGGTGCTCCTGGCCATCGGCGCTGCCATCGCGCTGACGCCCGGTCCGCGCATGCAATGGAAGGCACAGTCCCCATATCGGCAGTCGCTCGTTTCGATTGGGCTGGGCGCCCTGGACAACAGGCTGACGACCTGGGCGAACACTCTGAAGTTCATCGAGGCGCATCCTGTCCTGGGCGTGGGGCCTGGACGGTTCCGTTCGACCTACCCCGAGTTTTCCCATGCCGTCGCACCCGATCCATTTTTTCGAGTGAGCGTGCAGATCGAGGAGCCGCACAACGAGCTCCTTCGGCTCCTGGTAGAAATAGGAATCCTGGGCGCGGTGCTGCTCGTCGCGGCAGTCTGGCCTCGCTGGCCCAAGCGGCGTCCTGGTGCGCGGCGTCTCATGCTCGTTGGCTCGCTCGTGGCGCTCCTGCCTGCCGCTCTGGTTTCGGTGACGTTCGTGAGTCCTCCCGCTCTCTTGGTCGCGGCGGTCTGTCTGGGCCTGCTGCTTCGGGCCCCGAGCAGCTCAGGCGTTCGCCCTTGGGCGTTTCGCGCACTGGCGATGCTCTTCCTGCTCGGCGCCGGTGTCGTCGATGTCGCCTCTGTCCAGTCGTCGCGCGCCATGCTCGCGGGTTCCAAGGCCCTTGCCGCAGGTCACCTTCGATCGGCGGGCCAACACTTCGCCCATGCGGCGCGCTGGTCAGTCGACCCATCGGCCTGGGTTCGTCTGGCCGAAACGGCAGCGCAGGCCGGAGACGTGCGCGCCTGTCTCCGGGCAGCAGAACAGGCCCTGGAGCGCGAACCACTCTCTCTCCAAACGCTTCACCTGCGCGGCGCGTGCAGCGCGATGGCGAGAGATCGCCGAGCGGCCATCACCGCTTATGAACGGGCGCTCTCAATCCTGCCGACGGACTACATCGCTCTGGTGGGGCTCGCCGAACTCGTCGAGGAGCCGAGAAGAACGGCGCTGGCACTGGCTGCACAGAGCATTGCCGCCAAGGAGCTGGCAGAACTTCCTGAGGGCAGCCATAGGCTGAAGGCTTCCGACGCGCTCGAAAGGGCGCATTCGATACTTGGCTCTTCTGCCCATTTGTCGCTGTCCCAGCATTGACACGCAGTATTCATGCGCAACATACTATTTTATTCTGAAAATCTCAGTTCACGAACGATTTACAGAATTTTCAAAAATGATTGACACAATTCATCAAGAATTCCGTAGGGGCGGCCCCCTGTGGCCGCCCGTTTCTCGAACAGAACGAATGGTCTCATTCTTTCTTGAAAACGCTGTAAAATGCTGTGCTTTGATTTTTGGATCTCGAAAATAAACCGTAGCAAGATACAAAGATACAAAGTCCCTGTGTCTGCCCATCGAGTTTTTGTCATTCAACGTTCGACTGAGGTTTTCGGATTCATCATGCGAATTTTAGCTCTGCTGCCAGTGATAATCATGACAGGATGTTTTGAGTTCTCATTCTCTCCGTCCATTGACGATGCTTCTTTCGAAATCGAGACGGATGCCGCATTCCCAAGACCACCAGGCCAACAGGATGAGCCCTTTGTCCCGTTGCTCGAGGTCTGCACGGTGCCACGTCCCGAGCAAGGTCCAGAGCCAGCGGAATGCAAGGCGCTACCAACGAGCGAATGCACTCCCAGCGCGTGCCCCGAAGGCATCTGCCTCCAGCTCGTGAACGGCGCCAGATGCACCACAGCCTGTCGCGTGGACGAGAATTGCGCGGCCCAAGAGCGCTGCCAAATCATCGAGCGCCTCGGCGAAGGCTATTGCGTGCCGAGATTGGAGGTGGCGCCATGAATAGGCTCGTCGTCGCGATTGCTTCCATTCTGATATTGTTTGTCGATTTTATATTTATATCCAATGCAGCACATGCTCAGCCTGCGATGTGCAGTCCGATGGATCAAAGCGTGAGCTCCCAGGACTCGTGGGATAACTCCGCCTGCTGCGATGGCATCGTCTCGGACGACGGCTGTGGACCCAAGTATTGCGAGGACGACAGCGGCTATTCGAGTCGTATCGTGGGTCTGCCCGTGGACATCATGACCGGATTCATGTGGACGCATGGGACAGACGTGAGCATCGCGGCGCCAGCCGGGCCAACAATCGAATTTCAACGGACCTATTCGAGCGCATGGGCCCAATCCCAAGGTGGGCGCCATCCAGGGGTCTTGGGCGCAGGTTGGTCTCACACCTATGCCGCGCGCTTGGAGCTTTCAGGGAATACACCAGCGCTGCAAGTGACCTATCGCCGCGCGGATACGGGCAGCGAGGATTACACTTTATCGAACGGGATTTATGTCTCGCGACATCCCGGTAAAGCCCTGCGTTTCGACGCGGAATCGCAACTCTATTTCCTGGAGCGTCGCGATTCTTCCATCGAGGTTTTCGATGTCCAAGGTCGGCTCAAAGTGCTGCGCGACGCGGACGGCGGAGAAGTGCAACTCCAATATGTCGGAGAGGATTCCTGCGCGCCGTTGGCGAACCGCCCCGCTGGCGAGCTTTGCCGAGTGGATTTCGTCTTCGGACAGCAGCTTTGGTTTTGGTATGCGAGCAGCGCTGCGGGAAATCGGCTCGACCGCATCAGCTGGGACAGCGAGGGCGTGTCGATCGTCGCGAGCTATTCCTACGATACAGAAGGCTATCTCACGAGCGCCGCTGGAATCGATGGCGCAGTGATGACTTATGAATACAATTTCACGCACCACTTTCGTCGAGGTCCAGACGGAAGAGTCAAGCTGTTGACCCGCATCCTCGACGCTGAGGGCTATTCGCTCGAAACCTTCACGTATCGCCAGCGTGGGGATCCGTCTCGAGTGACGAAGCACACGACGCAAGACGAGTATTTCGAGGTGGAGAGTGCGCCCGAGAACCGCAATGCTGCTGTGAGCGGGACGTCCCCTGATACACACATGACCTGGCAGAATGGGAAGGTCCGCACGGCCTGCCGCGTCGGAGCCGATGGCAGCATCCAATGGGATCGATGCCAAGAATTCGACGCTCCCGACAACCTCGCAGGACCACAGTGCGAGCGCAGCGCAGATGGATTCTTGACACGCATCGAGCGGGATTCGCTCGGACGCACGATGAGCAACATCCAAGGCGTGTCATCCTGTCAAAACCCCAGTGCGAGCGATCTTTCTCGGGCAACGCGCTTTGGTTATGTGGTGAATTCAAATCGATTGGCGTTTGAACAGCGACCCAGCCTCGATCCAAATCCGCCCGAGGGCTTTCGGGCAGCCACGATCTACGATTACACATCGCCCATTGCCCAGACGAATCCCTTCTGTGGCCAGGACAGTTGCCAAAAACCCGAGAGCTATAACAAGGCGAGCGCTCTGGCCTCTCAGCTCCAGCAGATTGTCCGTGTGGGACGCACCCTGTCGGTAGATGGAACCTGGTTCTCCCGGGTGACCGCAGTGCGAAACGAATATGGACCGTTTGGTCAACGCATTCGTGTTGCCGGGCCTCGCCGCGATGTCGATGACAGTATTTCCTACGATTATTACGACATCGGCGCGCCCGGGCCCGAGGCAGGCAGGCTCAAGGCCGTGCGCAGAGGAGAGAGCGTCCTCGCGCGTTTCTCTGATTATCTCCAGAATGGGAAAGCACGGCAGATTACCGACGAGGCTGGGAATACAATACTCTTAGATTACGACGCGGCTGGGCGTGTCCTCTCGACACAATTGCCAGGAGACACGGGCAAAACGATCTATCAATACCGCGCAAATGGCCAATTGTGGAAGGTGACCTTTCCGAGCGGACGATGGATTTCGTCTGAACTGGACGAGCTTGGCCGCGTGGAATCGATCGAGTGGCACGGCGAGGACGGCACGCTGGTAGAGAAGCTCGTCTATAAGCATGTAAGCGACGATCCCGCACGGCCAGATGGGCGATTCGCGGCAATCGAGTATTACGTGAATGCGACGATGATTCGCCAAACGACGTTTTCGTATTCCGATTCCAAGAATTTCTCCGTCGAGGAAAGCAATGGCGCGTGGAATCTGCAATTCTTCGATGAGGAGCGGCGATTGGCCGGGATGCTCGACGGCAACCACCGAGAATCGGGCCAAGATTTTTGGGAAAGGCGCACTCTGGAGCACGTCTATGATGCCATGGGCGAGCTCGCGCGCGTCAAACGATTGATCTCGGGACAATGGGTCGATCAAAACCGGTTTTCGAGAGATCTTCAGGGCAATATCGCCATTATCAAGGACACTGCGGGGAATGAATCGCGATACATCTATGATGATTTTGGGAATTTGGTGGAACACTCGAGTTTGACCACGGGGACTCGTCGATTCGAATACGATGAGGCTGGAAATCTCGTGAAAGAGCGCACGCCAGAGGGAATCGATATCGTGCGCACCTATGACGCTCGCAATCGGCTGTTGACCGTGAAATCGACCGGCCTCGATGAGCGCTATACCTATGATGTCGATACGGCAGTGGCCATCGTCGATTGCGCGACCGATTTGCCGCTCGGCCTGAGCCTGGGCGCGGGACGAGTCACTCAAATCCAGGACGCTTCGGGGACGACCTATTTTGGTTATACGACCAAAGGAGCGAGATCGTTCGAGGCGCAGCTCGCGCCTGGGGCGACATGTGCCCGCACGCTGCGATGGTCCTACAATGAAAATGGTGAGGTAACGAGCACACGGTATCCCACCGGACATGAAATCATCATCGATTATGCAGGGAGACATTGGCCATCGAATATTTCGGCCAAGATTGGGAATAAGACGATTGTGTTGGCGAGCAATATCTCCATTCAAGGTGGACGGCTGGCTGGATACACTGCGGGCAACGGAATGAAATGGATCCAGAGCCGACAGCTCGATGGTTGGCCCGATGAATTGAAGATCGAGCTCGCGAATGGGGAAATCGTCCGGCGTCAGAAAACCGGCGGTCATCACGACGGTGCTGGCAATTTGACGCAGGTCGAAGAAGAATCGGATTCTTTGGGAGTGCAATACAATTATGAGCCCGACCGAAATGTGCTCTCGCGGGTCAAAGGGCCCCTTGGAATTCAGGAATACGTCGT
>JAISIF010000083.1 GCA_031262165.1 Myxococcales bacterium | reverse complement strand
CGGAAGAGACGGCGGCCAAGACGCTCCTCGGGCAACTCGGGAGCGTAACCGGCGCCACGGCGCAGACCTTCACGACCTGGGACGGCTTCGCGGCCTCGCACGCCTACTACAACCAGGCGGGCAACAACGACCTGAAGACCCGCGCCAACGAGATCGTCGGCAAGTTCCTGCCGGGCGCGACCGACCTCTTGTCAGGCGCCGCAGGCGTGAATGGCCCCTACCGAATCGAGGCGACCTACGTGCGCCGCAGCGCGTCGCGCTCGATCGTCGTCATCGCTATCATGCCCGCTGCCTCGTTCGATCAGAACGAGACCTTCGAGCTGGCCGACGTGGCGGGTGGCTCTGCCCTGGCCCAGTTCGGCGACACGACGTCGGCCAAGTGCCAGCTCTTCAAGACGGACGAGACGCCAAAGATCGACTTCGTCTGGATCGTGGACTGCTCGGGCTCGATGTCGTCCTACCAAAACGCCGTTGGCACGGCTGGAACGCAGTTTCTCGCCCAACTCGAGAACGCCAACATCGACTGGCGCATGGCCGGTATGTGCGCCAACCCCAACGTCGTCACCCAAGCGGTGACCTCGAATCGAGAGGGGTTCCGCGAGTTCACGACGAACGAGGCGACGATCAAGAGCTGGTTCCAGAGTGGAGGGCCAAGCCCCGCGTTTTACACGAGCGGCAGCGGCGAACGAGTGCTCCACACGGCGAAGGCCCTCATTCAGCAGCGCTTCACCAGCCCGAATTTCTCGGGCGCTCAGACGATTCGAGCGGACGCTGCGCTCGTCTTCCTGCTCCTAGGTGACGCGGACGATCAGTATCCAGGCAATTGCTCCTCCAACTCCTATGACACCGTCGCTCAACTCAACTCGTTCTTCGACAATTACAAAGGCACTCAGGGGGCCTCCAAGCTGCAGATGCACGGCATCCTCTGTATGCAGGGCTTGAGTTCGGATGGCATCACCGGCTCTACGTCTTCCTGCGGTGAATCACAGTGCTCTCCGCACCGCGCCATCTCGGTCGTCAACCATCTGGGCGGCGTGAAGGGGAACATTTACGAGGTTCAAAACCTCGGCACGACAGCGCTCACCCCAATCCTCACCAACATCATGAGCGCGGCGACCTCCGGCACCTCGACCTACACGACGGAGCACGCCCCCATCGCGGCGACGATGAAGCTCGCGATCGATCCCTCGACGCAGATCTACGGCGCCTCATGCAACAAGAACGATGTCCAACGCAGCCGCAGCAATGGCTTCGACTACGACGGCACGACGCAGCGCATCCTCTTCTACGGTGACTGCCGTCCGCGGCAGGCGGGCAAGGACATCGCGATCAGCTACCGCTACTGGAACGACATCACGTCCGATCCCAATGGCGTGGACGAGAACTGCACCGCCCCCCTCGAGTGGAGCGTCGAGCAGAACAACTGCGTGTGCCCGTCGGACTGCGGCGGCAACGATCCCAACCCGGTCGTGACGCCCCAGAGCTTCCAGCCGCGCGCTGCCCTGGGCACCCCCTACTACTGCGACGCGAAGACGTGCGCCTGGACCTGCACGGCGGACTGTGGCGGTTGCCCGGCCAACTATCAGTGCAATACGGCTAGCTGTGATTGTCACTGTGTCCAGACGATCACCTGCGGGCCGGGCCGGGTCTTCGATCCAGCCTCCTGCGACTGCGTCTGCGATGTGGCCACACTCGCCGCCAACATCCCTGAGAACTACCAGGTGGATGAGTCGCTGTGCGGCTACACCTGCCAGCCCAACTGCGGTGGTTGCACCGATGGCACCTCCTGCAACCAGTCGCTGTGCGTCTGCACGGGAGGCTTCAACTGATCGGCTGAAGCGACATTGATTGAAATGAAAGCGCCCCACGGACTGAATCGTTCGCGGGGCGTTTTTTGTGTGTTGGGCGCGTCTAAGAACTGATCCCTCAATTATCCCGTCGCCGCACTTGTCCGTGAAACGCCTCTCTTCGTTGCTTCGCTCTTCACTTCCGTCAAAGAAGCTCCCGCCTCGCGCCTCGTCTGGCTTGCCCCGGCCTTCTCAACCTCAACCCGAAAACCTCTATTATTCGATTGAAAATATTCGATTGAAAATCTCGGGTGAATTCGTAGCAACCATCTCGCGGTTCAAGGGGGCGCTCGGGCTAGGCTCATTTTCGAATTCCACGAGCAATTCTTTCGAATGAGCGTGTTGGCGACGATGGATGGTTTTCCCTTTTTGCGCAGGCGCCGGACGAATGCCTTGATGGGAGAATCGTTGCATCGCCAGCTCCCAAGGATGGCCAGGAACTGCGGCACGTCGGCGCGCGGCCCGCCTCGGATGCTCCGCGATCCACGCATCGACCCACTGTCGCGATTGAAGGGTGCCAGTCTCATCAGCCCGCGTCGCTATCTGGCGATTGTCGAGCTGCCCGATCTCAGGCAGCAGAGCCACGAGCGTCATCGACAGGGTTTTGCCGATACCCGGAATCGAAGTGAATCGAATCGAGGAGTTTGGCCTTGGCCATCCACGAATCATTCACCTCGATCGTCGCTTCGAGTCCCGAAGGATTGTTCGCAAACGCGCGATTGTCGCCAGTCTCGAAAACATGGACGTCGAGACGCGCTTTGCAGATATCGATTCCAGTCTGTCGCCCCCTTCGAGATCTTCTTTCAGAAAGAAATCTCATTTGCCCGGCCTTGCAGACAAGAGCTCGTGGCTCCAGCAACCGTTCGGGCTTCAAAGAAAAAGCGATCTCGGAGATCTTTAGGGGCGACGGTCTCTCGCTCAAGGCTGTGCGGGGGAGGGAGCAAGATACAAGGACTATTTGTCGCGCCCTCTATTCTGAATGATTGAACCGAACACGGCGCCATGAATAGCGTCCCTACAAAAAGAAATTGCATCAGCGAGGTCTTGGGACAGGTCTATTCGTCATTGTGAGCAGCGAAGTGGCGAAACAATCCATTATCCATTGCCGAGCCAATTCGACGAGCATCCAGGAATTCTCCGCTTCGATCGAATCGAAATGATGAATCATTGAATTGATATTTTTGAATTCGCAATAAAAAAGGGCACGATTCCTCGCGCCCCCGAAATTCAAACATCATCATTGAATGCTTGCTTCTCTCAGATCTCGCCGCGCTCTTTACCGCGCACGACTTTGAGCACGTGCTCGGTGTTCTTCTCGATGTAGGCGTCCACGTCGGCCTCGGTGAGCCCCGTGTCGCGCAGCACGCCTTCATAGACGAAGCGATAGGCGGGCGCTTCGCTCTCATTGGCCAGGCGCAATGAGAGCTTGAGCACAGCGGCGCCCAACAGCGGATCTCTCTTCTTGGAAGCGGAGTCGGTCATGGGGAATCTCTCCGTGCGCGGCCCACGAGCGGTGGGCCGACGACGATATGGATCGAAGCAACTCCCGTTCAACGCCAGCGGCAGCGCCCCGAATTCCAGGCGCCGTGGCAGGGCATCGAACTCTGGTGATTTGGATGAAGAGCGAGGTTTGTAGAGGCGTCGCGTGCAACGCCCGGCATGTCTCTGTCGACTGACGATCGCCTTTGGGAGAGGCGACCGCTCACCCGCCTTTGGCCGACGCCGCTTTGGTTGCGGGCAACGATGGCGTGGTGTCGCTCGGTGGCGGGTTCTTCTTCTGGAATCTGTGCCGCAGGAACGCCTGCTGCGCGATCGAGAGCAGGTTGTTCGTGAAGATGTAGAGCGTCAGGCCTGCCGGGAGGTTCAGCATGATGAACGTGAAGAAGATGGGCATGATGTAGAGCATCATCTTCGCCTGCCGCGCATCGCCCATCTGCGGCTGCATCTTCTGCGTGATGAACATCGTCACGCCCATGGCCAGCGGCAGGAGATAGAACGGGTCGGGCTGGGTCAGGTCCGTGATCCAGCCCTGGATCAGCGGCTCCCGGTAGAGCTCGAACGATGAATAGAGCGTCCGGTAGAGCGCGAACCACACGGGCATCTGGATGATCAGCGGCAGGCACCCGCCAAACGGGTTCACGTTGTTCTCCTGGAACAACTTCATCTGCTCGCGGCCCAGCGACTCGCGGTCGTCGGCATATTTTTTCTGGAGCTCCTGGATCCGTGGCTGGATGCGGCGCATCGCCTCCATGCTCGCCATCTGCTTGTGGCTGAGCGGAAAGAGGAGCAGCTTGACCAGCACGGTCAGCAGGATGATGGCCACGCCCCAGTTGTGAACGAGGCTCTCGAAGAACTTGAGGATGAAGAGGAGGCCGCGGCACAGCACGGCCCACCAGCCAAAGTCGATGGCCTCGGAGAGCTGAGGGTTCTGCGCGACGAGCTCGCCCTGCCCAGCGGCGGCGCCATCCTCCCCCTGCTTCGGAAGCTTGGCGCTCAGCACGCCGCGCATGGCCGCATCCGATACCCGGTTGAGCAGGTCGAGCGACTTGGGGCCCATGAAGAAGCCCACGTCGCGGTGGATCGTCTCTCCCGGCGGGACCGCGCCCAGGTCGAAGATGACCTGCGCCTCGTAACGTCCGTCTGGCGCCGTGAAGAGGCGGCTCTGCGTCTGGGCGCCATTGGCCGGGAAGAGCGCGCCAAGGAAGTAGCGCTGATCGAAGCCCACGAACTGAACCGGGCCGACAAAGGTCTTCTCCTCGGAGGATTTCTCGACGCTCTGGCGCTCGACCGTCCCATCGGTGAGCGCGATCGCCTGGATCTGATCTGGCGGTGGCGCGAAGAAGCTCGACTTGGGCAGGAGCGCGGGGTCGAAGAAAGTCGGGTAGGCGATGACGAGCTGGATCTTCTTGGTCGCCTGCGTGCGGTTCGTCACGCTGTAGCGCGCCCTCAGGTCGTGGCCCGAGTCGGCGAAGTCGAAGGTCTTGGTGAGGGCGACCTCGGCGGTCTGCGCGTGGAAGGTGACGCCGTTCTGGCGCTCTTCGAGCTGAAAGCGCGTGTCGAAGGGCATCGCGACGTCGCCAGTGAGCTGGCTCGCGCCCGGGACCGATTGGCCGGCCTTGACGAGCGCCAGATTGACGAGGGTCGGCGCCACGCCCTTCTCCCCGCGGATCTGCTCGAACTTGTAGTCGCGCCACTCGTCGGGATCGTCGTTCTTGAGGATGGCGCGCTGAACGCCGCCGCCCACGCTCGTGAAAGCCAGGTCGAGGGCCTTCGTCTGAAACGCGACCGTCTTTTCCGGTGGCGGCGAGCTCGGCGCGGAGTGCGTGCCCTGGCCCGCGTCCGCCTCGTGGCCCGGCGCAGGGACATCGCCCGATCCGACACGCGCCTCGGGCGCGGCTGGCGCCTGGGGCGATGGCGTCTCAGAGGTGGTGGGTGGCTGTGGCGGCGGGGGCGCGAAGAAGTAGTTCCAGGCGAGCATCAGCCCCATGACGAGGGCGAGCGTGAGGAACAGCCGCTTCTGCTGCTCCGGGTCTCTCTGGCCTGGCTGCATGGACATGAAATCGGACAAGGCATCTCCTCGCCAGAGGTGCAGGGCTCTCAGGCCTGATCTGGGGGACGGGGAACGGGGTCAAAGCCGCCGCGGCACAGCGGGTGGCAGCGCAGGAGGCGGCGGAGCGTGAGCCACGAGCCGCGCAGCGCACCGTGCAGCTCGATCGCCTGGAGGGCATAGGCCGAACAACTCGGGTGGAAGCGGCAGGCGGGCGGCAAGAGCGGGCTCAGCGCGAGACGGTAGAACTTCACGGCGAGGAGGATCAGGCGCTTCATGGATGAGACCTCCCCGGCGAGCTCATCGAGCGCTCCCGAGCGACACGGCGGGGTGAGCGCGGCGTTTCAGCGCCGCCGATTCGCCCGAGCCAACTCGCGCCAATCGGACCGTTCGGCAACGGCAGGGCGATCATCGCGCCTATGGCGCGCCGCCTTCCCGCTGTCTGTCGGCCAATGCCCGCCGGAAAAAGGCGGCCGCGCGCGTGAACTCCTTGAGAAGCGCCTCTCGTGTGGCATCGGCAGCAGGGGCCCGGGCAATCACCACGAGGTCCACGGAAGGCGGCAGGCACGCGCGCTCCTTGCGAAAGATGTCTCGCAGGCGCCGCTTGACGCGGCCTCGGCACACGGCGTTGCCCACCTTGCGGCTCACGGTGAGCCCCAGCCGCCGCCATCTCAGCGCTGTCGGCAGGGCCAACAGGACAAGAGCGGCGCCCGCATAGCGCAGGCCCCGCTCCTGTACCATCTTGAACTCACTGCGCTTGAGCAGCCGACTCGTCGCTGGGAACGACTCGCCCGGCGGCTCACCGCGTCCCTGGCCTTCCTGGGATGTCGTCGTCCGATTCATCGAGCCAGCAACACCCCTCGGATGAGGCATCGATTCACTTCTTGGGCGCGGAGACGACCAGGCGACGGCGGCCCTTGGCGCGGCGGCGCTTGAGGATGTTGCGGCCAGCGGCGGTCGAATTGCGCTTGCGGAAACCGTGGTTGCGGTTCCGCTTGATCTTGCTCGGCTGATAGGTCGGCTTTCTCGTGGACATGACTCGGACTCCTTGAAGTTTCTGGCACCTGGGGACGAGACCCGTCTGGGTCAATCCAGCCACCTCTCTTCAAAACATGGTCGATGCATCGAAGAACGGGTGAGGCCAGGTGAGTTTATGTGTGCAGAATGAACACCTATTCTCAAAAAGGCGGCGCCTTAAAACAGACGAGCGCGCGCAAGTCAAGCGAGGAGAACGTGTCGAAACGAGAATCCAGCAGCCCTCTCCCCTATTCGGCATCGAAATGATCGGCATCGTTCGAAGGCTTCAGCGCGTCTCCTCTTGGGGAATCTCGAACCATCTTCTTGCCGTCTCGGGCGATCCGTAGGAAAGCACGCGGCCTTTTCGATGGCAGCGGTGCCAGCCGTTGCCATCGTCGCTTCCCCCAGGCCCTCGCCCATGCCGCCTCGTCCCCAGTCGAACCTCTATGACTTGCTGAAGTTGGAGCGCACAGCGACGCCAGAGGAGATCGAGCAGGCTTTCGACGCCATGTGCCAGCTGGCCAGGAGTGGCGGTGGCCGCGCCGGAGCCGAAGTCGAAGCCGGGGCAAGCGCAGAGGGCGATGAGGCAGCCAGCCTCGCGCGCTTGGAAGAGGCATTTCTCATCCTGAGCGATCCAGCGCGACGCGGCGAATACGACGCCACCCTGGAGCTGGCCGCGAATGGCGCGCCCGACGCGGCAGAGGCGCTCGCCGAGGCACCCGAGGCGCCGACCACCTCGACGGCGACCGCGCGCTCAGAGCCGCCCACGCCCATGGCCACGACTGCCAGCGCGCCCCACCACATCCTCGTCGTCTCCGAGCCCTCCCAGAGTGCGAGCAAGCTGGCCAGCCCAGCGAGCGAGGCCGTCCTCCTCGAAGGCCATCACCTCTTCGATACCTCGGACACCTCGGGTGTGAGCCGCCTGCCTTCGAAACCACCATCCAAGCCCGGCTCTGGCTCGCCGCGCTTCCCCAGCGCGCCACAGGGCGCTTCGGTGCAGCGCTTCGGCGATGCCCGCGAGAGCCCCCTGAACGGCCCCTTCACTGGCGCGCAACTGCGCCGGATCCGAGAGCTGCGCGGCCTCTCGCTCCAGGAGTTGAGCGACATGACGAAGGTCGGCCTCGCGAACCTGGAGAACATCGAGGCCGAGCGCTACGCGCTGTTGCCACCGCCCGTGTTTCTGCGCGGCTTCCTGGTGCTCGTCGCCGGAGCGCTGAAGCTCGATCCTCTGCGCGTCACCAAGGACTTCCTCGCCAATGGCCCTGCCAAGTCATCCGGTTGATCCCTCTCTCCCCCACCTCCATCGTCCGCCCGTTCTCACCCTCATCGCCCATGCCGCAAGTCAGCCGTCAGCCAGCCAGGAGCGCCCCATGAAAACAGAAGAGGACAAGCTCAAAGCCTGCCGCCTCGCCCGCGCCATCGCCTCCGACATCTCGCTCTACAACGAGGCCAAAATCCAAGAGGCGCTCGAGCAGGACAACTTCTTCGAAGCCCTCGACCAGGAGATCGACGTCGGTCGCACGCTCTACAGGGACCGCATCGGCACGGAGCTCTACCGCGCGACCAACTACTTCGATCGCGCGATCGTGGACATGGTGCTCGCCCGCAAGGGCTATCTCAAAACGCCCTTCTGGTGATGAGGGCCGAGGGCCGTGCCCAGCGATCCCGCCACCGATACCAGCGGCGCCACCACCACCACCACGCCCCAGCGCTTCGGCGTCGAATCGGCATTCATCGGCAAGCGGCTCGACCTGTTTTTGGCTGCCCGCGTGCCCGAGATGTCGCGCTCCAGGCTCAAGGCGCTGATCGCGTCGGGCGAGGTCCTCGTGAACGGCGCGCCTGCCAAAGCCGCGCTCCTGCTCAAAGGCGGTGAGGAGATCTCGCTCACGCGCCTGCCGCCGCGTTCCGTCGCCGCGCTCGCGCCCGAGGCGCTGCCGCTCGCCATCCTGTTCGAGGACGACGAGCTCCTCGTCGTGGACAAGGCCGCCGGCCAGATCGTCCATCCAGGCGCGGGCATCGAGTCCGGCACGCTCGTCAACGCGATCCTCGCGCACTGCCCGGACCTGCCGGGCATCGGCGGCGAGCGGCGGCCAGGCATCGTCCACCGCCTGGACAAGGACACGAGCGGCTGTCTCGTCGTGGCCAAACGGGAACAGGCGCTCGTCCGACTCCAGGCGCAGTTCAAGGCGCACAGCGTCGACAAGCGCTACCTGGCCATCGCGCACGGTGATCCCGGCAGCAGCGGCCGTTTCGACACGCTGCACGGCCGTCACCCGACCGACCGCCTGCGCTTCACAGCGCGCGTCTCGACCGGGCGGCAGGCCATCACCGAATGGCAGCGGCTGGAGCGCTTCGATGGCGCGAGCCTCTTGGAGGTCCGCATCCTGACCGGGCGCACGCACCAGATTCGGATGCACCTCAGCGAGGCCGGACACCCCCTGCTGCGTGACGCGCTCTATGGCGCCGCGCGCAGAGAGAAAAAAATCCCCTTCGGCAGCACGCTCGGCCAGGCCGTGACCCAGCTCGGACGCCATGCACTCCACGCGGCCCGGCTCACCTTCGAGCACCCTCGAACGGGCGAGAGACTCTCGTTCGAGGCGCCGCTGCCAGATGACTTTGCCCAAGCACTGACGATTCTGCGCGGCGAGGGTGGATGAAGTTCTTCTCGTCGCTGCATCGACACCGCTTCCCAGATCGCCTTCCGAATTTGTCTTCCACAGCAGCAGACGCGCTCACAGTGAATCGCGGTGATATTCCTGTTCGAGCGCCCCTCGTCCCTCGCGATACGCAGGACATCCGAATTCTGTTTTTTGATGAGGGCCTTTCTTCGAATCATTCGTGTTTCAAGGCTCCATCCCAACCCTCCCCTGTTCAGCCATTGCGATCGAAGTGAAGCCCTCCAGGAGGTTTGCCTCTGTCGCTCAATCTCAATGCTTCTTGAGGCCTTATCCCTTCATTATCCCGTCGCCCCGCTCGTCCGAGAAACGCCAGTCTTCATTGCTTCGATCTTCGCTTCCGTCTGGAAGCCCCCGCCTCGCCTGCCTTTCCCCGTCCTTCGCGCTGCAAAGGTCCTAATGAAGGGATAAGTCCTAAGGATTGGATGATTTCGCCGCCTCGCAATGACGACAGGGTTTTCGCGAAACAGTCGACGGCAGGCATCGAAGAGCTCATGAACTATCGATCGATGAGGTTGACATTCGCCTTGGTTAGGCAGGCGAACGCCTCTTGAAAAGGACCCCCAAATCAAAATGAAGGCTTCATTTTCCGGGGTGATTTGAAGCATTGTCGCCGTTTCGTTCCGCCATCGCCCGTCCGTATGACCACCACATCTCTCGCCGCCTTGGCCATGTGTGATCCATGCCCCCCTCCCCTTCATCACGCCCACTCGTCACGTCTGTTTTCGTCGCGCAGCTCCTCTCTGCCGCAGCCCTCCTGGCCATGGCGCTCCTCATCCCGCGCGCTGCCAGCGCCAGCCACATCGGCATGGCGTTCACACCGCCGGATCAGATTGAGGAAGGGCGCTCCTGGTCCATCGCGGGGAACATCGTCGGTGCCGATGAGCTGTCGCGCGCCCAGTGCCGCTACCGCACCCGTGCCACGGGCAGATGGGAGCAGATCCCGCTGGTGCTCGAATACGAGGACTTCTTTCAGGCGACCATCCCTGGCCGCGACATCGTGCAGCCCTCCATCGAATTCTACTGCATCGGCCAGGACTACTTCGGTGGCCGCATGGAGATCCTCGGATCGCCCTCGAAGCCCGAGCGCGTCCACGTGGTCCGAGCCCAGCCCAAGGCCCTGAGGCCCGCGCCCCCGCCCCGCCCCGACGATGGCGCCACGGATGGCGGCAATGCCGAGGCGACTGCGGAGGTCACCGCCGTGGCGAGCGACAAAGCCGATGACGCTTGGGAGGGAGGCAATGAGGACGACGACGCAGACTTGGTGCTTGCCGGTGAGGCTGCCCGCGCTGCCGAGGCCGCGTTGGATCGAGCGGAACCCGATCGCCCCGCTACCTCCTCGGGCAGAGCCCCTGTCTCGGCCGCCGAGCTGAGCGTGGATCCACCTGCCGAAGAGCTCTCCTCCTCCAGAAGGATCAGGCGCGCCCAGCGCGAGCGCGCCGTCACCGATTTCTCTTCCACGGAGCCGCAGGAGATCGCCGTGCTCTACGGCGCCGAGGACGTGGTCAGCCTGGCCTCGCGCAAGTCCGAGACGGTGACGTTGGCGCCGGCCATCGCGAGCGGTGTGTCCGACGATCAGATGTCCGAGCTCGGGCTTCACACGCTCTCGGACGTGCTCAAGACAGTCCCGGGGCTCGAGACATCGCGTGACGTCCAGGGCTTCCACCGCGTGGCGGTGCGCGGCATCTACGACGAGGGCGCGCTCCTCGTGATGTATGACGGCCACCGCCTGAACAGCTCCTACGACGCCAAGCCCATGCTCAACCTGACCACCGAGAACCTGGAGCGCGTCGAGGTGCTGCGCGGCCCTGGCTCGGCGCTCCACGGCACGGGCGCGACGCTCGGCACCATCAACCTCGTGCCCAGGCGACGTGAGGGCGTACACGCGGCTGCCTCGGCAGGCCTGTTCGGGACGGTCGATGGCCACGCCTCCGCCGGTGTCCGCTTCGGCAAGAGCAACTGGTATCTCTACGGAGACGCGAGCTACCGCCGGACCGACGGCTACCGGGCCGACATCGAGCAGGACGCGCTCTCCGCGATCATGGAGGCCAACGGGGCCAAACGCGACGACGAGCCTGCCGGCATCACCGACGACCACGGGCAGTGGGTCAACGTTGGCCTGGAGCTCAGGCGCAGCGCGGCAAGAGGCGCCAGGACACGCGCCTTTGCCCGGCTGCTCTACGAGGACCGCGGCGCACTCGTTGGCCTGTTCGACGCCGTGGGCGCCGACTCGGAGCTGAGCTGGTTCGCCATCCTGGCCGACGTCACCCACGAACAGCCCATCGGCATCGGGACGCTCTCCGCACGCGCCTTCTTCGACCAGCAGATAGTCGATCGCCGATTCCAGATCGCGCCGCGCGACTACACCTTCGCCGACGCGTCGGGTGGCAGCGTGCGCGCCCCGGATGGCCTGTTCGAAGCGACGGAATACGCGGTCCAGAGCTTTGGCCTGGAGGTCAGCGCCGACTTCAACCTGGGCAAGACGAACCGCCTGTCCGTCGGCCTGTCCGGTGAGATGCAGCGCCTGCCGAGCTACGACTACCTGCTCAACTTCACGCTGGAGGACGGCGGCCAGCTCTCCCTGAACGCGGGCGGCGCCATGACCACGCCCTACCTAGCGCCCATCCAATCCTACGGCGAGATCAACAGCCGCCTCGTGGGCGCGCTCGTGCTCCAGGACTTCTGGCAGCCGCATCCAACCTTCGCGATCACGGTCGGCGCGCGCCTCGACGTCACCCAGCTGCCCACGGTCACAGAAAAGGGCGGCGTCACCATCCCGGACGGCACGCACTTCGTTCCGAGCGTCAACCCGCGCGTGGGTCTCGTCTGGTCCCCTGTCCAGAACTGGACCTTGAAGCTGCTCTATGGCCGCGCATTCCGCGCGCCGACCATGCAGGAGCTCTCCGACCGCGTGCCCACCTCCGACCTGACGCAGGGCCGGTTTCAGGGCAACCCCGACCTGAGCCCCTCCACTGTCGATACGATCGAGGCAAGCGCCGAGACGACGCTCGGCGTCGGCCAGAGCCGGATGCGCGTGCGCGTCAACGGCTTCTTCAACCACCTGTCGAACCCGATCATGTCGGTGGATACCTCGGGCAACGTCATCCCCCTCGAGAATCGAGACCTGGGCGTCCGCGTCTATGGCGCCGAAGCCGAGCTGCGCTTCGAGTTCACGGGCAGCCGCGCCTACACCTTCATCAACTGCTCGTGGTTCCGCGCCGAGGACCTGGCTGCCTACGACGGCTTCCAATACCTGACGAACGTCCCTCAGCTCCGGTTCAACTGGGCCGCGATGTTGCCGCTGGGACCCTACCTCGACGTCTCGCTGCTCGCCCAATACGGCGCCGAACGCCGCAACAACGCGCGCAGCATCCTCGAAGCGCAGCGCTCCTATGCCATCCCGCCGTATTTCCTCCTCGGCGCGCAGCTCAAGACACAGCGCATCGCGGACGTCTTCGAGCTTGCCCTGACGATCCAGAACGCCTTCGATCTCGAGGGCCACGACGAGGTCCCGCGGCCCGACGCGGCCCGCATGTCAGGCCTGCTCCCGCGCGAGGGCATCAATGCCTTCCTGACGGCGCGGATCATCTATTGATGTCCGAGTCCGATCTCAGCGATTGAATTGAATGGAGGCGGCCCGTCAAAAATAAAAGAATGAATCAAAGGTGAGAAAACCCAAAAAACCGATTCGAATCATTCAATCTGAAATCAGTGATTGTCTGAGGAGGATCGACGAGCAAAAAAACGATACAGGAGTCAAAAAAATGCAGAACTTTGTGAAGAGAGACCCCCTGATGGTGATTGTTTTTTCTATTATCACCTGCGGGATCTATATGATCTATTGGCTGTATAAAACGATGCTCCAGATGAATGAGCTGACTGGGAAGGAGACCATCAATCCCATGTTGATGCTGATCCTCTCCATCTGCTGCCCACCGGTCATGCTCTACGTCCTCTACGTCATGGATCAGACGCTCGTCGCCGAGGCGCCCAAGCGCGGCGTCCAGTGGCAGTCGAACTTCGTGCTCTGGATCATCCTGTCTCTCCTCGCCGGTGTCGGCAGCTTCGTGGCGTGCTTCCAGGTGCAGACGGCGCTGAATCAGATCGCCGAAAAGGAAGCCTGAGAATCGATCGAGTGCGCCGTATGAAAACCAAGACGTTGATGCTGCCTTTGAAATTCTGGTGTCAGTTCATCAGAAGGAACAAGGCCATTCTGCTCATCCTCGCGGGGAGCATGGTTTTCCTGCAGGTGCTCTTTGAGACGAGTTGTCTTTTCAGGGCGATGACTGGCTTGCCTTGCCCCGGCTGCGGAAGCACGCGGGCCATCATCGCCCTCCTTTCAGGCGACCTCGCCCGCTATCTCCACTACATGCCGCTCGCCGTGCCAAACGTCGCTGCCCTGGCCTACCTGGCCATCACCTACCCCTTCAGAGGGACTTTTGGGAAAGGCGACAAGGCGCTCCTGCTGTTGGTGTTTTTTGTGAACGTTCTGTTTTTCATATTCCGAATGATTCAAATGTTTCCAGACACGGAACCCTACACAATCAATCGGACGAGCATGTTGTTCAGGAGCATTGGGTGGCTGGGAGGATTGATACGATGATTTCATTTGGAATCGATGTATCCATCATCACCTGCCCTCCCAAGAGTTCGAGAATGAATGAAGGTGCCCCCATGACTTTCGCTGACTCCAGACATCACCGTCACTCGCGCGCCCTGCCGCTCGTCTCGTCTCTCGTGGCCGCCCTGCTCCTGCTCGGAGGCTGCGCCGTCTATAACGAGGAGTGCGCGCGCTTCATGGACGACCCCGATGGCGTGGCCGGGTATCTGTCCGGCGAGGTCAGTATTGCCCGCGAAGAAGTCCGCCTGAGAGACAACGCGATTGGTCAGCTCATGGCCGAGGCCTACTACCACGCCTTCGACGGCGTTCAGAGCGCGCAGAACCAGCGACCTCAGCTCGCCATCGTGAATGGTGGCTCGATCCGCTCGGATGGCCTGTGCGAGACGCGCACATCGCTCCCCAAGGGCGAGGTCAAGCGCAAGGTGCTGCGCGACATCCTCCCCTACGACAACACGGTCGTCCTCACGTCCGTGACGCTCCAGGAGCTCAAGGAGATCTTCGAGCACAGCATGGCCACCTATTCGATCCAGTCGCCAGCTGGCGCCTACCTCCAGGTAGCTGGCGTGCGCGTCACCATCGACTGCAGCCAACGGATCGGTGCGCGGATCCAGTCCATCGAGCTGTGCCGCGTCTCAGAGGCCAATGGCTGCGACCCCGCGGCGCCGGCCAACCCGAATGAGATCTTCATCGCCCTCGACAGCTACATCTTTGGCGGAGGCGACAATTTCAGGTTTCCCGCTCAGGAGCCGCTCCGAAGCGCCAGCAACTACAATTTCGAAGTCGTGGCTCAGTATTTTTCGGAAGCCTATCCAAAGGACAAACCTCTTGCGAATACCGCCACAAGTCGCGTGACGCTGATCAATTGTGGCAGCGCTGAGTAATAGAATTCCCTGGCAAAGCCGAGGGCTTTGCGTGTGAGCCGCTCAAAGCGCCTAATGCTTTGCGGGCCACTCGGGTGTGGGGTCACCTTTTAGGTGGCCTAAAACAGCTCCAATTGTTTCACTCTAATATCTTCCGTTTCCTGCCTTCGCACATATTCTCTAATCAGCTTCTCATCTCTGCCTACGGTTGACACATAATACCCTATAATTTCGTCTTCGTTCTCCGAATATCGGATCCACATACATTACACTCTTTCCATTTAATTCGAGTTCGAACTTTTCGGAGCCATGCTTTGATTTTTGACAACATTGCTTCTATTGGATTTACAGTGTTTTCAAAAATAATTGACGCTATTCATCGAAGGTTTTGTAGGGGCGCAGCGTGCTGCGCCCGTCTAGCAAATAAAATGAACAATCTCATTCTTTCTCGAA
>JAISIF010000002.1 GCA_031262165.1 Myxococcales bacterium | reverse complement strand
GTCGGTGTCGGCACCGCGCGACTGGATGAGGCGTTCGATCTGTTCGCGGATCATCACCTCGGCCAGCTGTGGCACGACCTCCCAGACGACCCGCTCGATGACGTCGCGCGAGACCGATTGCAGCAGGGCTCGGAGCATCTGCTCCTGGATCGCTGGGTCTGCTGGGAGCATCGCTGGTCGGCCAGCGGCGGTCGGCGTCGCGGGAGATGGCCTGCCACCGCGCATCATGACCGCGGGCAGCGGGGGACGGGAGATCGTTGGCGCAGGAGGCATGGGCGACCTGACCGCGCCCTGCGGTGCCGCCTGAGGCCGTCCAGGCATCGGCGGGCGAGACATCGATGATGGAGGCATTGTGGGCTGGGGCGACCTCTTTCCTGGGGGCGATTGCTGCCCAGGCACAGGAGCCATCATCGATGGGTGATGCGACGGCTGAGAGGCCATCATGCCAGGCACGGGCGGCCTCACGGCGCCCTGCTGTGGGGGCGGCTGCCCAACCATCGGCACCACTGGCGATACCGGAGGTGCCTTTGCCGCGGGCTGCGGGGAAGGCTGTGGCTGTGATGGAGGCTGCTGTTGTTGGACGGCTGCCGACGGCACGGGCCGTTTCGGAATGCCAGGCAAGGGCGCGGGCGCGGGCAAACCCATGAGCGCCGCGAGCTTTTCCAGGAACACCTGGCTGTCGAAGGGCTTTTGGAGCCAGGCGTTGGCACCGCTCTGCGCCAGACGCGCTTCATCGATGGGCGAAGAGGTGCCGGAGAGGAGGAGCACAGGAACGCTGGAGAGCTTGGGATCCGATTTGATCCGCAGGCAGGTCTCGTAACCCTGGCTTGTGACCCCGACCACATCGAGCGCAATCACGTCGGGCTGAAACTCCTGCGCCTTTTGAAAGGCCTCTGGCCCGGTCTTGACCGAGGCGAGCTCGAAGTCGGTCTTGGCCAGAGAGATGGCGACGCTCTTTTGGATGGTCACACTGCTTTCTGCGAGGAGCAGTTTTTTCGACATGAATCCACCTGACTGGAGAGAGGTTGGGCGCAGCGTCGAGGAAGCGCAAAGAAGAGGCGCGGCTTTTTAGTCTGGGGTGATCTGATGTCAAACAAAGCGCTGGGGGATGGTGGCGTTTTACAGAGGCCACGACGGTGATTGATTGATTGATGGGCGTCGCTCAAAACAAGATCAATCGACGACACATCGTCATTGCGAGGCATGGCTCGATGAAGCCATTTGACAAATCAATGGATCGCTTCGTCTCTATTGATCCTCGCAATGACGACATGGCTGTCGAGAGAGGCTCGAATCCTCTTCTGGAGAGATATGGGAATGAATTCTCTCATCTGTAGGATCGATAAAAATTCGAATCGATTTTGATGTCCTATGAATAAATGAAAAGGGCGCGATGCATCGCGCCCAAATTCAAACAAATCACTCGAATTCAAATCCAACCCCATCAATCGCCTTCCAGATAGGTGTATCCATTCAAACCGCTCTCGTAGGCCCTCAATAGATGGCGTGACTCCTCCAGCGTCATCTGCCCGGCGCGCAGCGCGATCTCGGTCGAGCGGCGCATCCGATCGAGCAGGTTGTCGCGGCTGTACATGACCGAGCGGAGCACCTCGTCCACGGTGTCGCCTGGGACCACATGGTCGATGAGGTAGCCGTTCTCGGTGATGGTCACCTGCACCGCATTCGTGTCGCCGAAGAGGTTGTGCAGGTCGCCGAGGATCTCCTGGTAGGCGCCGACGAGGAACATGCCGATGAAGTAGGGGTCGCCATCTTCGAGGGTGTGCAGTTCGAGCACGTCCTTCACGTCGCGCTTGTCGATGAAGTGCTCGATCTTGCCGTCCGAGTCGCAGGTGATGTCGCAGAGCACGCCCTGGCGCGTCGGCCGCTCGTTCAGGCGGTGGATCGGCATGATCGGGAAGAGCATGTCCAAGGTCCACGAGTCGGGCACCGACTGGAACACGGAGAAGTTGCAGAAGTAGGTGTCCGAGAGCGTCTTCTCCAGCGGCTGAATCTCTTCGGGCACCTCGTCGAGTTCGTGCGCGATGCGCAGGACCTTCTGGGCGATCGCCCAGAACACATTCTCGCAGTCCACGCGCTCCTTGAGGGAGAGATGGCCCAGCGTGAAGAGGGTCAGGCACTCCTCCTTGTATTGGAGCGCGTCGTGGTAGCTCTCGAGGACGTTCTTGCGCGTCACATCTTTGTAGGTCGCCAGGAGGTTCTTGAGGACCTGGGGCGCCTCCTCGGACACGGCGTCCGGGGTGGTCTTGGGCGTGAGCTTCGAGACGCCGAGCACGTTCACCACGAGCAGCGCGTGGTGCGCGACCACGGCGCGGCCCGACTCGCTGACGATGGTCGGGTGTGGCACGCCCTCGTCCTCGCACTGCTGGTAGATCGCGTAGACCACGTCGTTCGCGTATTCCTGCATCGAGTAGTTGACCGACGAGTGGAAGTTCGTCTGCGAGCCGTCGTAGTCCACGCCCATGCCGCCACCCACGTCGAAGTATTTGAGCGGCGCGCCGAGCTTGCAGAGCTCGACGAAGAAGCGGCTGGCTTCGCGCAGGCCATTCTTGATGTTGCGGATGTTCGAGATCTGGCTGCCCTGGTGGAAGTGCATCAGCTCGAAGCAGTTCAGGAGGTCGTTCTCGCGTAGGAAGTCGAGCGCCTCCATCAGCGCGCCCGAGAACAGGCCGAACTTGGAGCGGTCACCGCCCGACGCCTCCCAGCGGCCCGCGCCCCTGCTCGACAGCTTGATCCGCATCCCGATGCGCGGCTTGACGTCCAGGCGCTTGGCCACCGAGGCGATGAGCTTCAGCTCGCTGAGCTTCTCGACGACCAGGATGACGTTGCGGCCCAGCTTGTTCGCGAGCAGCGCCGTCTCGATGTATTCCTCGTCCTTGTAGCCGTTGCACACGATGAGGCTGGCGTCGTCGTCGAGCATGGCCATGACCGCGAGCAGCTCCGGCTTGCTGCCGGCCTCCAAGCCGTAATGGTATTGGCGACCGATGTTGACGATCTCCTCGATGACCCAGCGC
>JAISIF010000124.1 GCA_031262165.1 Myxococcales bacterium | reverse complement strand
TCTCGTCGCGACCGAGCGTGTGGAGCGAGAGGTCGCGGACTTTGTAATCGAGGCGGGGGGAAGTGGCGTTGTTTGAGGCGGTCAAGGTGCGTCCTTTCGAATGGAAAAGGGCGCTCCAGGAATCCATCGGAGCGCCCAAAAGATGTCACGAGCCGAACAGAAGGGGCGGCTGCCTAGCCGTTCACGAGTGAGGGGTCAACGTCGCTCGCCATCGCGGACAGGGCAATCGAGTTCTAAATTTTCTTGACAGCCCAACACCGCCAGGCGGGCCTTTGAGTAACTCCAAGCAGGTGTTCGAGAACTCTGTTTCACTCTGAAAAAGAAAAATCGAACCAAGGGCGCCAACCCCAAAATGCTGCCCTTCAAGGCCTGCTTGGTTAGAACTCGATTGCCCTGCCATCGCGGATAGGGCATCTTCAGCGGTCGCAATCGGTCGCGTCGAGGCATTGCGTGCAACGACCCGTCTTGGTTGTGCTGAATGAGGACCACAGGGCGCAGGGCATAGCGCGCTACGGCCTTACACAAAAACATCGTTCCAAAGCGAAAGCGCCAGAACTCGGCAGCCCTGCCTTCGCGGGCATCCATTCGACTGGATTGAGTACGGACTAACCCCTCAATTATCCCGTCGCCCCACTTGTCCGTGAAACGCCAGTCTTCGTTGCGTCGCTCTTCACTTCCATCTGGAAGCGCCCGCCTCGCGCCTCGTCTGGCTTTCCCCGTCCTGCGCGTTCGCGTTCCTCGGTCCTAATTGAGGGATAAGCCCTAAATCGATGATCGCGTTTCGTCAGTGCTTGTAGGTCCGCGCGAGGTTGGCCGCGGGCTCCTCCTCGATGCCGTGCTCCATGAGGAACATGACGAGCGGGTAGG
Organism: Myxococcales bacterium; assembly: GCA_031262165.1. Classification (GTDB taxonomy): domain Bacteria; phylum Myxococcota; class Myxococcia; order Myxococcales; family UBA5297; genus UBA1203. The sequence continues at coordinate 6,100 of JAISIF010000124.1, read as the reverse complement.
GCTCTTCCTCGTCCTGACCGCCGATGATCTGGAAGAGGCTGTGGTCAGGGTTCTCTGGGTCCTTGGCCGGCAGGAGCTGGACCGACTGGATGTCGCGCGCTTCGAGCACCAGCTCGCTGATGAGCGTCTTGCCGAAGAAGAGAAAGACGTTCGGGTTGCCGTCGGTGTCCTCATCGACGATCCAGTGGAAGCAGTCGTGATCGCTCACGTAGATGTCGGGCGTGCCCACGCGCAGGATGCAGCCAGTGTGGCGCTTGAGCCAGCTCCAGAAGGTGGCGAAGGGGATGGTGATGGTCTTGGGAGCGTTGGTCGTCGTCATCGGGGATGGCTTTCGTCGGTCGAACGTGTCCGCGCGGTGGAGGTGAAGAAAGGGTGTGGACGCAGGAGGAGAGGGCGCGCGTGCGTGTGACCAGCGCTCGGCGCTCACGGGCTCACAGGAAGCTCTCCGGGACATAGACGATGTCACCGGGCTGGAGCGTGAAGTTGGCGTGGCGGCCCTCGGCGATGCTTTCGACCGGCAGCTTGAACTTCTTCTCCGAGCCACCGCCGTTCTCTTCGATGCGGCGTGTGACGATGACCGAGTTCTTTGCCGCCAGCTTGGAGAAGCCGCCTGCCAGCGAGATGGCCTGCACCACGGACATCCGGTCCTCGAACAGGAATGTCCCCGGCTTGTTGACCTGGCCCAGGACGAAAATCTTCTGGGAGTTGAACTCCTTGAGGAAGACCGTCACCTGCGGGTTCTTGAGGTAGCCGTTCCTGAGACAGGCAGTCAGGCGGTCAGTGAGCGCGCCCTGCGACAAGCCGCTCGCCTCGATGCGACCGCAGAAGGGATAGTCGATCGTCCCTTCCTCGGAGATTCGGAACGTGCCCGTAAGATCGGCCTCCTGGAACACGCGGATGTCGATCACGTCACCCACGCCCAGCGTGCGCAGGATCGCATCGAATTGTCCCTGGCCCTGTCCCTGACCTTGCTGCTGCTGGCCTGGGCCTCCTCCTGCTGGGGGCGCGTCTTCGACGGACGCATAGCCCACCTCGGTGTGCGTCGGCGTCCGGCAGGCAGCACCGACGATCGACACCGCGAGCAGGGCGATGAACCAGCGTGCCACGAGCGGTAGCCAGAGGAACGGGCGTGTTCGCGACGCGGTGATGCGGGGAGAGGAGGCTGAGATCGAGATCAAATCGAAAGGGTCCTCGCCGAAGCGGACTCGGTCTGTCTTCAATGTCGATGACGTCAGTAACTGAGCTCGAGGAAGAACGTAGCGTCGTGACGCGTGAAGTCCGTGATGCCTGCGAGCTGGTCGCTGTAGGTAAATCGATAGGAGAGGCCTGTCCTCAGCCAGGAGAAGATTTCCCAGGCGCCCTTCAGCTTGGCGTCGAACTGCTGGGTGTCGAGCACCTCATTGCCGTCCGCGCGGTAGCCCGTGAAGGTGCCCTGCAGGCTGGCGTCGAGGGCGAAGCGGCCCGCGAACAGAAACCCGACATCCAGATAGACGCGGTCCGTGCTGTAGGCGACCCACTTGGTGCTGGGCGTCGGCTGAAAGGCGCGCTCGTAGCCGAGGGAGAGCTTGCTCTGTGCCGTGAGGGCATAGGTGAGGGTCAGGCGGGCGATGGGGTTCGAATAGATGCCATCGAACTCTTGGGCCCAGCCAAAGGCGGCGCCGATCGTCAAGCGCGGCAGCAGGATTGAGGAGGCGCCGACCGAGGCCACCACGCTGTCCGAGTCCACGCCGTTGTCACCCAGATAGCGCCGCATCCTGAGGCGCAGGTCGAACAGAAAGGTGGACTTGGGCAGGAAGTTCCAGCGGGTCGCGAGGCCAAAGGCGTGGTTCAGGTAGCTCGACTCGTTCACCTCCCAGCCCATGCAGCCGAAGCCATTGCTGCAGCCGAGGTTGTCGTAGTCGTTGCGCGACGAAAAGACCTCGGTGGTCAGCAGGTAGCTCGGCTCGATGGCGAGCGTGCCCCGCCATGGACGCCAGCGCAGCTTGAGAGAGGTGTCGTTGTAGAGCGAGAGGACGCCGACCTGGAGCGTGGGGGCAGAGGTCTCGTCCGAACGTCGCAAGCCGTCGCTCAGCTCGATGATGAAGGTATCGGAGGGCTTGACCTGTAGATCGATTGAAGCGCGCGCGCCCACATACGAGGCATCCTTGGATTTGTCCGACTCGACGCCGAGATAGTGCGCGTAATCGACAGCACCACGCAGGCGCAGCTCATAGTGCGCGGAGGGTAGTTCGAGTGCCAGACCTGGCCGGAACCGGAGGATGAGGTCCCCCGCCTTGCCCGTCTCCGTGAGCTGCACCGCATAGGAGTCATAGCGGGTCGAGAACTCGAAGCTCGGGTGCAGGCGCGCCAACCCCATCTTGATGCCGTTGGTGGCACGTGACGGCTCTGCGGCGAATGACTGGACGCTCGTCATAGAGACAAACATCAGCAGACAGAGCTGCAAGAGCGCGAGAGCGCGCCATCGCGTCGAGTTGTCAGAGGAGAGGTTCAAAAGTGGGACTCATCAAAAACAGGGAAGACAGAACGCCCCCGCCAGGCAAGGGGTGAGGCGCGGCTGAAAAAACGGCGCCTCTACACACATAGAGATGTCAGCGCAAGACATTGGACGAGCAACGATGGGGCTCGGCGGCAGGGAACACGTTCGAGCTCGGCAATGGCGCAAGTCCGCAAGTCGTTATTGGATGGGACTGGCGACGACGGGCCTGGAGATTGCGATGTCACCGACTCCACCAATCTCCGACGGGCGGGTGGGATCTTCTCCCCAGAAATCGACATTGGGCTCTTCCACTGTCAGGGAGGTGCCGACCGTGTCGAAGGCGAGCATCCCGATACACTGCTCGCTCTCGGTGGCAAGCTGGTCGATCTTCTTGCCGTTGGCGCCGACGGTTCCGAACGCATGAACGGCCCTCGACAGATCTTGGCGAGCGACGGCTTCCTGGAGCGTGACGTCTGCCTGTTCGCTGATACGCAGCATGCTCTTGATGTCGGTCAGGCGGTCGTTGACACAGTTGAGCTTGACGACGTCCTTCGAATCACGGGCCTCTTGGAGCTTGGCCAGGACCATCGTGAGGGAGCGGCGCATCCGTTCGATCGTCTTGCTCGAGCGCTGGAGCATGTCGCGCGGGGCAGTCTGCTCGGCGACTGGCGCAACGCCGTCGGTCCCTGGCAGATGGGGCCGCTGCGCGAACGCCAGAGGAGCGGACAGGAGCATGGCAATGGCAACGCTGGAGATGAAGACTGCCCGGCCGATGTGGCGTGCTTTCAGATGGTTCGGCGCGCTTCGAGATGACATGGAATTTTCTCCAGGGCCTTTTCAGGGGGGACGACGAACGGGAAGACATCTCTGAAAATCGCCCAGAGATCAAAGTCTCATTTGTGAAATCTGCATGGCGTGGATGCGCGGGGTAGTCTCACGATCGCGCTGTCGTCTCTAGGGAGTGCCCTCAGATTCTCCCGTCGCCTAGTCACCTGGCGCGTCGAGGCCGAACTCGGCGGCGTGTTCGGCCTGCGTGTAGGCGGCCAGGAAGGCGCTCCAGCGCGAGGCCTGATTCCAGGGAGCGCTCTCGGAGACGTAGGCCGCGTCCAAGCCCGTGACTGGGTCAGGGAAGTAGATGGCCAGGCCAGTGGCGTCCTCGTGGCTCTCCTGCGCTGCCGCGTAGAGGACGCTCGCCGCGAGCTGCGCGCGCAGGGCGCTGGCAGCAGCTCGAACTTCGGGAGAGACGCCTTCGTTCGCCAAGAGGCGCTCGGCAAAGTCACCGAGATCGCGATGGGTCTGTTCGTAAAAGCGCAGCGTCTGAGCCCTTGCCTGCGCGATCGCTTGGAGATGCGCCGTGTCGCTCATGTCTGCGAGGAGCGCGCTGGCCAGCGCGTCGAGCGCCGCGTCGAGCGCCGCGAATGTCGAAAGGTCCGTGATCGACAGCGTGTAGTTGTAGGTCGAGGCCTCGGCATAGGCGTCGATGAGCATCTGGCTCAAATCCAGGAGGGGCAGCGTCTCGTCCGCAAAAAGCGCCGATAAAAACTTCAGATAGGGAAAGCCTCTGGCCGGAATCCGGTCCTCGGAGGCCAGGAAATACTCGGCGTAGGGCGCGCTGGCGTTGGCGACCTCATAGAGTCCCATCTCACAGGCGTCGAAGGCGATGAGGTCGAACGCTCTGCCAGAGACGGCGGTCATGGCCGCGAGCGCCTCGCCGTATTCGCCCGACGAGATGGAGATCTCGCGACTTCGATCTTCCGGGTTGTCCGAGAAGTCGTTGGAGAAGCCACGCGAGCCGCCACGCCCGCTGTGCGGCAAGGAGGGTGGCAGGAATGTCAGCGTCAAAGCCTCCTGCGGCGATGCCGAACCCTCCAGGCGCAGCGATCTCCAACCAGAGCCGTGGTCCCAGACGAGGAGTCCGAGGTTCTGGGCCTGATACGTCTGTAGTCCCCACACGCCGAAGTCACGCAGGGTCGCGGCATCGGCCATGTCGAGTTCGTCGCGCCCCTGAAGGAAGGTCTCGGACGTGTCGAGCGTCTCGACGACGCCATGCCGGATGCGCGCGAGCTGCGTGTCGCCCTGCGCTGGGCCATCGGCGAGCACGACGAGAGTGACGGTGCCCTGCGGCCCTGCCTTGAGGCTGGCCAGCCGCATCTCCTCGATGTTCACTTGCGCTTCTCTCCACAGGTCATTGTCCGCGCTGATGTAGATGAGGAGCGTCCACGCGCGGGGGACACAGGCGTGGCCCGGGAGTGTTTCGCTCGAATACACGCACTCCATACCCTGTTCAATTGAGCAGGGATCCGAGGCACAGGGGTGAGGGATACAGGTCGTCCCATCGTAGATGAGCCCCTCGGCGCAGGCACAGCGAGGCGTCTGTCCATCTTCCGCGAGCTCGCACGAGGCCTCGCCGCCACACTGAACGTCGAGGCAGGGGTGTCGCTCGAACTTCCAGGACAGCTCGTTCGTCCCGGTGGCGATGGGAGCATAGGCATCGGCGAACAGGTAATAGGTGCCCGCATCGAGCTCTCCCGAGATGGCATCGGCGTCGAATCCGTCGTGGCAGGCGAGCTCCGAGGCAGCCTCGTCGCACGCCTCGCGCACGAACAGGACGCCGTCGACCGCCTCTCCCGAGAGGGTGATCGAGTAGAGAGAGCGCTCGGTCAGGGTGAAGGTGAAGATCGTCTCCGGGCCTTCCCCGCCGCAGGAGCCTTCGAGGCTGCCGAGCGCTTCCAGGGCATAGCGGATCTCCGCGCCGCTCTCGTCGTTCGAGAGTGGGATGGGATCGGCGCAACTCTTTCCCATCGGCTCTTCAACTTCAGAGGCGTCCTTCGAGGCATCGGTCGATGCGTCCCCTTGGTCTTCATAGGCGTTTGAAGCGTCCGAAGCGTCTGAAGCGGCATCTGGAATCGCTCCGGCGTCGTCTCCTCGGTCACCACCAGAGGAAGAATCACAGCCGAGCTGCGCGCTGGCGAGCGCCAGGAAGAACAGCAGCAGCAACATCGGCAGGCGTTGGGGAAGAGGGCTGGGCAGGGGCATGGTGTGATTCTCTCTCAATCGATCCGAACCAATGAATCTATTCCGATTCCCTCTTCATGAAGAGCCCCTCTGACACGGCGAGGAGAGTGAGGCCCGTCAGCGTCCCGATTGTCGCCGCCGCATCGCCACACCAGCTGCGATCAGGGCGAGGGGAAAGACAATGGCCGCGGAACCAGAGGCGCTCGTGCCTGCCATGCCGCACGACGAGGCAGAAGGCGCTCCATATACCTGCCCAGAGTTTCCAGGATCAGGAGCATTCTCGTTCGGCCATGGGACAGAGGGATCGCCGCCGCCGTCTGTGTCGCCTGGATCGTTGGGATCTGCTGGGGGTGTCGTCCCTGCGTCGCCGGGGAGGTTCGGATCGGTTGGGTCTGGATCGACAGGGCCCGGCGCTCCCGAATCGCCCTGTTCAGTCGGATCATTTGGATCTGGCTCGCTCCCACCCTGCTGGTTCATCGGGTTCGAATCGTGGCAATTGGTCTGGCCCCCGAGCTCCATCATCCGGGCGATGAAGGCGACGAACTCGATCCGCGAGATCTCCTGCTCTGGGCAGAAGCGGTCCGAAGCGCAGCCGCTCGTGACGCAGTT
>JAISIF010000099.1 GCA_031262165.1 Myxococcales bacterium | reverse complement strand
CGAGCAGCACGAAGGCTGGCGTTTCACGGACAAACGAGGCAAAGAAGGGATAATTCTTCTCGAAGATACTCCAATACATGCCCAATCAATTCGACCGATTGATTTATTGAGCCATTTGCAGGCATGGTGGTCCCCCGTGACCGCCCATTTTTTAAATAAAATAAAAAAATAAACCATCAAAGATTTTGTAGGGGCGTCATTCATGGCGCCCTTGAATTTTATTCTGGCAATGAGGGCGCGATAAATCGCGCCCCTACGATTAGAAGAGGGGATTTATTCGAATCGAACGAACGAATCCCTCGGCTCACCCAAACTTCCTCTGCAACCCAATCACGATGCCGAGCACTTCGAAGCCCTTGCTCTGGGAGACATCGATGAAGGTCGGCTGCATGGCGTCGTTGGCGGGTTGGAGGCGGATGCGCTCGCCCTCGGGATAGACGCGCCGGACGGCCATGTCCCCATCTATCAGGACGACGGCGATCTCGCCGGAGCGCGCCGACTTCTGGCGCTTCGCGAAGAGGATGTCCCCGTTGAAGATGCCCGCGTCGATCATGCCGTCGCCCTGGACGCGCAGGGCAAATCGCTCGGCCGTTGTCCTGGGGAGCAGCGCGCTGTCGAGGGCGAGCATGTCCTCGACGTTCAACGGGTCGATGAGGTCTGTCCCGGGGAGCAAGCCGCGCACGAGTGGCAAGTGCAGCGTGGGGCGACCTTCGCCTGGCTCGCTTTCGAGGCCGAGGGTGCGACGGCCGAGCGCCGTGGCCACGAGTGAACGGCTGAGTTGGCCCGTCCGCGTCAGGTGGCCTTTGCGTTCGAGCGCCTTGAGGTGGTCGTTCACGCCGTTCGTGCTCTTGATCTCGAAGTGAACGCCGATCTCGCGGACGGTCGGCGGAAAGCCGTTCCGCTCTGCCGTATCGACGATGAATTGCAGGATCTCGCGCTGTCTCTGAGTCAGTCCTTCCATGAGGTCATTCCTTACGAACAAAGGGGTTGAGGGCCATCCAAGCCAAACTAAACAGGCGTTTAGATGAAGAGCACCTGAGATCAAGGCTATCGAAAGTTTTTTTCAGATGAGGAGCGCGCGCCGATGCCCGTTCACACTCGGAAGCCATCAGGGTCAGGCAGTGGACAGATCGGCTCAAAAAAGCAGTGAACATCTGAATTTCTGCGGCGCCCCATTGCCTTTTCGAATCGATGCGTCGAAGGAGCCGCGCCCATGCGCCAGCCCCTGTCTCCTCCCACTCGCTCACATCGACCTCTGGCTCTGTCGTCTCACTCTCGATCGTCGTGGACGCGCTGTGCCCTTTGGATGTGGCTCGCCGTCGCTGCCTGCGCGGAGCGGCCTGAGCGGGCCATCGCCGATGCCGAGGCACTCACGTTCGAGAGTCGACCGGGCGAGGCGCTCAAGCGCTACGAGGACGCGCTGCTCATGCTCGCCAAGCAGACGGGCCCTCGCAATGACCCGCTGTTGCTCAAGGCACTGATGGGCGCGGGCAACGTCAGCTACCTCGACCTGCAGCGGCCAAATCAGGCGCTCGGCTATTTCCAGACGACGCTCCAGCTCTTCCCTCGGGCAGAGGAAGCGGTCGAGGCGCGGCTGACGCTCGCCGAGATCCACGGCGCGCTGGGCGACGACCAGAGCGCCATCGCCCAGCTGCTTCGCCTCTGTCAGGACTTCCCTGACCACCCGGAGAGCGACCGCCACCAGCTGCTGCTGGCGCGCGGCTACCTGACGCAGGGCAACTACGAGCAGGCCATCGTCGAAGCCCAGCTGCTCGGGCAGCGCTCGCCACAGAGCCCATTCGCCGTGGAGGCGATGATGCTGCGCGGCAGCGCGCTCGGCTTGCTCCAGCGGCCAGAGGCAGCCATCGAGATCTACGCGGCCCTGATCGAGCGCTGGCCCGACGCCGCGCTCGCGCACCAGGCGCGCTACGAGTGGGGCAAGCTCCTCATCGGCCTCAAGCGCGACGAAGAGGCAGAGGCCATCCTCGTCGAGGCCCTGAAGGGACATCCGCAGCCCAAGATGATCCAGCGCCTGCTGGCTGGCATCCGCGAACGGCTCATGAACCGGCGGGCCGCTTCGCTGAACGAATCTTCGAGAGGGCGGTAGGCGGGGGCACCTCCACAAATCCATCGATACCGCTGGGCTTATCTGGGCCGAATCGTAGGGGCGTTGCGTGCAACGCCCTGCGCTCATCGTTCGACGCGAGCACGACAAGGCGTTGCACGCGGTCATCGTTCGATACGAGCACGACGGGCGTTGCACGCGCTCATCGTTCGACACGCGCACGACGGGCGTTGCACGCAACGCCCCTACAATCGTTCGACCCGATTAACGCAGCGCGGCTTGTCTCGGTCAGGAACGAGCCCCAGAAGGCGCCGCTTTTTTGGGAGGTGTTTCCGATGACCGTGTGGATGTCTGCCCTTGCCTTTGCCCTGTTCACTGCCCAGGTGCCGCCTGCCCCTGCTTCGGACGAGGGCGCCGCGCTGCCTTTGCCGATCGACGCCGTGTCGGAGATGCCAGCGCCCGAGCCGGAGATCGTGCCCGAAGTCGCGCTCGTTCCAGAGCCCATCGCCCCGACGGCTTCGACCTCGACCTCGACTCAGACCTCGGCTCCGATCTCGGCTTCGACTTCGACCCCGGCATCTGACTCGGTTTCGACATCGGCCTTCGACTTTGGCGCGCTGCGCGTGGGAGGCTTTGCGCGCGTGGGCTTCTCGTTCGTGCGCGACGATCCGACCGTGGACTTCATCGGGCAGTCGCCTGGCTTCGAGTTCGCTGCTGCCCGCCTAGAGCTATCGGCGCGCCCCTTCGACAAGGCGAGCGTCCACCTCTCGATCGACGCGGCAGCGCGGCAGGCTGGGGCCTCGGGTTCTGAGGAATACCGCCTGGCCGCGCGCGACGTGTTCATCGAATACGCGGCCTTTCCCGCGCTCGTGGCCCGGGCCGGTCAGTTCAAGGCGCCCTTTTTGGCCGAGACGCTCGGGTGCGACGCGGACAGCCTGTTCCTGCGCAACTCCATCGTGGAGCGCGGCCTTGCCCCGCCGGTTGGCTACGCGGCCAATGGCCTGGGCCTGGGCCGCCAGCTCGGCGTCTCGATCTCCTCGGAGCGCCTCGACGTGTTCGGTGGGATCGGCGTTCGCTACGAGGTCGGCGTGTTCAACGGCACTGGCGAGAACGCACTCGCGAACGACAGCGGCGGAGGCAGCCTCATGCCCGTGGCCCGCGTCGAGCTCGACTACCAGCGCGTGGCCCGGCTGGGCGCCGCGGTGGCCTATGGCAAGCGCGCGCAGGGCACGCGACCGGATCAGCTCGACGAGGAGAACCTGTCTTGGACCGTCGATGTGAGCGTCAGCCACCACGGCGTCCAGCTCCTCGCGGCCTACGCGCAGAACCACCGCTCGTTCGCCTCGCTCACCCCCGTGGTGCCGGACGAGGTGAGCCGTGGCGCGCTCGCGCAGATCTCGTGGCGCCATCCAGGGACTGGGCTCGAACCAGCCTACCGCTTCGAGCTCTTGGAGCCGTCCGATCTCGTCGATGACACGCGCGTGATGCACCACGCGATCGGTCTCAACTGGAAGCCCGCCTGGCTGCCCGTGCGCATCTACGCCGCCTACACGCTCCGCATCGAGGCAGAGGCGCGTGGCCTGACGAACGACGGCGTCGAGCTCGGCGCGCAGCTCGGGTTCTTCTGATGGAGAACGCGCGCGCGATGTCACCTCTCCTGCGTCACTCGAGCTGTCCGTGCCTGACGGCGCTCCTCTTTGGCCTTTTGGGCCTTTTTGGCCTCTTTGCCCTCCCGGCCTGCAACGAATCGACGCCGTTCGCGAGCGCCCGACAGATCACCTCGCGCGACGAGCTCGTGACAGGGCCGCGCGCCCTGGGCGAGGTCGGCGACTTCGTGCTGTCGAACGGCCGTATCCGCGCCGTGATCCAGGGCAACACGCCCTCGCGCGGCATGAGCACCTTTGGCGGTGCGCTCATCGACCTCGACCTCGAGCGCCCGCCAGGCGAACCAGGCGGGGATGGCGTGGCCGACATCTTCCCGAGCTTTCTGCTGCGCGGCCTCAAGCCCGACGAGGTCTTCGTCAAGGCCGATGGCAGCGACGGCGGGCCAGCCATCGTGACGGTGCGCGGCAAGGGCAAGGAGTTCATGACCATGGTCAAGGCGCTCAACGACCTGCTGCTGAGCGAGCACTTCACCTATGAGGTGGACTACGTGCTCGACCCCGTGCTGCCGAGCGCGCCCGCGCACGAGGGCCGCTCGCTCAGGGTTCACGTGACGGCCACGAACGCCTCCGAGACCGAGACCATCTCGCTCGCGACCGAGACCATGCCCGTGGGCTTTGGCTTCGTGATCTTGATGGGCGCGGACCAGCCGCTCTTCTTGCCAGGCAAGGCAGGGTTCGACCTGCGCTACGCGCTGCTCGATGCCTATGCCCACCCGCCCCCGCTGCCCGCGCTCGCGGGCGTGGTCACGCGCGCACTCGTCACGAGCGGTGAGCGCGTCTCATACGCCCTGGCGCCCGCCGAGCCCTCGCGCAGCAACTTCATCTGGCACAAGCGCGCGCTCTACGAGGACGCCACCGACGACAGCCTCATCCTGCCGTTCGTGGCTGACTCGTTCACCGGCGCGTTCTTTCACACGCCGCCCGCGCAGCTCAGGCCTGGCGAATCGACCACCTTCGACGTGCGCTTCTTCGTGGGCAGCGGCGACGTGGCCTCGGCGCTCGACCTGCTCTGGAAGCACCGCGGCGAGCGCGTCGGGACGTTCGCCGCCGACGTGCGCGAAGAGGTGAGCCTGACGCCCGTGGAGGGCGCGGTCGTGACACTGACCGAGGTGACGACGGACAAGATCCTCGCGAGCTGTCGGACGCAGGCGTCGGGCCGCTGCACGGCGCTCGTGCAGCCGGGCCGCTACCGAGCCAGCGTGGTCAAGCGCCACCGTGCCACACGCCACTCGGGCGAGTTCGATATCGTGGCGGACGCCACGCACGGCGAGCGGCTCTCGATCGGCCAGCGCGGCCAGGTCACGGCCAGGGTCATCGACGCGGACACGGGCCAGCCGCTGCCCGCCAAGATCTCGCTCATCGGCCGCTACGACGCGGCGCACGCGGGCCAGCCGACCCAGACCTTCTTGTTCGACCCACGCCTGGGCGAGCCGTTCCGCTACACCGACATGATCGAGGACGACCCAATCGACCTCTCGACGCTCGAATACCTGGAGCACGTCTTCTACACAGGGGCGAGTGGCGCGGGCGCGACCGAGGTGCTGCCCGGGACATATCGGGCCGTGGTCTCGCGCGGCATCGCCTACGACCTCGCCGAGCAGGTGGTGACGGTCGGCCCGGACGGCGCCGCGCACGTCGAGCTGGCCCTGCGGCGCGTGGCCAACGCGCCGGGCTATGTGCACAGCGACCTGCACCTGCACTCGAAGCGCTCGATCGACAGCAACCTATCGCTGGAGGATCGCGCGATCACGGCCGCTGCCGAGGGGCTCGAGGTCGCGACGATGACGGAACACAACATGGTGACGGATCTGCGGCCCGCCACCGAGATCACCGGCTTGGGCGAGTGGCTGCTCCCCATGGTCGGCCTGGAACTGACCACGCTGGAGCTCGGTCACTTCAACGGCTACCCGCTGCGCTATGACCCAGGCTCTGTCCGCCACGGCTCGTTCGATTGGTATGAGACCGCGGCGCAGCAGATCTTCGACGGCCTGCGCGGCCTAGCCGCCTGCCCGGCGGACGCGACCGTGGTGCAGGTCAACCACCCGCGCGATTCGAACATGGGCTACTTCAACGCCTTCTCACTCGACGAGTGGGCCACGCCGCGGCCAGCCTCTGGGATGATCGTGCCCAGCGGCCCCGAATTCGAGCTCGAGAACTGGAGCGAGGACTTCGACGCGCTCGAGATCCTCAACGGCAAGCACACCGAGCTCATCCACTCGCTGCGCGTGCCCCAGAGCTACGTGCCGCCCGCGAACAAGCCGCACATCGTGCCGGGCGAGCTCTACCGGGACGAGACCGGCAAGGTGGTCTGGCCAGGCGGCTTCGAGGACTGGATGGCGCTGCTCAGGCAGGGCAAGCCGCGCGTGGGCATGAGCAACTCGGACTCGCACGAGGCGCAGACGAGCGAGCCTGGCTATGGCCGCAGCCTGGTGCGCTTGGGGCGCGACGTCTCGACGATGCGCGACCTCGACACGTGTGAGGTGACGCGCGCGGTCCGCGCTGGCGGCGTGATGATGACGAACGGCCCGCTCGTGGAGCTGACGGTGAACGGGGCAGGCACGGGCGCGCTGGCCTCGGCTCCGGGTGGCCAGGTGACGATCCAGATCGACGTGTGGGCCGCGCCCTGGATCGACGTCGCGCGCGTCTATCTCTACGACGCGGCGGGCAACCGAGAGTCGATCGCGCCGTTGCCCGAGGCCGTGGATGGAGACGGCGTGCGCCGTCTGTCCGTGCGCCTCGACAGGACCCTGAGCGCCGACGACTTCTTCCTCGTCGAGGTCGAAGGCGACCGGAGCCTGTGGCCCGTCGTCCCTGGGCTGGAGGTGCCGCTGCTCATGATCTCTGACGCCGTGGGCTCGCTGCTCGACGCCTTTGGCATGGCCGACGACACCGACCCCGCGCTCACGATCCAAGGCCTGCACCCGGTGACGCCCTGGGCCATGACCAATCCGATCTGGGTCGATGTGGACGGCGATGGGGTGAGCTTCGGGAAGAGGCTCTAGGAGGATGGGGGGGGGCGAGGCGGCCCCGAGCTGCCGAATCATTTTTCGGCGCGTCGAGCCCGCGCCTCCCACAGGCGCATCCGGCCGATCGCCATGGCGCGCACGCGGTTTTCGTAGCCGAAATAGACGAGCGTGTAGGGGACGAGGAGCACGATGAGCAACAGCGCGAGCAGGAGCATGGCGAGCGACGCCGTGCCCGTCACCAGCGTGGGCATCAGCAGGAAGAAGAGCACGCCCACGAGCGCAAAGGCGCCGAAGTGCATCCGCCGCTCTTCGCGCTCGGCCTCTAGCTTCAGCGCGAGGAAGCCATCGAGCCACGCCAGATCGGCGTCGCTCACGTCCTCGGGGATTGCGGCGAAGTCCTGCTCGGCGAGCGCGTCGTAGAGTGCGAGGCGGCGGCTCTTGTCGTGCCCTGGTTCGGCGAGCTCGACGCCATGGAACGCGGAGCGCGCGCAGTAGTTGGGCAGCCATCGTGGCGGATGCGGCAGCGCGCTGCGGACGGTCGAGGTCGGTTTGGAGGGCATGGGCAGATCTCTCAGAGCTGAGATGTCGACATCGCATCGATGGATTTTGGTGGGGCTCGATGGACCTCACCGCTTCTTCTGTTGGCCGAGCGCGATGGTGGCCTCGAAGTCGATGTCTGGGCCGACGGGATTCGCGGTGAGCTCCAGCTTGTCCGCGCTTTTGATGAGCGCGCCCGCCTCCATCTTCAGGAAGAAGAGCGCGCCGAACAGAGAGCCGTTCGCCATGTCGAACATGGAGATGGGCTGGAGCAGCTCGGCGAGGCGTGCGCCATGGAAGGTGAGCCGCACCGCGTCCTTCGGAGGGGGGGCCGAGGCCGTCTCCGAAGGCGTGGACACCTGCTTCAGGAGCTTCTCGTCGTTGCCCAAGGAGAGGGTGCCGCCTCGGAGGCCGACCCCGAATCGAGACTGGGCCAGACGCGGCTCGATGGCGCTGAGCGCGGTCTTCAACTTCGGCTGCTCTGCCTCCCTGACCGAGGCAAAGATCGCCTGTCGAATCTGTTGGGGGCTGCCGCGCGGCGCGCGTGGATCCAGGCCGGTGATGGCGAGCGCGACTGGCCCGCTCAGCGATTCCAAGAGGCGTCTCTGGAGGGCGAGGCGCGCCTCGGCCGGGCAGTCGAGGCACGAATGCCGAAGCGCGCGGTCCAGTGCCTGATCGAGCTTGCCGCCTGCCGCGAGCGCCTTTTTCGAGAGCGAGAGGTTCAGCCACACCGGCACGTCGGGTGCGCTCCGAGTCATCTGATGGAGGGGCTGCGACGCCTTGGGTTCTGGCTTGGCGAGCAGCTCACCGCTGCCCTGGAGCTTGCCGCGTGCGACGAGGCCGCTGTCATTCGGAAAAAAGCGTGCGGTCAGGCGACCGTGCCGCGTCTGGAAGCGCCCGACGAGCGGCGCTCGCTCGCCCACCAGCGCCAATGCCTGAGGCTCCGGCGCGCGCGCTGGGCTGGCGTTGGCGTCTCGGAGGCTATCGGCGGCCAGGCGCAGGAGCGGGCGCACGTCCACGCCAATGGCATTCGCGGAACAGACGAGCGAGCCGAGCCGCGCACGGCCCGAGAGCCATGCGCCCGTGTCGTCGGCCTGCCCGCGAAAGGTGACGCCCTGCTCCTCGAAGCGCACTGGCTTGAGCGGTCGAGCGCTCTGTGCCCCGGCCCCGGATCGGCCACTGGCCGAGGCGTCCATCGGCAAGGGGAGCGGCGCCAGCGCGACCTCACGTTCACCTGCGCCGTCCGCCCCAGGCTCTTGGCGCGCGCCGCGCTCATCGGTCGGCGTGGGGTTCGCGCGCGTCGTGAAGCAGGCGAGCCACTGACCTCTCCACTGCGAGAGCGTGATGGGGTGCTGCGGGTCGATGCCAGCGTCGGCGAGCGCCTCCAGATCGAAGAGATCCGCGCCCAGCGCTGGCCTGAAGAGGCGCTCGAACGTCACTGGCCGGAGCAGAGGCGCCTTGGTGCCCGCCGCGGTGAAGAGTTGGCGGAAGGCTGGCAAGCCCTGGGTCGGCGCGGGCAGGTGCAGGACGATCCGGGCATCCATCGGCGCGATCGGCGGCGCCTCTGGAGCGGCGGGCTTGGACTGAGGCGTGGCCGTGAGAAAGGTCGCGAGCGCGAGAACGGCACCTGTCATGGGAAGGGCTCCTTCGAAGGGCACCGCTGAGGATGCAGCATGGTGTTCGTCATGACGCGAGAGGGCTGTAGGCAGAGGCCCTGCGATTCCCTCGATGCGTTCGAATCGATGCGATCGAATCGATGCGATCGAATCGAGGATTACGCCTGACCCGGGCGCAGCAGGATCTTGAGGAAGCGCCGCTTGCCGACCTGGAGCAGGTAGTCGCCCGGGGTGAGGTTGAGCGATGGATCGCTCAGCTTCTGGCCATCGAGGCTGACCCCGCCCTGAGTGATGAGGCGCCTAGCCTCGCTGTTAGATTTGGCGAGTCCTGTCACGCTCATCAGCTCCAGTATCCACATCGTTGGTTTTCCGTCGGGAAGCTGGAGCGATCGCGTCTCGATGTCTGTTGGCAACTCACGCTGCGCGTGGATGCGCTCGAATTCGGCAGCAGCAGCATCGGCAGCGGCCACGGAGTGGAAGCGCGCGACGATCTCCTTGGCAAAGCCGACCTTGGCAGCCTTGGGGTGAAGCGATCCATCCGCGACCGACTGACGCAGCGCCGAAATCGAAGCCGATGGGAGGACGCTCAAGAGTTCGTAGTAGCGCCACATCAGCTCGTCAGTGATCGACATCAGCTTGCCGAAGATGGCGTCGGGCCCTTCGGCGATGCCGACGTAGTTGCCAAGCGACTTGGACATCTTGTCGCCCTCGATCTTGCCATTGACGCACTTCGCATCGAGGCCTTCGAGGATGGGGTTGGTGAGGACGATCTGCGGTGCGTGGCCAAAGTCCTTCATCAGCTCGCGACCGACGAGCAGGTTGAAGAGCTGATCCGAACCGCCGAGCTCCACGTCGCTCTGGAGCATGACCGAGTCGTAGCCCTGGAGCAGTGGGTAGAGAAACTCGTGGATCGAGATGGATCGCCCCTCGCGAAAGCGCTTCTTGAAGTCGTCGCGCTCGAGCATCCGCGCCACGGGATAGCGCGCGGCCAGGCGGATGAGGCCATCGGCAGGCATGGCGGAGAACCACTCGCTGTTGAAACGGACCTCGGTTCGATCTGGATCGAGGATTCTGAAGACCTGTTGCTTGTAGGTCTCGGCGTTGGCCACCACCTGCTCGCGCGTGAGCGCTGGCCGCGTGGTGTTCTTGCCCGTGGGATCGCCGATCATCCCAGTGAAGTCGCCGATGAGAAACACGACGCGGTGGCCGAAGTCCTGGAAGCGCTTGAGTCGGAACAGGAGGACCGTATGGCCCAGATGCAGATCGGGCGCGGTCGGATCGAAACCGGCCTTGATCACGAGCGGCGTGCGCGTCTCGTAGGATCTCTTGAGCTTGGCTTCGAACTCGGTGCGGACATGCAGATCGACAG
>JAISIF010000073.1 GCA_031262165.1 Myxococcales bacterium | reverse complement strand
TTCATAACGAGGAATCAATTTCCGAAAACGATTGAACCATGCATGACAAGCCTCAATCACCCATCGCCTTGCTATCGAAGTCTGGATTTTTCTCTATCAGCTTCTTCTCTTCTCCTCGTGGCCGAACATAACGTCCGCTTTCCCTATATATCCCGCATCCAATCAGAGATTCTATTGAATGCCTTTGTTTTTTCACGAAAGATCCATTCGCTTGTCCAACAATTCATCTAGGAAAATACTGCCGTGCCGGTTTTTGGGTCCGATATAGTCGTATAAAAAAGAATCACTAACAATATTGAGCGTTCATATAATACCTCAAAGATTAGTATTTTTATACAGCTATAATCATCTCAGTCCCATTGAGTTCGAACTCAAGATGTGTTCAGAAAAAAATCATGTACCCCAACCGATTCAAATTTAGGACTTATCCCTCAATGAGGACCAAACACCGCAAAGGACGGGGAATGCCTGACTTTGATGCGAGGCGGGCGCTTCCTGGGCTGGCGTTTCACGGACAAACTTTGGCGACGGGATAATTGAGGGATAAATCTTTAGTTGTGCGTAAAATCAGGGAAAGTCCACAGGGGCCTGCCCATACAAACACGCATCGATCCGGAGCGAGATCGCCAGAACAAAGGCCCCCCGCCTTTTCGCTCTGCCCTCCCTGACTCCCAGAATTAGCTGCCCGCACCCATGACTGCTCAGATCTTCCAGATCCACCCCGTGGATCCGCAGCCCCGGCTGCTCGACAAGGCCGCCCAGGCGCTTCAGCGCGGCGGCCTCATCGCTTACCCGACCGACAGCTATTACGGCCTGGGCTGCGACCTGCTCGATCGCCGTGCCATCGATCGGCTCTACCAACTCAAGGGCCGCGATCGGCGTAAGCCCATGTCGTTCCTGGTTGCCGACCTCTCCGAGGTGTCGCGCTACGCCAAGGTCTCGAACTTCGCCTACCGCATCCTGCGGCACCTCACGCCCGGGCCGTTCACCTTCGTCCTCGAAGCGACGCGGCTGGTGCCGGAGATCATGCAGACGCGCCAACAGACGGTCGGCCTGCGCGTGCCCGAAAATGTCGTGGCTCACGCGCTGTGCGAGCGGCTCGGCCACCCCATCGTCTCCACCTCGGCTCGGAATCGGGACGGCGAGGTGCTGCGCGATCCCGAGGAGCTCCGCGACGAATTCAGCCATGGCCTCGACATCATCCTCGACGCGGGCATCAGCGAGAACGATCCCTCGACCGTGCTCTCCCTCGTCGGCGACACGGTGACGCTCCTCAGGCAGGGCAAGGGCGACGCCTCATCGGTGCTGTGAGTTGGCCGAGTGCGCCGATGGACCTCGCGGCACCTGCTCGGCGGTCTGCACCAGGACCTCATAGGGGTCGAAGCGGACCGGCAGGTCGCCGGCCTCGTGCAGCGCCGCGAGCACGTCCGCGCAGCTCTGGAAGCGGCTCGCCGCGATCCCCGTGGTCAGCCGTTCGAAGATCGTGTCCAGCGAGGCTGGCACGTGCTTGTTCACCTCGGAGGGGAGCGGCGCGCGCACGCCGGGCAGATGGCCGGTGAGCATCTCATAGAGGAGCACGCCTGCGCCGTAGAGATCGGCGGTGATGCCCAGGCGCGCCTCTTCGGCAGCGCCACTGTCCACGCCGCGCAGTTTTTCGCGACACACGTAGTCGAGCCCACCCGTGCCGATGAACAGGCGCGGCTGGCCTTTGTCACTGTCGAGCTGCGTGAGCTGCGCGTGGCCTGGGTCCGAGAGCTTGGTGTTGCCGAACCGGTCGAACAGGAGGTTCTCGGGCTTGAGGTTGCCGTGTGTGAGCCCTTGGGCGTGCATGAACTGGAGCGCGTGTAGCAGCTGCCCAAAGCTCCGCAGCCCCTCTTCGAGCTCGAGCCCTTCGCCGCCACACGCCTCCAGCTTCTGGCGCAGGTTGCCGCCCGGGCAGAACTCCAAGACGAAGTAAGGGCGGGCCGCGGTCAGATCGATGTCGAGCACGCTGGTGATGCAGGGATGGCGCAGCGAGGCCTGAAGCATCAGGCACTTCTGGAGGCGGTCGAGCAGCGCCTCGCGCGAGAGAAAGGCCAGGTAACCGACGATCTCCTGGAGTTCCTTGATGGCCACGTCGATCCCGAGCGCGCTGTGGCGACCGCGAAACACGGTGCACAGCGGGCCTTTGCCGAGCGCGTCATAGCGCGCGTAGCGCGGGCCCAGGGTGGGCTTCACGAGGGTGTCGGGCGCGGCAGAAGAAGAAGAAGAGGAGGTGGTGGTGGCCGAGATGCCCTCGGCCTTTTGGTCGGGCGCACGCGTCAAGTCGCCAGGATGCTCTTCGCGCAGCTGGTTTCGCAGTGGCGCGCTGAGCGTGTTGTTGCCGGTCCCACCGACGACGACCGCCTCTTTCAGCGCCGCATCTCGTCGCGTGGCTCGCTCGACCGGCGTGGTCTGGGCGCTCACCGCGGCGCGGAGCCCTGCCTCGCCCGCGACGGCAGCCCGCCGAGGCGCGCGAACAGGCGGTGCCTCGTCGATGTCGAAGTCCGCGCCAGGATCTTTCGAAGGAGAGCTCTGCGTTTGCGAGATCCGTGTGGCCCCTGCTCCGGCCTTTGGTTCACCCCTGGAGGCGCAGGCCAGATCGCCCAACGCCAGCTGATCCGGAAATGCCTTGAGCAGCGCCTCGCGCAGATGCTCCCGCGCCGTCTGAGGCTCGTCGCCGAGGAGCTGGAGAGCCTGTGGCGTCAGGGCGAGCCGCGCCTCGCGATCGATCGAGAGCAGCTGATGGCGCCTCAAAAAGGGCAACACCCTGTCCACGCCGCGCGCGCCTCGGGACCGCGCCTGAGCGAGCAGATCCGCCAACTTGTTCGAACGGCGCTGCGCCGCGTTGGCTTCGACCTGCTTCAGAAACGCGACGACCTCTGTCTCCAGAACTTCGATCCACTCCGACATCAGCCCCACCCCTTCCCGATCCCGATGCCCTCTGAGAGCGCCCCCGATGAAGCGCCACAAAGATGGGCCAGACACTGCCGGGCGTCATGCCCTCCTAAAAGAGGGAGAGGGCCGACGCGCAGCGGCGGAGAGAGGGGCGTGGATCGCTAACGGAACACCGACGCCATCTGTCCTTTGAGGAGCTCTTCGGAAATCCGGGACAGGAGAAAAGATGGGCTGACAGGCTTGAGAAAAAAGCCATCGATGCGACCGCAGATGTCTTGATCCAGAGCGTTCTCGGCATCGACACACCCGGTGATGACGAACAGCGACATGTCACTGAGCTCCGAGTGGTCGTTGATCTCCCTGATGAGCTGGATGGCTTCAGGCTTTTGGCTGCTCATGCTCATCAACAGCAGCGTGGGCTTGTGTCTGAGGATGTCCTCCATCAGCCCTGGCACGAGCTGGCTCGTCTCGACGAGGTAGCCGCGCTGTTCCATGAAGCCGCTGAGCACGGAGGTGTAATCGGTGTCGTCGTCGATCAGCATCAGCTGCGGCACGCGCGCCCTG
>JAISIF010000152.1 GCA_031262165.1 Myxococcales bacterium | reverse complement strand
GAATGGCGCCCCTACAAAAAGACATCACATCAGAGAGATTTTGGAAAAAATTCAATAATTCTCTTCTGACTCATAGGCCTCGTCGCCGTCATTCATGTCCTCGAAGACGTCCTCTTCTTCCTCTTCCTCGGCCTCCTCCTCTTCTTCTTCCTCGTCGAGACGATAGGTGCTGGGCAAATCGTCGCTCTCCAAAGACAGGCTCAGGGAGAAGCGCTTGCTCAAAGCAGCGATCTGTTTACAGAACTCCGCGAGGGAAATGGCGAACTCCTCCACGGCCAGCGGCGATACTTTGGAGTTGCAATGCGGACATTGAATTCGATCGCTGCCATTCAGGAGCTCGGTCGGATCGAGTTCAAAGCTGGAATCACACTTCACACACGTCAAATCGATACTCATGCGATCCTCTTTTGTCGGGTTGACAGGTTTTCAAACAGGCCAATGGCGGCCATCCGAGAGCGGCGGCGCATTTAGGAGTGGGTCGGCACCTTGTCAATCACACAGGCGGGAAGTGAATGGCCTTTTCTCGTAATGACGAAAACGAACCAATGGTCGGAGTTTAAAAAATAATTCATTTCGAATTATCATCGCTCCCCTCACCTCACCTGGACGAGGAGTGCGCCGAAGTCCTCGGGGAGTGGTGCTTCGATACGAAGCGGTTTCCGCGTCGCTGGGTGCTCCAATTCGATGGCGCTCGCGTGGAGCATCACCCTCGGGATGGCGATGCGGTTGCTATCGGTGCCGTCCATCGTGAGTGACGCGAGGCCGCCGTAGAGCTTGTCGCCCAGGAGTGGCGCGCCCATCGCCTCGAGGTGAGCACGGATCTGGTGGGTGCGCCCCGTCTCAGGGAAGGCCTCGACGAGCGCTGTCCCGGCGCGGCAGCGTTCCACACATCGGAAGCGGGTGAGCGCAGGGAGCTTCCCTTTGGGGATGGCGCGCTGGCGGCCAGGGCGCGTTGGATCAGAGGAGATCGCTAGGTCGATCACGCCCTCGTCCGGGAGCGCCTCGGCGCTCATCACCAAGGCGAGGTAGCGCTTGTGGACTCTGCGCTCGCGGAAGGCCTGCGTGAGCACGCCAACCTCTGTCTTGGCGAACAGGGTGACGCCGCTCGTCTCGCTATCGAGACGGTGGACCAGGCCGAGCCGACACCCGGTCAGGGCCGACGCCAGGGCGAGCAGATCGTCTCGATCCGAGGCGAGGGTGGGCTGGGCTGGCACGAATGGCGGCTTGTCCACGGCCACGAGGTGCGCGTCCTCGTAGAGGATGCGACTGGCGTCGAGGGCGTCGTGGCCTTGCTGTTGGCGCCTCCCCGCCTCTTCCAAGACGAGCGTGATCGCCTGGCCTGGCCTGAGCGCTCGCGAAGCTGCCTTGACGCGCTTGCCATCGACCCAGACGCTGCCGCGCTCCAGGAGACGCCGCGCCTCACCGCGAGAGATGCCGCCCGCCTTGGCGAGAAACCGATCGAGGCGCTCAGCCGCGTCGCCCGGTCCGGCTGTAAGCAACAGCTGCTTCAATTCGGGCGTCCTCTTCAGGGATGGAGCAGGAGAGTGCGGGAAAAAGAAGAGGGCCTCCGCTTGGAGGCCCATCGTTCCATTTCAGAGAGATTCCGCTGAGGCGCTCGAAGGTCAATCGCTCGCCGAGGAAGACGTGGAAGAGGTGGTCGCGCCACTTCCAGAGCCGCTCTGGGTCGAGGCGTAGAGGTCCTTGTACCAACCGCCACCCTTGAGCTGGAACGAGGTGTGGTGACTCACCAGGCGGTGAACCGGGCCGTGGCACTTCTCGCACTCGGTCTGTGGGGCATCGGAGATCTTCTGCATCACTTCAAAAGGGCCACATTGGGCACATTCGTATTCATAGATGGGCATCGAAACGACCTTTCACGCTTGCTTTGAGCTGGCCCGGCCTTCAGAGGCGACCGCCCGAAGCGCGCGGGCCTTTTAGTCATCACTTGATGAGTGTCAACTGGCCCTGTCAGAGGTTTTATTTCGACTCGTCAATTCTCTTCATTACTGCCTCGGCAAACAATTCCTCATGACGAGGAGCAAAAGCGACGAGGGCTGGTCAGGGAACTTGGCGGATTCTGGGGCTCCATCCCTCTTCTCGTCGTCGAAGTCTTCGCAATGACAAGGGGTTTCATCTCCTTGTCAGGAAACACGCGCCAGACCTGTTTGGCGAGGTGTGCTTGACGCTCTCGACAATGGATTGCTTCGTCGCATTGCTCTTCGCAATGACGGCGTTTCGTCGAAAGGATTGAGTTTTTGTTTTGGGAAGTCCTGACAGGATCAGCGTCCCCTGCCGACGACGCCGAGCAGTCTGAGCTCGCGCAGGGCCTCGATGCAGTCTGGATTGGCCTGGAGCGCGTGCTCGAAGTGGCTCTGGGCCCGGTCCGGGCGGTTGTTCTCCTTCTCGATGTAGCCGCGAAAGAGGTGCGCCTGGTCGTAGCGCGGGTTGAGCTGGATCGCCCTGTCGAGCTGCAGGCGCGCGCGATCCACGGTCGCTGGGTCGCTGGGCGCTAGGTGGTAGGCCGTCCAGCCGAGCCAGGCGTGGAACACGCCCTCGTCTCCGCACAGCGCGACCGCCTCCTGAAAGAACTGGAAGGCCTCGGCGTAGTTTCTCTGGCGGAACAGCGCCTCACCGCGCTGGAACTTGCCCTCGGCGGCCAGCGCGTTGGAGCTCGTCTCGGCCGCCAATGGCTTGACCCGGCGCTCCAGCTCGAGCTCGTAGCGCTGGCGTGCCTCCTCATCGACCAAGGTGTCGTGCGCCACCGAGATGAGGTCGAAGATGTCCGCTGCCAGGCGATGTACCTCGACCGACGAGGCGCCGAAGTGCTTGTCCGGGTGATATTCGCGGGCCAGCGCCAGGTAGGCCTTCTTGATCTTGGCCGTCGGCGCATCGGGACGCACGCCCAGGCGCTCGAAGTAGTCCTTGTGCTGCATTGCGGCCAAGGTCGCGGTCAGGCGCTCGCGTTGACCGCGCGTGTCGCTGGAGGCCTCGGCCAGATTGAAGACGCCCGAGAGCTCTGGCATCAGCGAGCCACCACGGCGCGTGGCCAAGCCCTGCTGGGCTGGCGCTGCCGCGCTCTGAGGCGACGTGGCCCAATCCATCGACATCGACGACGGCGCGTCTGCCGGGAACACCGGGGGCCGAGAGACCCTTGCCGCTGGTGGCATCGAGGGCGGTGGAGGTGGCAAGGGCGGTGGCAGCGAGGCCGGGCCTGCCGTCACACGAGCGCCGATGGGGGCTGGCGCTGTTGAGCGCTCGTCTGCGTCCTCGGCAGCGACAAAGGCCAGTGGCTGCGCCGCGCGCGCCTTCTTCAGCACGATCATCTGCGCGCAGCTCAGGGCATAGATGAGCCTCATCGTGGCGTGCGGTGGCAGTAGCCCGAGTGCGACCAGGGTCGAGACGCTCTTGCAGCCATCCATTGCGTGGAGCAGCGCGGTCTCCTCCTCGTCGAGCCCCACCTCTTGGAAGCGCAGGAGCGGATCCTCGGCTGGATGGACGTAGTGCGCGCCGACGTCGCCGATCGCCTCCCCCAAGCGCCCCTCGTCATAGCCGCGCTTGATGCCCTCATAGACCATCTCGACCGGCGTCATATCGAGGCCGCCCGTCTCTGGTGGAACCTCTGCCTCCGGGTTGAACTGGTAGTCGCCCGAGGTCCATCCAAAGATGTCGAACAGCTTGGTCTGCAGCTGGAGCGACAGGGCGTAGTTCAGGTTGTGCGGGTTGATGCAGCCCATCTCGATGAGCACCGTGCCCTGCTGCCGTCCCGTGGCCTTCATCCGACTCAGGCTCTCCTGGCACTCGGCCTCGGTGATCATCTTCTCGCGGACCATCAGCTTGCCCAGGCACTCCGAGAGCAGGTTCGACTTCACCGACACGGGGCGACCGTCCCGGAAATAGACGATCTTCTTGAGCTTCTCGCGCTTGAGCAGGAGCGCCCCCGTCGAGCGCCATCGGATGAGATCGACGAGGAGCACCGGGAACGGCTTCTGGTCGAGCGTCCCACGGATGGTCCGCTTCGAGGCACTCTTCTGTGGCGCGGACGACGATTCGACCACGGCGACCTCTGCATGGGCCCGCTCGTCGGCGAACTCGTCGGCTGGCTTGGCGTCGAACTGGGCGCGCTCGGCGGCCAGGCGGGCCACGTTCACGCTGGGGTAGCGCCTGCCCAGCGCCGCCTTCAAGGCCTCGCGCAGCTTGCCGAGGTGGATGGGTTTTTCGAGGAACGCGCTGATCTTGTATTTGCGGATCGAGTCCGCCTCGTGCGCCGATGCCTTGTAGGCCCCTGAGATGAAGATGATCGGGACCTCGTGCCCGTTGGGCAGCTGGCGCACGTGGCGCGCGAACTCGAACCCGTGCATCGACGGCAGGAGCAGGTCGAGGATCACGACGTCAGGGCGGCGCTTCGAGAACGTCTTGAAGGCCCAAGAGCCGTCCTTCTCGACCTGGACGGTGAAGCCCTCGGCCGTCAGCGTCTCGGCGAGCATTCGCTGGATGGCGCGGTCGTCGTCGATGATGAGTGCGGTGACGTTTCGTCTTTCCACGGCAGGTCTCCTCGTCTGGCGGTGGGTCGGTGAGAGCTGTTCAGGGATGTCGAGTCATTCGGATCGGCACGGGTCGGGTCAGGCGGCCTTGGCCACGTCGGGCTGCGCGCTGGAAGTGGACCTGATCGTCTCCAGGCCTCTGGCGGCAGGCCCGCGCTCGGCCTTCAAAAGCAGGAGCGAGAAGACGAAGCCGACAGCCACGAGCCCGGTGAAGATGGCCATCATCGGCGTGTAGTCGGTGGCGCCATTCACTGTCGAAGCGGTGTTCGCGTAGCCGACGATCGCGGGCACGGCCATCATGCCGACCTGCTGGATCATCGTCATGATGCCGAGCGCCGTTCCCAGGTTCTTCTCTGGCGCGAGGTAGGCCACCGACGGCCACATCACGGCAGGCACGAGCGCGAACGAGAGTCCCATCAGGATCATCGGTGCCCACGCTGGGAGCGCGGCGTTCGTCAGCAGAAAGTAGTTGGGCAAGAGCAGGAGCGTCCCTATGACCATCAGTGTGGCGCGGCGCCCGACCTTGTCCACGAGCAGGCCAAAGAGCGGGGTGAAGATCATGGCGCCGATGATGAGGCTGCTGTTGAGCGCGCTGGCGTCATCGAGGCTCAGGCCGTGCGTCTGCTGGAAGAATTTGGGCGCGAAGCTGCGGAACGGAAAGATGGCCGAATAGAAGGTCGCGCAGATGGCCACGACGAACCAATAGGTCTTGCCGAACGAGAAGACGGACTTGAACTCGATCTTGTCCGTCGCGCCGACCATGCCGAGGTCGTAGCGCTTCAGACCCTGGCTCTCCATCACCCAGTAAGCGATGGCAGCGACGATGCTGACCGAGGCAAAGGCCACGGCGATGAGCAGCGGTCCCTGGAGCGAATCGAACGCGGGCTTTGCCCAAGTGGGTGACCAGTCGGCGGCGAACGATCCGAGCCGAGCGATCGTGAGGTTGATGCCAAACGCGAAGCTCAGCTCCTTGCCCTTGAACCAGCGCGCGATGGCCGCGGTCACGGCCACGATGAGTGACTCAGCGCCGATTCCAAAGAAGAAGCGGCCCACGAGCATGGTCCCGTAGCCAGTCCAGGCGCCCGCGGCTGTGAGTGCCGCGCCCACGGCGCAGATGGCCGCGAAGATGAGCGTGGCTTTGCGCGCGCCGACGCGGTCGATGAACACGCCGCTGACGATGAGCATGGCCAGGTTGGGCAGCGAATAGATGCTGAAGAGCCTTCCGTATTGGTCCGCGCCGACGCCGAGAACTTTGAGGAGGAGGTCTTCGAGCGGGTTCAGGCTGTCATAGACGTAATAATTCCCGAACATCGCCAAGCTGATGACCACGAGGACGAGCCATCGATAGGCAGGGGGCGGTGGCGGGAGTTTTTCCTGTGAGGGACCAAGGGCTGTGTCGGTGTCGGCCATGGAGCGCTGCTTCCTGACATGCTGAAAAGAGAGGAGGAGGTGGCTCTCCTTCATCTGAAGAAGGGCGCCTTTGGGCGCCGCCTCTTGCGTCAAAGCAGAGCGCCTTGCAAAAAAACGTTCTGCCGTCTCCGCGAAGGACTCTGGGGCACTGCCCGTCGAATTCGAACCGAATGGAGGCGCGCCCCAAGGCCTTTCGAAGAGACGGTCGCCAGGGCGAGGTGTGTGGCGACGAAGCAATCGAAGGACTCCATGTGATTTCGGACTTATCCCTCAATTATCCATCCCGTCGCCAAAGCCTGTCCGTGAAACGCAAGCCCTCGTCGCTTCGCTCTTCACTTTCGTCTGAAAGTTCCCGTCGCGTGCTTCTTCTGGCTTCCCCCATCCTTCGCGTTGCTCGGATCTAATCGATGGATAAGTCCTTATTGTTTTTTGGCTTTTTGTGATGACGACAGAGAAAAAATGAATTGCTTCATTTCGATCGCAATGACGACGCAAGAGTTTCTTTTCCTCTGAAATGTCGAAATCGATATTCTAGCGCTCATGAATGCCATCGCCCTGCTGACGCTGTGCAGCCTCCTATCGACCGCTTCCTTCGCCACCGCTCCAGAACTCGATCCCCGAGAAGACCTCCAACTCCGATACGACTGGTATTCGAGCGGCGGCATCATCCTCTTCGCGGGCAGCGCCCTGCTCGCCTCGGAGCTGCTCAAGGCCGAGATGGCGCCCGCCAACTGCCGATGGTGCGGTCGCAACGCGCTCGACGACTCGGTAACCCGCGCGCTCGCCTGGAACGACATCGGGGCTGCCTCGAAGGTCGGCGATCTCTTCGCCTACGTGGCGATGCCTCTGGCCACGGCTGGCACGCTCGCGCTGGTGACGGCCTCTGAATCTCGATTCGAGGAGATGCCTCTGAACCTGCTCATCATGGCCGAGACGCTGGTGCTGAGCATGACCTTCAATCAGATCGTGAAATACGCCGTGGGCCGCGAGCGACCGTTCGTCGCAGAGCTCTCCGCCTCCGAAAAGTCGAAGACGTCGAGTCCCGCCGACAACAACCTGTCCTTCTATTCGGCTCACTCGAGCGTCGCGTTTGCCTTGGCCGTCTCGGCTGGCACCATCGCCCACCTGCGGGGCTACGAGGCAGAGCCTTATGTCTGGGCCATCGGCCTGCCCATGGCCGCCTTCGTCGCCTACAGCCGAATCGGCGCCAAGAAGCATTACCTGACCGACGTCCTGGTCGGGAGCGTCGCGGGCGCCGCCTTTGGCTTTGCCATCCCGTGGCTTCTGCACCGGCCCAAATCAGCACAGCGCGCGCAGGGGCCCGCCGTCTCGACCTCTTACGTGTTCCTCCCGAGCGGCTTCGCGATCGCTGGCACCTTCCCCTGAATCGGTGGAGGCCTCGCGCGCTCAAACGCTCTTGCGCAGGCGTTCGAGCATCTCCTCGAAGCTCTCTTCTCGTTGAGCAGGGTCGCTTGGCTTCTCGCCGAAGTCGGACGCGCCAAAATCCGGCGAGCCACCCATCTGAGCGTGTTCTGCGAAATCCTGTGGCAAGGCCGAGGTGAAGTCCGACGCGCCTGCCCTTGGCTGCGAGGAGGCCGATGGCTCGATCTCGATGGCCACTGGACGGCGGTGCGGCGCCACCGGGGCCTCTTCCCGGTGCTCCGGCAAGGAAAGGACGACGGGTTCAGGCGCGACAGTCGACCTGTCCTCGACTCCAGCGCCTCCGGCCAAGAAGCGTGGGCTCCCTTCGCCAAGCTGCCTGTCCTCGTCCGTCACGGTCGCCGTCGGATACGAGTCGTAGATCTCGCTGACGTGCATCGGCTGGCCGCATTCACCGCAATTTCCCTGAGCACACCGGCGGTGGTGGCCAGCGCCGCACGTTTCGCAGCGAACGGTGTCATCGTCGAACTGTCCAAAGCAGCGAGAGCACAGGACGAACTCCTGCTGGGGTCGTCTGTCCCGGTTCGGCTGGCGTTGGGGCGCATCGTCGACTGGCCGTGGCGCTTGCCCAAAGACGCCAGAGGCGAAATCCGGGGCCCAGAAGTCAAACATGACCTGACTGGCCAGCCAGTCGTGGTGAACGATCAGCGTCTGTCCATATTTTTGGAATAAAACCATGGCATTCCAAACGAATCGACGGACTGCGTCCTTTTCTTTTACTTTTCCCAAAGCGACGAAATTGATTTCTCTTTTTTCAAAGCGGATGTCGCAATCGCCATCGACCGCCAAATAGAGATCGTAGAGGCTGTCCACGAATGCCTCTTCTCGCGACAGCTCCTGGAGATAGCTCTGCCTGGATTGCACCATGACATATTTGAGAAACTCCTCGCGCTTCACCTTTTGCGCGTTTCCGAAGAAAGGAGGCGATTTCATTCTGATCCGCATGTAGGCGTCGATTGTCTCTGGAACCGAAATGTCCAGGTGGGTGCATGCGCTCCTGCTTTTTCCACCGGGATCGATCCAATAGGAGAGCTGGATATCATGGAATGGAATGATGAATTTTTTGGAAAACCCCAAAAATCCCTCTTTGTCATATCCATTGGGGAATAGTTTCCGCAGCAGCTCGGCCCACTGTTGCTTTTCAATCAGATGGAGAAAGATTGCAGCAAGAACCGCGAGCACGATCAAAGCGGCATATAACATTTGGAAAGACATGGGCGCGGCCTCTTTCGTTTGGAAGAAATGAAAAAGAGGCGGGGCTTCTATGGAATTCCACCTTCGAAAACAAACACTTGTTGCCGAGGATCAATCGAATCGGCGTTGGCGTTGAATTTCCCGATTTCTCACGAATGAGAGCAGCGCCTGAGCAATGCGCTCGCCAGCGTGGCCGTCCCAGCCTTCGGGGACGCGCCCTGTTTTGGAGCGGCCGGCCAGGCTCTCATCGACGGCTTGGCCAACGGTCACGTCCGAGAGCCCGACGACGCGGTTCGTGCCCTCGATCACGGTGATGGGGCGCTCGGTCTCGTCGCGCAGCGTGAGGCACGGTATGCCCAGGGCGGTCGTCTCCTCCTGGATGCCGCCCGAGTCCGTGGCCACGAGCCGTGCGTGCCGCATCAGCGTCACGAAGTCGTCGTAGCCGAGCGGAGGGAGTGACGTGAGGCCAGCGACGCGATCGAGCCGGGCGCTCAGATCGAGCGACTCCAGCCGGGCGCGGGTGCGTGGGTGGATGGAGAAGAAGACGGGTAGGCGCGCGGCAATGCTCTCGATGACGCTGATCGTTGCCTGGAGTGTCTCGCGTGCATCGACGTTGGCTGGCCGGTGCAGGGTCACGAGCGCGTAGCTGCCGGAAGCGACGGCGAGCCGATCCAGGATGTCGGTGGGCCGCGCGAGCGCGCGGTGAAGCGAGTCGATCATCACGTTGCCCACGAAGGTGACGCGCGCTGGATCGATGCCCTCGGCGCGCAGATTGGCCTCTGCATCGCGCGAGGGTGTGAGCAAGAGCTGAGAGAGACGGTCGGTGAGGACGCGGTTGATCTCCTCTGGCATGGCCCAGTTGCGCGATCGCAGGCCTGCCTCGATGTGCGCGATCGGGATCCCCAGCTTGGCAGCGGCCAGCGAGGCGGCGAGCGTCCCCGTCACGTCTCCGGCCACGACGAGCAGATCTGGACGCTGCTCGATGAGCGCGCGCTCCACGGCGACGAGGATGGCGGCCGTCTGTTCGGCGTGCGAGCCATTGCCACAGCCGAGGTTCAGGTCGGGTGGCGGCAGCTCGAGATCGCGGAAGAAGACCTCGCTCATGGCTGCGTCGAAGTGTTGGCCCGTGTGGATGAGCCGAGTCTCAACCCTGTGCGTCCTGAGGCTGCGCAGCACGGGCGCGACCTTCATGAAGTTTGGCCGCGCGCTCACGACGACGTCGATCATCGGCTCCACCATACCCTTCCCTCTTCAACATCGAACCAATGCCATTCGAGCCAAGAGAGTTCGGGCGTGCTGCCGAGGCAAGCCAGCACCGAGATGGGGGCCAGAGCCGTCGCGAACGATTTTCCCCCACCCATCACCAGGACTGGCTAGAGCGCCGCGCCCATCATGCTCGACCTTTCGACCCTGAACCCGCCGCAGCGCGAGGCTGTCCTGACCGTGGAAGGCCCGCTCCTCGTCTTGGCTGGCGCAGGCAGCGGCAAGACGCGCGTCATCGTCCACCGCATCGCCCACATGCTCGAACAAGGCATCGCCGCGCGCGCGATCCTCGCCGTCACGTTCACGAACAAGGCAGCTGCCGAGATGCGCGATCGCGTCGCCGCGCTCGTTGGAACCTCGCGCGCCCAGGCGCTCACCGTCTCGACCTTCCACGCCTTTGGGTGTGAGCTGCTGCGGCAGACCATCGACCGGCTCGGCTACCCCAAACACTTCGCCATCGCCGATGCGGGCGATCAGCTCGCCATCGTCAAGCGTCTCCTGCGCGAGGACAAGATCGACGAGAAGGCACTCGACAGCCGGAAGGTCCTCGCCCGGATCAGCCGTGTCAAAGGCGAAGGCCGCGCGATCCCCATACCTCGACAGGGTGACGTCCCCGCTGAATCGGCTGACTCGAAGCCGCTCGTTGCCCCGCGCCTGCGCTTCTCGCGACCGCTGCGCGATCGAGCGA
Source organism: Myxococcales bacterium (assembly GCA_031262165.1). Classification (GTDB taxonomy): domain Bacteria; phylum Myxococcota; class Myxococcia; order Myxococcales; family UBA5297; genus UBA1203. The sequence continues at coordinate 8,426 of JAISIF010000152.1, read as the reverse complement.
CTGAGTTGAACCGACGTTCTGATGTTTCGGCCCTGCTCTCCAAGGAGATCGACGCCGAGGCCCTGCTCGCCGAGCGCCTCCTGCCCCGCTACCAGCGCGCGCTCCGGGCCCAAGGCATGGTCGATTTCGACGATCTGATCCTGCTGCCCATCGAGCTCATCGAAGGCCACGAGGACGTCCGTCGCAAGCTCTCCAATCGCTTTCGTTATCTCCTCGTCGATGAATACCAGGACACGAACAAGAGCCAGCTCGAGCTCCTGACCTTGCTCTCTGGTGAGCGCCGCAACGTGTGCGCGGTGGGCGACGACGACCAGTCCATCTACAGCTGGCGCGGCGCCGAAGTGGCCAACATCCTCTCGTTCGACCGCCACTTCCCGGGCGTGCGCGAGGTGCGGCTCGAACAGAACTACCGCTCGACCGGGACCATCCTCGACGCGGCCAACGCGGTCATCGCGCAGAACGAGGCGCGCAAGGCCAAGCGCCTGTGGACGGCGCACGAGCGCGGCGAAGCCATCCGCCTCGTGACGTGTCCGACCGAGCGGGACGAGGCGCTGTTCATCGCCTCGGAGATTCGCGCGCGCGTCGATGGCGGCGCTGAGCCGCGCGACATCGCCATCCTCTACCGGACCAACATCCAGGCGCGTTCGCTCGAAGAGGCACTGCGCGAGCTCGACCTGCCCTACGAGATCATCGGCGGCCAGTCGTTCTTCGACCGCAAGGAGATCAAGGATCTCGTCGCCTATCTGAAGCTCTGCAACAACGCCGCGGACGACGTGGCCCTGCTGCGCATCCTGAACACGCCGCCGCGCGGGATTGGCGAGGCCACGGTCGAGCGCGTGTCGCAGGCCGCGCGTCAGCACACGTGTACGCTCAGCATGGCCATGGCCGAGGCCGCATCGATCGAGGGCTTGCCACACGGTGCGCTGCCACGGCTCCAGGGCTTCCTCGAGCTCATCGAGCGCCACCGCCAGGCCTTTCGTCGCGGTGAACCGCTCGATGCTGTGACCGCCCAGCTCGTCGAAGAGGTGGGCCTGCGCCAGGCCGCACGCCAATCGGTCCAGAGCGTCCAAGCAGGCAACAACAAGGTGCGCGCGATCGACGCCTTCATCGAGTCCATCGCGCACTACGCGCAACGCGGCGTGGAAATGGATCGCGCGCCCACGCTCGGCGGCTTACTCCACAAGCTCGCCCTCGAAGGCCACGACGAGGACGTGGGCCTCTCGCCGAGCGCCGTCCATCTGATGACCCTGCACGCGGCCAAGGGGCTCGAATGGCCCTGCGTCTTCCTCTGCGGCATGGAGGACGAGCTGATGCCCCACCCTGGCATGAACGGCGAGCCGCAGAACCTCCAAGAGGAGCGGCGCCTGGCCTACGTCGGAATCACGCGCGCCCGAGAGACACTCTTTCTGACGCGCGCCGAAAAGCGCTCCCACCAGGGAAAAGTGACCGACCGCACCCCCTCGCGCTTCATCGAGGACATCCCAGAGGCGCTGTGCGAACAGATCGAAGGCATGGGCACACAGAATGAGCTCGATGAGATTCGATCGAGGAGCGCGACTTTCTTTGGTGGATTGAAAGAACGACTCCAGGCGAGAGGAACGAGGAAATAAGGACCCATCCCTCAATTATCCCGTCGCCACAGCTCGTCCGTGAAACGCCAGCCTTCGTTGTTTCGCTCTTCACTTCCGTCTGGAAGCTCCGTCCGCGCGCCTCGTCTGACATTCCCCGTCCTTCGCGGTGCAAAGGTCCTCATCGAGGGATAAGTCCTTAGAATTCTTTGAATTAGAATTCTTTGAAATCGAGAGAATTCATTCATGGCGAAAAAGAAAAAATCACCGCTCAGATCAAATCGAACCGTTCAAATCAATCCAATCGGGGCCGTCGGTGTCAAAAGAAGCGCATCTGAATCCCGGAATCCATGAACTGTCGTCGCGAGTGAAAGAGCTCCACGATGGATTGCCCCGGCGTCGCGTGCCTCGCAAGGAAGACATGTTTTGCCGAGAGCGTATCGATTCATCATTGCGAGCGAAGCGAAGCAATCCAGGGTCGTCGTCGAGTTTGCGCGTCAATGGATAATGGATTGCTTTAGCGCTGCGCGCCTCGCAATGACGGCTCGTCTTTCTCGGGGTGATTCATGGAATACATTTCTCTCACTCCCCGATTCGATTCAGAGGCGCCCCACCATGGCCCGTACACCATCTGAGCTGCGCAGTTTTCGGCGCACCTTCATCCTCTTCCTCATGCTGGTCGTTCTTCCGAGCGCTGGCATCTCGGGCTTTGGCGTTCTGGCCATCAAGAACGAGCAGGAGACGTTGAACCTGCGTGTGAGCCGCACGCTCGAAGAGCTGGAGAACACGCTCTCTCGCCAAATCGTCGAGGCGCTCGATCTGGTCGATGAACCATGGGGAGATCCCGCCGCGTGGGTGCGCGGCCTCAGGCGCAGCGAGCCTCTCTACGGCCCAGCCCTGCTCTTTGACGCCACGCAACAGCGCTTCTTGATCGATGAGCTGGGGGGCGACGCGAACGCTGCCGACGATGCCAAGACGCTCGCGCAAACCGTCCTCGAACGCGCTCGAGAACTGCTCGATCGCGGCTCGGGCCACTTCCAACTCCAGGCTGGCGATCTCTCGGAGGCCATCTTCGCTGCCCGGCGCCTCGACAGCGCCTCTGATCTCATCTTCGTCTATCGCCTCGACGAGGCGCAGCTGAGGGAGCGCGTGAGGCACTTTTCGCAGAATGGGCTGTTCGCGACTTACGATCTGCGCCGCGCTACGAACGCGGTCAGCGAACGCTTCTTCACGATGCTCGCGGAGATGGTGCGCTCCAGGCCGCAGGGTCAGAGCGGCCCTGAGCCGCTCGCCACACGCCGCCTCGCGCCGCCGCTCTCCGACTTCGAGCTCGTCGCCCTCCCGGCAGAGGACATGAGCTCGCGCCTGCAACACAACCGCACGTTCTACCTCGTGCTCCTCATCCTCTTTTACGTGGTGCTCAGCCTCGGGACCCTGTTCGTCTGCCGCGCGCTGTTTCAGGAGGCACGCCTCTCGAAACTCAAGACCGACTTCGTCTCTGCCCTGAGCCACGATCTGCGCACGCCCCTCACCTCGATCCGCCTGTTCGTCGAGACGCTGTCGATGGGCCGGGCCACCGAAGCGGAGAGTCAGGAATGCCTGCGCCTGCTCGTCCGCGAGACAGAGCGTCTCTCGGGCATGATCGAGCGCGTGCTGGACTGGGGGCGCATCGAGAGCGGTCGCAAGATCTATCGGGTGCGCGCCGTCCAGCCGAGCGCGCTCATCGACGAGGCGCTGACCGCGTTCCGCACCCACCAGCGCGCCTCGGGGCACTCGTGGGACGACAGCCTGCTCGACGTGCAGCTCGGCCGCAGCCTGCCCGACGTCATGGCCGACCCAGAGGCGATCAGTGGCGTGATCCTCAACCTCCTCGAAAACGCGCTCAAATACGCGGGGACGGACAAGCGAATCAGCGTGCGCGTCGTGGCGCTCTCCAGGGCTGTCCGTTTCAGCGTGTCGGACGCGGGCAATGGCATCGCGAAGCTGGAGCTCAAGCGCATCTTCGAGCAGTTCTACCGGGCCGACGATCTCCTGAGCCGACGCACCGAAGGGACTGGGCTGGGGCTCGCCATCGCCAAGCGCGTCATCGAGATGCACAAGGGCAAGATCTCGGTGACGAGCGAGCTCGGCAAGGGCAGCACGTTCTGCTTCACCTTGCCGAGGGTGGATTGACCTTTCCCCCTCCCCGCCCTCCCCTTCCCCGGCGTTTCTCGTCCGGCCCTCTCCCGCAAAAGGGAGCACGAAGATGCTCGCAGCGCACACTCTCAAAGCTCTTGCCCGGCAGTCGGGCTTCTCTGTCGCGGCAGTGGCCCGAGCTGCGCCCCTCGATCCGGAGCCGCTCGACACATGGCTCGCGGCTGGTCACCACGCCTCGATGGATTGGATGGCCAAGACGCGCGAGGCGCGGCTCGATCCAGCGAAGCTCTTGCCGGGTGTCCAGACGGTGCTCGCGCTCGGGGCCTGCTACCTGACCCCCGCCCATCGCCTCGACGTCAGCGCGCCGATTGCGCCCTCTGCTCAGGGCCGCGACTACCACTCGGTGATGCGCGACAAACTCAAGGTCCTGCGGCGCCTGCTCGGATCGATCGATCCATCGATCGAGACATTCGCCACGGTCGATACAGCGCCGATTCAGGAAAAGGCCTGGGCAGCGCGCGCGGGCTTGGGCTGGCTGGGCCGTCATGGCCTCCTCGTCACGCCCGATCACGGCACGCGCGTGATCCTCGCCACACTCCTCATCGATCGGGCGGTCGATGTGTTCGACGCGCCCCTGCCCTCGCGCTGCGGCGCCTGCACGCGCTGCCTCGACGTCTGTCCCACGGGCGCGCTGCTCGGCGATGGCCGACTCGACGCGCGGCGCTGTCTGGCCTGTCAGACCATCGAGGAGAGCGAGGGCGCGTTCCGCCCGGAGCTCCTGCCCTTGGCCGGGCCTGCCATCTTTGGCTGCGACGTGTGCCAGCGCGCCTGCCCCTGGAATCGACCGGAGCACGCCTGCGGCGACCCAAAATTCGCGCCGCGCCCACTGGCCGCCCTCCAACTCGAAGCCTGGGCCGAGATGTCCGACGAGGCTGAGTTCGACGCGCTGACGCGTGGCACCGCGCTCAGGCGCGCTGGGTTCGCAGGGCTGCGCCGCAATGCCCGCGCCGCGCTCGCCGCGCGGAGGTGAGCGAGCCCTGAGGGCTGTCGTCCGAACACGGGCTTTTGGAATCAGCCTGCCGCGTGCGCCGTGGTGTCGATCAGGCGCTGGCAGCGCAGACGCGTCACGCACCGCGCGGTGCGCGCCTCGACCGTGAGCTCACAGCCACCGACGAACAGGCGCTCCCCTGCCTCGGGGATGCAGCCGAGCAGGCTGCTGACCATCCCTGCCATGGTCTCGAACGAGCCCACGCACTCGAAGCGCACGCCGAGCTGCTCTTCGACGCGCTCGATCGATGCCTGTCCCTGGATGAGGAAGGCGCCCTCACCGAGGTCTTCGATGTCGGGCGGCGCGTCGTCGTCCTCTTCGTATTCGCCGCGGATCTCGCCGACGATGGTCGCGAGCAGATCTTCGAGCGTGGCGACGCCCCAGACCCCGCCGTATTCGTCCACGACGATGGCCAGGTGCACGCGCTTCTTCTGCATGACCCGCAAGAGGTCGCCCACGGGCTGGCTCCACGGGGCAAAGAGCGCGGGTCTGAGCACGTCTTCGATGACGATGAGCTCGGGGTGCTGGAGCATGGGCACGAGGTCGCGCGTGTGGAGGATGCCCACGATGTTGTCGATGCTGCCGCGATAGACGGGCAACCGAGAGTGGCCGCGCTCCGAGAGGGTGCGGAGGATGTCGGTGGGCGGCGTGGTGACGTCGATGGCCACGACCTGGGTGCGTGGCACGGCGATGTCGCGCGCGATGCAGTCGCCCATCTCGAAGATGTTGTGGATGAGGCGCGGCGCCTGGGCGCTCAGATCTGGGCCAGTGGCGGCCTGCGCCAGGAGGCGTTCGAGCTCTTCGAGGGGCGTGCGCGGCGGTGCCAGCCGGACCTGAACGCCGAGCGGGCCGAGGAGCACGCGGACCAGGCGCGCGGCGAGGTCGAGGCACGGGCTCACGAGGCGCGCGACGCGCTCGGCGGCCTGGGCGCGGCGCAGGGTGACGCAGGCCGGGTTGGAGAGCGCGAGCGTGCGCGCGAAGAATTCGAAGGCGAGCGCCACGAGGAGCGTGGCGAGGCAGCCCAGTGCGAGGGCGAACGCGGGATCGGCAAGGAACGACGAGAAGGAGGAGATGGACAAGCCGATCGAGACAGTCCCGAGCGGCGCGCCGATGAGAGCGCAGACGTTCGCGCAGGTCCGCAAGGCGAGCGTGACACGCTCGGGCGCTTCGCGGATGCGCTGGAACGCGGCGCGGGCTTCGGGGTGAGACGGCGCGGCCTCGTCGAGATCGGCGCTCGATGTCGAGAGCAGCGCGCACTCGGTCGCGGTGCAGCGGGCGCGCGCGGCAAGAAGGGCAAACGAGCCGGTGAGCGAGAGGAGGAGCGTGAGCGTCATGGCGATCGCTCTGCTACCACGTCATGCCCGTCGGTCGGGCAGGATCGCTCTGAAAGTCGGGGCGCCGCACGCTGCTCAGGACAGCGCGCAGGGTGCCCAGATCGATGACGCCCATGACCGCGACGGGAAGGCGTCGCGCGTCGTCGCTCAGCCACAGGTGCAGCTCGCGCACGTCGGTGGGCTTGTCGTGCCGCGTGGCCTTGCCCGAGAGGCGCAGGACAGGGAACTCGCCCGCTGGCGTCGAGGCGTGTTCGCGTCCGACGACCGATCCCTCCACGCGCCAGAGCCGACGCAGGCCCAAGATGTCCACGCAGAAGCGCTCCCCCACCTTCAGCGGCAGCGCGCGGAAAAAATAAAACGCGCCCAAGTAGTCGAGCGCCCTGCCGTCGGTCGCGTCCGTAGGCCACACGCGCTCGCCGCCCGAGCCCTGCGCTGAAGTCCACGTCACGGTGATCCGCTTCTGGGCAGCGTCGAACGTGGCGGCGTGGCGGTAAGCGCGATCGTCGACGGCGATGTCCTCGTGCAAGCGCTTGGGAAATAGCGTCCGGGCGTCGAGGTCGCTGACGAGGCGCGCCTGAACTTTGCGCACCTTGTCGAAGAAGGTGTTGGTCTGCGCCTGGAGCGCGACGGGCTGGATCGCGGCCGCGCCCTGTCCCTTCCTCGGCAGGAGTTCCATCGTCATCGTGGCCGCGCTGGCGCCGGTCACGTCCAGATCGAAGGTGAGCTTCTCCGAGGCGGGGAATGGAAACGGGCCTGGGCTGAGCGCGGGCAGCGGCGGGCACACGGCCAAGGCAGGGGATGCGGCCTGGGGTTCCTTGGGTGCCTGGGATGCCTGGGGTGATGCCGACGCGGCGGCCAGCAGAGCGGACAGGATCAGAGAGGCCAGAGGGGACATGATCTTCCTTCTCACTCCGGCGCTTCGCACCACCTCCCGCTGGATGGGAGGCCTTTGGCGAAGCCGACAGGGGGAGTTTGTGTAGAACTCGATTCGGCTGCCCTGTGGAAACGTCAGCGGCGCGTCCGGTTGAGCCGGTAGTCGGTCGTCTCCTGGGGCAGCTCGATCAGGTGGCACATCTCGTTGAGCCTCGACCAGCAGCGATCGCCGATGCGATCGACCAGGCAGCGGCTCGCCTGGGTTTGGGCTGGGTCGTAGTAGCCGCTGCCCGTGGCCGAGGGCCTCTTCGTCAGCAGGTAGTTGGTGGCGAAGATGGTCGTCCTGCCCGAGTTGTAGCGTCGCGCGATCAGCTCATCGATCGTCTCCAGTTCGAACTCCGTGCAGCGGCCACGGCCCAGCTCGTCGATGGCCAGCACGTCCGGGGCGATGAGTGGCTGGAGCGCGTCGAGCACGCTCTGGCCGTGGCTGAAGCCGTTCTTGATCTCCGAATAGAGGAACGAACTCTCGACGTAGCGCGCCGAGAAGCCCGCCTCCAGCGTCAGCCAGTGGAGCGTGGCGCACAGCAGGTGTGTCTTGCCCGTGCCCACCGGCCCAGAGATGACGAAGCCGCGCGAGGGGTGCTCGCGCTTGTATTCATGGACTGTTGCCCATGCTGTCTCCTTGGCCAAAACCAGCTTCTGCTGCGCACGCGGCTTGAAGTCCTCGAACGTGCCGTTGCAGCGCGCCGGGATGCGGGCCGCATTGAAGAGCTGGAGCCGACGCGGCCGGATGCGGCACTGGCACTCGCGAGCCATCTCGTAGCCGCTCACCGTCTCGTAGAGATAGCCGCGATCGCCACAGAGCGAGCAGTGCGCCTTGCAGTCGCAGGCGCGGGCCACGCAGAACTCGTGGGTTCGGTCGATGAGGTAGCCCATGTCCTTGCAGCGGGCACATTTGGGTTGAGGGCTCATGTCGTATCGTTCCGTCGTCCGTGTGGGGAGGGATTTGGATGAGAGCGGGGGCGGCGCTTCAGGCACAAAGTCGAGCAAATGTCACGGAGTCGAGTTCTGGCGATCTCGCCCGAGGGCGATGGCGATTCGGAGCAACCGTCTAGTGATTCAAGGGGGGAGTGCAGGGCAATCGAGATCTGGATTGGCTTGACACGCCCACTAGCTCCGGCCCTCCGGGTCACCTCCCTCTGAGAGAGAAGTTTTGGATGGCGTCCCCTTCATCGAGGGGGATGTCTGCCAAGCCGACAGGGGGAATGGCGATGCGAATCGCCAGAACTCGATGGCCCTGGGAGGGGGAGTGCGAGCTGGGGGCCGCAAGGCCGGAGGGCGTGCTCGTGTCGAGTCAATCGAAAACTCGCTCGCCTCGCGCCATCTGGCAGGGCGGTCGAGTTCTATTTTTTTGATCTCGAATCGGGATGTGTAGGGGCGTTGGGGGGAACGCCCGGCGGGGTTGTT
>JAISIF010000136.1 GCA_031262165.1 Myxococcales bacterium | reverse complement strand
AATCATGTACGCGATGAAGGAGCTGGCCATAGTGAATACATCGTCAATCGAGCATTCGATAATCGAGCAGTTGATTGAATCTTCCATGACGTCCAACAGATCCATTTCGTCCTTGCCGCGGCAGCCGCGATCAGGCGTTCCTCGCAGCCCCCTTCCTCTTTGGACGGCCCGCACGCAGCTTTGAGGCATGCGCGGAAGTTTCCATATCGCCACGATCGCTGGCATCCAGGTGAGGATTCACTTCAGCTTGCTCCTCATCCTCCCTCTGTTTGCCTACCTGTTCGGGGCCATCTACCTCAACGCGGCGCACAGCGCGCCCTTTGCTCCAGAGGTGTCGAGAGGCTCGGCCTGGCTCTTCGGAGCTCTCATGGCCGTGGCGCTCTTCGTCTCGGTCCTGCTCCACGAGCTCGCCCATTCGCTCTATGCCCGGGCCAAGGGCGGACAGGTGCGCGAGATCACGCTCCTCATGCTCGGCGGCGTGTCGCAACTCACGCAGATGCCGACGAAGCCGAGCCAGGAAGCGCTGATGGCATTCTTTGGCCCGCTCAGCTCGCTCGGCCTGGGCACGCTGAGCATCCTGGCCGCGCGCTTGGTCCCGGCGGCCAGCGCCTTTCCGGCACACTTCGGCCTCTTCTACTTCGGCTACCTCAACATCTTCCTCGGCGTGTTCAACCTGCTGCCCGCCTTCCCCATGGACGGCGGCAGAATCCTGCGCGCGCTGCTCACACGGCCGCTCGGTCGCCCTCGGGCAACGCGCGTGGCCGCTACGGTCGGCAAGGTCTTCGCGGGCCTGCTCTTCGTGCTCGGCCTCTTTTCGCTCAACCTCATCCTGATGCTGGTGGCGCTCTTCGTGTGGTTCGGCGCCGAGGGCGAGCGCCAGAGCGAGACGCTCCAGAGCGCGGTGGAAGGTGTGCGCATCCGCCAGGTCATGCGCTCGAACCCTACCGCCATCCCTGCGGACGCCCGCCTGGAAGAGGCGCTCGAAGCCATGCGCCAGAGTCGCCGAGAACTGCTCTTCGTGGTCGAAGGCCTCGTCGATGGCATGACGGCGAGGCGGTTCATGGGCGTGATTACCCTCGAACGGCTCACGCAGAGGACGCTCGCGCAGCGCGCCATCGAGAGTGTCGCTGAGCTGACGATCCCCGTGAAGACGCTGAGCCCCGACGACTCACTCATCAGCGCCTTGCGCGTCATGAGCGAGCGCGACGCGCCACTGGCCATGCCCGTCGTCGATGAAACGGGTGCGCTCATCGGCGTGCTCGACAGGGACGAGATCGCCCGAAGCCTGCGCTTCCTGGAAATCGAGGCACAGGAGCGACAGGCGCGCGAGCGGGTGGGTTTTGTTCGACGCGGCGAGGAGAGGCCGTAAGGCTCGGTCGTGGCCCGCGCGCGGGCCACGTGTCACGCAATCTCCCAGGTTGAAATTTGGAGGGGCGAATCGACGTGTTCGCCCCATTTCTATTTGTGACATCCGTTCCGAATCGTCGTGGCGAGCGAGGCAAAGTCCTCCAGGGGCGAGCTTGATCGTCACTCGTCCACTGAATGGATGGCTTCGCCGCTTCGTGTCGGCCCTCTCCCTTCAGTGGACGAGAGATCTCTTTAGACACTGCCGTCGTCGGGAAAGAGCGCCTTGAAGGCCGCCATCCTTCCCGCGTCCGATCGGGGGAGAGGGAGGGAGGTTGGAGACGAACACTCTCATTGCGAGGCGTGAGGCGACGAAGCCGTCTTTGGACGCAGGCAGGGAAGCAGGCTGGATGGGCGGCAGATCAGCATCAGCCCAATGCCGTCACCGTCATCCTCATCGCTGAGAGGGGAGGGGACGCGGCGCGGTTGGCCTCACGGCTCTGAGGGCATAGCCAATCGCTGCGAACACCAGCGAGATGGCCGACAGGAGGCTGAGCGCCAGCAGGATCCTCTCGAGGAGCGCGCCGGGCCAGATGGCCTGGGCGAGGGCGAGAATCACGGTCAGGTTCGTGGTCAGGGTCGCGAGCTTGCCAAGTATCGAAGGGTCGCCTGGCGTGGGCTGATGCCGGAGCAGGGCCGAGAGCGCGATCGTGAGGACCACGCCGTCGCGTGCCAGGCTGGCGAACAAGAGCCACGAGGGCAGGCGCCCGCTCAGGACCAGAACGAGGAGCGCCGCGAGGCACAGGAGCTTGTCCGCGATGGGGTCGAGGACTGCGCCCAGGCGCGACTCCTGGTGAAGGCGCCGCGCCAGAAAGCCGTCGAGACCGTCGGTGAGCGCTGCCAGCGCGAACGCGATGGCAGCAGCCGAGAGCTGGCTCGCCTCGTAGAGCAGGACGAATGGCGCGACGAGGAGGATACGCAGCGCGGTCAGGGTGTTGGGCAGGGTCCAGACATCCGAGTGCGTCCGTGAGAGGGCGGACGATCCGCTCGCGAGCCGATCCCTCTGTCCGACCATCCCCATTCAGCCCCTCCCCCGCCCCACTCCTCGCGTTGGATGAACGCTAAGCACTTGGGGGAGAAAAGGGGAGATGCCCGGATGATGTTTTGTTCAATGATGAAAAGTTTTGATTCTCTTTTCGAATAGGCGTCGGGGCGATGCTCGAGCCGCCCCGACAAATCTACGAATCGAATCGAATTCAATGAAATGACATCGACGCCAGGACACCTCCATCATCAGGTCGCGGCCTGCTGCTGCTTCTTCTGACTCTGATGTCGGCGGCGCAGCTGGAAGATGGTGATGAGCGCACCGGCCGAGAACAGGGCCAGGGCGATCGTCTGGCTCGTCGAGAGGAGGATGGGGTTGTCCAGGGGGTATTTGAAGACGTAGCCACGCGCCACATCACCTCGGAAGAACTCGATGATGGTGCGCAGGATCGCGTAGCCCATGAGCCAGGTGGCCAGGATCTGACCGTTGAAGCGCTTTCGCTTCATCAGAAAGAGGAGCAGGCCAAAGAGGAGGAGCTCGCCCACCACCTCCATGAGCTGTGTTGGGTAGAGCGGCAGCGTGTAGCCCGTCTGCTGCGCATGGGCGGCAATCTGGACGGCGCCCTCGACGGCGTGATCGTGGACTTGGCCCATCGCGTCGACCCATCGCGAGTCCTTGAGTTGGTCGCTGTAGGCCAGGCTGTTCGTCCCAAACCCGCCAAAGGGCAGGTGCTGAGCAGCGGGGAAGCGGATGGCGATGAGCGAGCCAGCCTTGGCAAAGCCACCCCAGCAACACCCGGCCGCGAGACAGCCGAGGCGGCCGATCATGTGGCCGATGGCGAGCGCGGGCGCGAGGGCGTCGGCGAGCCGCAGAAAGTTCAGGTGGTAGCGGCGGCAGTAATAGACGAGCGTGATCGCTGCGCCGATGAAGCCGCCATAGAAGACGAGGCCACCGGAGAGCGAGAAGGCCTCGAGCGGCGCGTGGCGATAGCGATCCCAGTTGACGATGACGAAGAGGAGCTTGGCGCCCGCGATGCCCGAGACGAACATCCAGAACCCGATGTCGAGGGCGCGATCGAACATGTAAGGCCCGGCTGGGATGGTCTTGCCATCGACCACGATGGCCTCTGGGTAGGCGCGCCGTGCCGAGCGTGCCGACAGTGCGATGGCGCCGCCAAAGGCCAGCGCGATCATCAGCCCATAGGTGTGGAGCGGCAGCCCCGTGTCGCGGCCCATCTCGCCCGACAGTCCGAATTTGACGGCGGCGAAGGTCAGGCCCGCGCCGACTAGGCCATAGGTGATCGCCTCGCCCGTGGCCTTGTCCTTCTTGGGCGCGGCTCGGTAGCCATAGAAGGCCGCCGTGGCCGTCAGCAGGGCACCGAAGCCATAGACGAGCACCTGGATGAGCCGAGCGAACGAGGGCGACATGGGCGGGAAGGCCCAGATGGTCCCGACGGTCAGCACGAGGCACGCGCACAGGGCGAAGGGGAGGGCGCGCCACAGGCGGTGCTCGGGCTTCTCGGCGTTGTGGGCTCCGGCCCAGGCGCCGTAGGCGACGAAGCACAGGCCAATCGCCAGGTAGATGAGCTGCGTGGCAAGGGTGTCGAACTGGAGTTTGAAGAGGAGGGGGAGCATCTGGCTGGATCGATTCGCGGTTGGAGGTGCTGGAGGAGGACGGCAGGAAGATGAAGAGAGGGAGAACCGGGGCGCGCGGCCACTTATGCCGAATCTCCTGAGCAATCGAGTTCTCGCCGTGGATGTATTTGTTTCTTAATATGCCGATTCTTCGTCATTTCCGTGGAGTCGGGCATCTCTCAATCAAGCGCAATAATCGCCTCTCAATGATGCGGGTATGCGGGGAACGATAGAAAATCTATTCGATATGAATCGAGAATAAGGACGTATCCCTCAATTGTCCCATTGCCCCCACTTGTCCATGAAACGCCAGGCTTCGTTGCTTCGCTCTACACTTCCGTCTGGAAGCTCAAAGCCTCGCGCCTCGTCTGGCATTCCCCGTCCTTCGCGGTGCAAGGGGCCTAATCAATGGATGAGTCCTAAGAGTCGAAGAAATGAAAAAGCCGAGGTCAATCGATCCCGGCTTTTTTCATTCAATCTTTCAGCTGATGGCCATCACCACATCAGCGGCGCTGTGGTGGGGGCGGCGGTGGCCGATGTGACGGCGAGGGGGGCGGTGCCGGTGGCCGATGTGGCGGTGGCGGCCTCACGGCAGCTGGCTTTGAGCCAAGCCACATGTTGATGCGCTGGCCAGGCATGAGCTTGACATCGCCGCGCCAGAAGGCGCCGTCCTTCTGCTGGATCACCACATGGAACGTCTCCAGCCGTCGCTCACGCGACTCGAACGTGAAGGGGATCGCCGCATCCTTGAGGAGTTTGCCATCCTCGTAGATCTGAGCGCGGCCACCGGCCGGACCCGCGACATGGAGCTCGACGTATTTGGGATTGGCGATGCCCCAGTTTTGATACTGGATCGCGTTGGCTGGGAGCTGACGCGGCGGCTTCACGGAGGCCGGTCGGCCACCGATCCACAGGTTGACGCGCTGACCTGGGCGAAGCTGCACGTCGCCCTGCCAATAGGCGCCATCCGCCTGCTGGATCGTCACGTTGAAGGACTCTCGCTTCCGCTCGCGCGACTCGAACGAGAAGGGGATCTTCTCGTCCTTGAGCAGACGCCCATCCTCGCGAATCTGGGCGCGGCCACCGACAGGTCCGGCGACATAGATCTCGACGGTGCGGGGGTGACCGATCTCCCAGTATTGCGACTGGAGCGCGTTGTGCGGGAGCTGACGCGGGGGAGGCGGCGGTGGCGGTTGACGATGGTTGCGAGAGGGCGGCGGTGGCGGGGGGCGTTGCGCTAGCGCTGGCAGCGCCAGGAGGCTCAGCAACGCAACCGAGAGGATTTTTTTCAACATTGTGGACTCCTTCATAAGAGGGGGGGGGCCCCCTGGAAGGGGTTTCGAGATGAAAACCCGCGGCGCCTTTAGCGAATCAGATCAAAAGCGCAATCCGAATCAATCTGCGATCAATCAATTCAAGCAGCCGTCGTCCTCGACCAACAGGCGCACCATCCCTCTATCTGCGGGCGTCTCTCCATCGACGACGATGTAATAGGTGACGCCAGCCTCTGCCTGAAAGCGCACCGATGGATTCATGGCGCTGTAATAATAATCCGCATAGGTCATCAGATTCGAAAAGTTCGTATTGTCATAAATGGAGAGATACCAACTGAAGTCGGCCTCCAGCAGTTGGACATGCACCTGGCCGGATGTCGCTGGCGTGTAGGAGAAATAGGCCTCGGGCCCAGCCGCGAACACGAGGTCGTAGGAGAGCCAAGTCTCATTCACGAACAGCGTCTGGCCGTCGGTCGTGTCCGCCTGGGCCGCCTCGCACGCCACGAGCGCTTGGATGGGCGGGCCAACGCACTGGTTGGTTTGGGCGACATCGCACATACCCTGGCCGCACTGGGTACAGGGCGTCAGGTGCAGGGCGCCCGCGTCATTGAGCGAAGCGCGACCACACGAGTCGATGGTCGTTCGACTCCCGCAGGAGGTGGGCACATGGCCTTCGCAGAGCGCCTCTTGGCTCAAGGCGAGGCAGGGGCAGGTGTCGTCGCGCCACTCGATGGCATAGGCGCCTTCGCCATGCAGGGGACCATCGACGGCCAGGTAATACGTCTGGCCAGCGGCCACCTGGAGGGTGAGCGACTCGTGAATGCCCGGCCCAAACGCGTTCGCGATCTGGAGCGGGCGGGCTCCGGGCGCGGCTGCGTCGAGTTGGTAGAGCGCGCCGTCGAACGTCGCGTCACGGCTCTTCAGCACGACGGTGACCTGGCCAGCGCGCGTCGGCGTGAAAGAGTGGAGTTTCTCTCTGCCCGCGAAATCCCCTGAGGCGGTGCCTCTCCCGAACTGGTCCAGGCCGTCGCGCGTGTCGCCTTCGAACGCTGGCGTACACGCGGGGCCCAGCGGGACGAGAGGGACGTTGGCGCACGCATGGGCTGCCAGGTCGCAAGCAGTCGTGGCGCCGCCGCAGCCACCGCACGAGATCTCCTCGGCATGGTAGTTTCCGAACAGATCGAAGGCGCCGGAGCTCCTGCCGCACGAGTCGATCCGATCGGTCGCGCCGCACGTGAAGTCGAGGGCCTCGCAGATCGACGCCTCGTCGGCCATGGGGAGGCACGGGCAGGTGTCGTCGAACACGGTGAGCGCGAAAGGGCCAATCCCTCTGTCCGTCACCTCTGGAAAGGCGCTGTCCACGACCACGACATACGTCTGCCCTTCCTCGACCTGGAGCGTGACGAATTCGGCGCGCGTACCGTCGAAGTAATCGGCCACGGCGCGCTCGCGCAGCAGGCGGCGCGTCAGCTCCGGCAGCTCCTTGTAAAAGGTGCCGCTGCCGTCCAATGCCTGGACCAGGTGTGCCGCGTCGTTCTCGGGCGCGTCCAGGACGTAGAGCGCGGCATCGAAGCGCGGCTCGAGGCTCCTGAGGGAGATCGTCACCTCGCCGCTGCGCTCGGGCACATAGGTGAAAGCGACCTCGCGGCCAGGGAAGCCTCCCTTGCCCACGTAGCGCTCGTCCGCTAGGCCAAGATAACCCGCCAGATCATAGGCGAGCGTGCCTTGCGCGTTCGTGTGGCGGATCGTTTGACACGTTTTGGGGAGGTATGCATCGAAGAACGATTCTTCACTCGCATCCCTATCGAATCCGATGTCCCCCGAGTCAGGGGGAGTCCCGGCACAGGCGGCAAACGCGAGCGCCGAGCCCAAACACAGGGGCAAAACACAGCAGACGAACCTCATCGTCTTCATCACGAACAGCCTCCCGAGTCAGAATCAGAGAAAGAGAATGTCCGCGCCATGTCGTCGGGGCCTGCCAAAGGGGGCGGCTCCCTCCAGGCGCGGTCAGGGCAGGGCTCATAGGCCATGGCATGGCGCGGATGCAGAAAAACATGACATCCGCGCGACACATCGGGTCAGGGCAGAGAGGCTCCGACGAAGGGCGATAGGATTTCGGATGTCTTGCCCGCGGGTCTTCCCTCATGTTGCTTCACAGAAGAGGGAGGGGGCGACGGAGGCCGCGCCTTTTTGGGGGAAGAGCGTGAGTGCGAGCGCCGTTCTTCGCGCCTTCGATTCAGCGGCTCACCACAACCTAAACGACTGACGACGCGAAAATCACTAGGCCGGACTTTTGGGAGAAAAGACGTGCTTACCATTACGAACAAACCAAAGAAGAGCGGCACGGCCGCCACGCCGCTGCCCATCGTGGACACGATCCCGACCGATGTCTTGGCGCATATGACCGAGGGGATTTTCCAATCGGAGACCCTCAACGCCATGCTGCACAAGCTCATGGCCGCGGTCGATGCGCTGGTCCAGCCCAGAACGGCGTTCTTTCTCGTCTTCGATCCGAACACGAAGGCGCTCGTGCTCAAAGGTGTGCGGGGCCGCTCCAACGAGCCCCTCGCACAGGATTGCCTGCCGGGTAAAGGCATGGTCGGCCAGGCCTTTGTCCAGGGGCAGAGCTTCGGCGATCCCAAGACCTTCTTGGCCGTGCCGCTGCGCAACCACCTGAGCACTTTCGGCGTGCTCTGCCTGTGTAAGTCGCGCGCAGCCCTGGCCCCCAAGGTCTGGGACGTCCTCCTGAGTCAGATCGAAGCCGCGGCCAACCTGCTCATGCTCCGGACGAATCCGTGGTGCGAGGAGCCGACCAAGACCAACCGCGCCTCGCCGATCCGTCGGCTCAGCGCGCAGCGCAGCGCGGAAGAGAGCCGGATGAATTTCGACAACCTCCTCCAGAAGGTCATCCGCCCCGTCACCATGATGCGGAGCTCTTTGGACATCGCGCTCGCGCATCTGGGCGATGAGGTGTCGCCGATGGTCTTCCAGCCGCTGCAGTCGTGCGTGCGCTGCACTGATCGGCTCTCTCGGATCGTCGAAGACCTGCTGATCGCGCACCGGCTCGCCGCGGGAAACATCAAGCTCGATCCGCAGCCCTTTGGCCTGCACCAGCTCATCCGGGATGCCGTCGAGTCTCTGGAGCAGCGGTTTTCCCATGCCCAGTTCGTTGTCGATACGTCCTCGTGCCCGGAGGTCTTCATCAAGGGCAACTATGACCAGATGCGCCTCGCCCTCCTGCACATCTTCGAGAACGCCTCGCTTTACAGTCAGCACGCCAAGCCGCCGTGCATCCGCCTGTCGCTGACCTCTGACCTGAGGGCCGAGATCGTCGTCCAGGACGAGGGACCAGGCATGACGCCCGAAGACCTGGCCCGCGTCTTCGAACCCTTTTTCCGAAGCAGGGACGCCATCCCCCTGGCGGGTGC
>JAISIF010000052.1 GCA_031262165.1 Myxococcales bacterium | reverse complement strand
TTGATCATCTGTTTGGAGAACTCTTGTTCGATAGCGGTGGATGAGATTGGAACCGGTGATGACCGAAGTGAGTAGTCCAATACTTCCGATGGTGACCATGACTATTCCATCAACTTTTTGATCATCATGATAATAAAAACCTTTTGTATAATTTTCATTATACACTTTAGAATCATGTATCAATAACGCACCGCCGATAGTAAGCGCTGAGCTCAATCCTGCTCCTACTCCAAGCCATAATCCCCCCGCCAATGCACTCCCCTGATCGCGATACGTCAGATTCACCGTTGAGCCAACAATAGGAATCGTTTTCATATAAACGTCTTCGCCGGATCGAAAGTCCATTTCCACAAATCCGGGGGGACCCTGAAGGCTACAGGGCGCCATGCAGCTGATATTGGTTCCAGAAATGGTGACTGAATAAGGTTCTTTATCCGGTGATTCCAAAAAATGAATTGTTGTCAATCTCGATGCAGGGTTATTTATTTGTGTGGCATAATTATTGATGGGGGATTCAGGTTGCCCAGAATTGTTTTGCTCCATTGGCTGGTATTGCCCCAGCGCAACGCTCAAAACGGCAGCGGTAGCAAAAAGAAACATGCTTTTCTCCTCATAAAAAGCCGCTGATCAATTCAACGGCGGCGCGCCGCCATAATCTACTTTCGATCCGCGTGAAAGATTTATTTCAAAAAAGCCCGCTCGGAATCATTCCGATTGGTGTCCTGCGAGAAGCCCGATTGAAAGCCTGGTTCATTTGGAAGGCCATCGTTGGAAAATCGAATCGCCCGTCGTCGAAGGTGAGTCGAGGGGCGTTGCGCACGGGCGGATTGCCATCCGCCCCGATTCTCCCAGCGCTGAAGTTGATTTTGAAAAGACCCTACGCTAGGGGGCCGCCCCTTTTTGGGAAGGCCTCACAGCCAGCCCTTTTCGTCAGAAAGGCAACATCCATGAGCGCCGTGAAGCAGACCATCGAGATCGACGTCCCCATCGAGGATTTCTACAAAGTCGTCACCGACTATGCGCGCTATTCAGAATTCCTCTCGGCCATGCGCGAAACAAAGGTGGGCGAGCCCAACGCTCTCGGAGAGCGCGAGGTCACCTACACAATCGAGGTCGACGTCGGCATCACCAAGAAACGCGTGAGCTACACGCTGCGGCAGCGCGAAAAAGCGCCCACGCACGTCGAGTGGAACCTGGTGCGCGGCGAAATCATGAAGTCGAATGACGGCGGCTGGGCTCTCGAAGCGATCGGGCCGAACCGCACCAAAGCCACCTATACCCTCGACGTCGGCTTCGGACTCCTCGTCCCCAAGGCGATCGCCAATCTGCTCTCGGAAAAGACGCTCCCGCGCACACTCCAGGAGTTCAAGACCCGCGCAGAGGCACTCGCCAAAGCCTGACGTTCGGCGGTGGCCCCGCCGAGTCAAGTCAAGCCAAGACGCGCTGCAACGCCTTGCTTGGCCATGCACTCAGCGAGAGGCATTTCCTTCGATCGCCCAGAAGCTGGCCTCGCGGCAAAGAGAGTGTTTTGAAAAAGTCAAGCCAAGCGTCGTCGGAATTTATGCCAGCGGTATTTCGGTTGCACTTCTCGACGATGCCATTTGGGCCGAAGACTGAAGACACGCTGTCCCACTCGGAAAACAGCAGCGGCAGACAATAGGCCTCGTGAAGAGAAAATTTAGAGCCATTGCCAGGGGAGGTCGCCATGCTCGACGCCTTCATCATCGAAGAGATCAGGAGAAAGAGACGGGAAGAGAAGGAGCGCACTGAACGCCCCTCCGTGCAGCTGCCCCTGCCGACCCTTCCCAGGCCCCCGCCCACGCGTGACGAGGAAAAGCCTTCACGTGGCGTGATCATCATCGATTTGTGCAATGAATGATGTGCGCCGAGGCGCAGCTACCGCCCCCCCTCCCTTCCCTTCGTCGGCAGACACGACGCCCCTTTCGAGATGAAAGGGGCGTTTTTTTGTCTGAAAACATTGAATTCATTGTTTCTTGAAAATGCTCTCTTCCCTGGAACGCGGGCGTTCCAAGGGGAGACAGATCGATGTGCGGGTCCGCGCACGCCTGGAGCATTTGTGAGGTATTCTCATCCCCGCGAAAACGAGGTGCTCGTGGGCAATGAATTTTGTGAATCACCATTGCTCTCTGATTCAATCATTCTCGAAGTCCGCGCGTATGGATTGGGGTGAGGCGGCCCGGGCGATTGGGCTCATTATCTCGGACGGGAGCATCCATCGCCTCTCGCAGGAGGAGGCTTCATCCAACGCTCATTGCGGAGAAGAGCGTGAGGCTGATGGATGATGCTTTGTTGAAATTCGCGCGCACTGCCCAAAACAAAAACAGCCCCGCGAACCAACTCGCGAGGCTGCCTCCATGTCGAAGCGGTATGAAATGGGCGCGTTTTTCTGCGCTCCAGTCACTCACTCGGCCAGCAGGACGAGGGCGGTGATGTTGTCCACGCCCAGGGATTCGTCCGCGAGCTTGCAGAGAGTGTTGGCGATCGTCTGAGGGGTGTTGGCCGTCGAGAGCTCGCGCTGGATAATCTGCAAGGCGTTGGGGCCCAGGCAGTCTGGAACGCCATCGCTGCACATCAGGAGGCGGTCTCCGGCGCAGAGGTTGAGCGTCAGCAGGCGCGGTTCGAGGCGGCGCAGGGAGATGCCCCCGTCGTTGTCGAAGAAGAAGTTGCCGATGCTGTGCGTGAGCGCGGCCAGGGAGTCCATGTCGGTGACGTCGCGCGGATCGTGCCGCTCTTGGACGAGCCGCGTGTAGAGGTTCTGCTCCACGGAGTGCAACTCCAAGAGGCCGTTGCGCAGCAGGTAGAGGCAGCTGTCGCCCACCGTGGCCACGGTGAGCTGGTCACCGTCGAGGATAGCCAGGATCGCCGTCGAGCCTGGCGGGTGGGTCATCGGATCGAGCCTCCCGACGAAGTCGGGCTGCTTCAAGAAGGAGAAGATGCGCGTGTTCGCGTCGTCGAGGATGGCTTCGAGCACGATGCGGTGCCAATTCTCCGACAGGATCCCCGTGTGGTTGCGCAGAATCTCGCCAACCTGACCTTCCCAGGCATCGCGCACGGCCTCGAAGACCTTGGCCGAGGCCAAGTCGCCGGAGCCCACGTCGGCGGTCGAGATGCCGTCCGCGACGAGCAGCAGGCCGCGCCGCGCGGTCGCGTCATAGCCGATGAACCAGGCGTCCTGATTGACGGGCATGGATTGGCACTTGAGGCGGCCAATCTCCGTGGAGGCCGCGAACTGATACGCCGAGGCAGGCTTGTCGAGTGTGAGACTGCCCGCGAGGAGCGCATCTCCAAAGGCGCGGCAGCTCTCGAAGCGGCGCTGCGGGTCTGGAGACAGCGCGCGGAGGATGGCTGACTCGATACCGTGAGGCAGGCTGGGCACGAAGACGCGCAGCGGCGGCAGGCGCTCTGGCTGAAAGGGGATGGCCTGTGCCAGGATCGAATAGATGAGCAGGGCCAGTCCAAATTGATCGGCCTGTGCGTCGCCGTTGGGGCGCTGGTGAACCTCGGGCGCGGAGAAGAGGTTGGGTGTTTGGTTCGCGCTGGCAGCGGTCGTCACGAGGGGTGGGTGTGGTGCTGGCCGCAGAAGATCTGGACGCTCGAAGACGAGCTTGCCTGTGGGCGAGAGCGAGAAGAAATCGGGAGAGATGCGCCTGAAGAGCAGGCCCGACTCATGGACGCGGCAGAAGAAGTCGATCAGCTCGCGCAGCCAGATCAGGGCGAAGAAGCCGATGTCCTCACGTCGGCGCAGCAGGCGGCCGAGCGATGGGTGCGGCGAAGGGGCCAGAACGAGGAACACATGGCCATCCTTCTCGAGGCGCGCCTGAGCCGGGAGTACTTGGGGCAGAGCAAAAGCCTTCTCCAGCCAGTCTGGGAGGCCTCTCTTTGTCTGGTCATCGGTTTGAGCGCGCGCGCCCGGGTCATCCGACTTTGCCTGCGCTTCGGCTTCGACAGGACGCAGCTCGATGAGAAAGCGCGAGCTGCCATCGGGAAGAGTGGCGCTGCGGAGCCAGGTGCCAAGCTCTTCCAACGCGGTCGGTGCCCTCAGAGTCAGTGTCTGCGGTGCGCCCGGCCCTTCGTTGAGCATGAGCTGGGTGTCCACGGGGAGGGGGGCACCAGCGGCGGTCGAGGAGTGCTGTCTCATGAGAAGGAACCTCTGGAGAGGGGATTTCCACGGCACGGCTGCCCAGGAAAACTCTGTCAGGCAGCCGGGACGTTTCAGTGAAGGGTGGTCACGGGAGCGAGCGCTTCGAAGGAGACTGGCTGGCGCACGGACGACCGATCGAAATCAAAAATCAAAGGAGTGCGAAGGCAAAGGGACGATATCGAATCATTTCATGTGGGAAAACATATCGATGAATCGAGATCGCTGGATGCGATGCGTTGAATTGAATTCGGGGAGCTTTTGTCCACCAGATGGGTCAGGGGAGCTTGGCATCTCGCAGAAAAGCGGCCGCCATCTCGGGTGGTGTGGGGTTGATGTAAAAACCACTTCCCGATTCGAACCCCGCAATCTTGGTCAAAGTGGGCATCACCTCTAGGTGCCAATGGAAGTAGGGCAGAGCAGGCTTCTGGAGCGGCGAAGTGTGGAGCGTGAAGTTGTAGGGCGGTCGGCCGAGCACCTTGTTGAGCTTCTTCAAAATGGTCAGCAGCGCGTCGGCAAAGGCTGGGTAAATCCCTCGGCCAGCATCCTCGAAATGCGAGAAGTGCTTCTTGGGCAGGATCCACGTTTCGAAGGGACGGCGAGGCGCCCAGGGCGCGATGGCGATCATCTCGTCATTTTCATAGACGATGCGCACGCCCTCGCGCTTTTCCTGGTTGATGATGTCGCAGTAGATGCAGCGCTCCTTGCTCTCGTAATGCTTCAAGGCACCGTCGAGCTCGCCTTGGACGTGCTTTGGGGTGATGGGCAGCGCAATGAGCTGCGTGTGGCTGTGCTCCAGGCTGGCGCCAGCTGCCTCGCCATGGTTCTTGAAGATGAGGACATAGCGAAAGCGGCTGTCGCGCCGCAGATCGGTGATCCGGTCGTGACACGCCCATAAGAGCGACTCCACTTCGGCGGGCGACATGTCCGCGAGCTCTTTGGCGTGATCGCTCGTCTCGATAAGGACCTCATGGGCGCCGACACCATTCATCTTGTCGTAGAGCCCATGTCCCTGACGATCGAGCTCACCTTCGATCATGAGCGCAGGAAATTTGTTGGGCACGACCCTGAGCTGCCAATTCGGGCCATTGGGGCGGGGCGGCCCAGGACGGTAGGCGAGCACCTCGGGAGGCGTCGATGCCTCGTTCCCTGGGCAAAACGGACAAAAGGACTTGGTACGCTCGACACGCCGAACCTGAAAGTCATTGGGGCGATCGGCGCGTTCGGTGGAGATGATGACCCAACGGCCACTGATGGGATCTTTGCGCAATTCGGGCATTCGATTTTGGCTTTTGAGGAAAAGGGTCTGTTGAAGGCGCTTTCAAAGATTCAACTTAGGACTTATCCCTTTAATGAGGACCTTTGCACTGCGAAGGACGGGGAATGTCAGACGAGGCGCGAGGAGGGAGCTTCCAGATGGAACTGACCAACGAAGACTGGCATTTCACGGACAAGTGGGGCGACGGGATAATTAAGGGATAAGTCCTTAATGAAGGCACCTACATGGAGTCAAAGAGCGAGGAAAAAGGGAGCTTCTCACTAAGGAGGAAGAAGCGCCCCAGAAAGAAAGGCCCGACCTAAGGCCAGAAGCATCGTTCGTTGTCAAAGGGTTCGATGAGAGCGGGGTAAAAAATTTGTCTTGGATGGTGAGAAGAGAGAGTGGTGCCTAGGTATTGGGCTCGACAAAGATTGGGGAAATATTTTTAGGGTCTCGAAAAACAAAAAGAAGCCCCCTCTAAATCGGAAGGGGCTTCTTTATTTTTTTCACTAGAGACTATATTGCTTAAGGTGCCACTATTGGGCTGAGCAATTAACGGCCTCAGCCTTGAGTAATAAGGTTGTAGAATATGTATGTTTATCACCCAGTGAGAAGTTAACAGTACATGCAACCATACCTGCTCCACATTTTGGTTCCTTTGGATCCGAAGGTGATGCAGAGACGGTAATGCTTCCAGACGGAGCAGGCCCCCAAAGTTGATTGACCCGCTGAGTTTCTGGCGAAACCGAGATGTCGGCCTCACCGTCGAAGCTACAGGAGATTTCATCCGTAGATGTAGAGGCAACAGGATTCATATACTTATCCAACACATAAATATCCAGGTCGGCAGATTGCCCCATCTCTAAAACAACTCCTGTGACTTTATCGCCAGAATTAACACTTCTTGTCGGTTCAACCGAGGAGTTATGAGAAATCATCATATATCCAGTGAATGATCCTTCACCTGTCCAAAGAAACTTAAATTCCTTCCAGATCTGGGTATTCTTCTTCCATAAACTACAATCTCCTGACGATGAATAAGCTACTTTCGAACCCGTCGTAGCTCCTGCAGGTTTGGTCCAGACAGCATCTCCATCTATGTCGAGGAAATATTCTCCTTCATCATATTTTCTATTATCATCACGATCGATAAATGGTTCTCCTAGAGAGAGGAAAACATCTCCGTTATCGCATTCACCATTTTGATTCTCGTCGTACAACAAAGGCTCTTCTCCGCCAGTAATAGCAATTACAGTGACGAGTCCATCACGAGGATTACGATCCACAGTCCCATTATCCCAGCCGTCAACATTCAGCACTTCACGATAATACGGTGGCGTTTGATACTGGATTTCTCCTCGAGCGGTTGAAAGATTGAAATTATTATCACTCAAAGGATAGATATTGATTGGACTATCCCATGGCATTGAAAATCCATACAAAAAACTAATAATCCTGTCAGAATCAGTAGAGACAGAAACCATTTGTTCTGGAAGAAACGCACCACCAATATTTCCAGCTTGGACGGGCCATGGAATGGGGTCCTGAGTCGTGTAGGTCGTTATAGCCTGCCCATTGCTGCCTGTATATATCAAGGGGAAAACTGCGCCGGCTTCCGTGGCAAAGAGGACAGGTTGATTGGGGATTTCCTGTGTGTCACGATCCGCCACATAAGCAACACATTCCATCTGTTCCCCATACCATTTAAATCCTCCAATCGAATACCGTTCACACAGGAATGAAAAATTATAATAATTGGCCGAACCAGCGATGACGTGGATCTTGGCCGTTCCAGAAACATAATTGTCAATGTATTCGGGTCTGTTACGATCTTCGTATCGAGCCGTTCCAGCGATGACTTCAGCCACACCTGCCACACGGCCAGAGGTCAGATAGGTAACCACATAACCGTTTGAGTCAGAGACGGCCTCAGTTGGAACGAGTAAGGTCTCACCAAGAGGCTTGGGTATATCGAAATAGATCATCTTGTTTGCCATGGGCAAATTCAGCTGATCGAGGACCTGAAAAGTGAGCTTGGTCGATGTCTGGCCTTCGCTCGCAGTATTAAATATTTTGATGGTTGTCGGATCCGCCGATTTGAATTCGATCGTCGAGATTTGGGCAGGGTGGTTTGAGCCGAGCGCATACACGAAATCAATGACGAGCTCCTTAGAGGCTGCCACCGTGTTCGTATCTGGATCGACGTATTCGACGCGAACCGTCGCCGTTGCTTCTTGGACTGAATAGAGGCTGGCCTCTGCCTTACCCATGTCCAATTCGATCGAGGTCTTTCGGACGGGTTTCTCCATCGAGGAAGCGTCGAAAGTGCCCAGGTTTGTGCTGAAGTAGATTTCACCTTTATTTTGAAGCTCACCGTCCTTTTTCACCACGACGGAGATTGTGACAGCCGTGGTTCCGTCCGCGGGAGGCTTGACGCCTGATTTGAGGTTCGTCGTGACCGTCATGGTCGTCTCGCCAGCACCGCAGGCTGACAGTGCCATCAGACCTGTGAGAAGCAGGCACGGAAACAGACTTTTGCGAGAGAGCGTCCTCGCTGCGTTGAGATAATTCATGAATCGTCTCCTGAGAGGGGATACCAGAACTGCAGAAGCGGTAGAGCGTTTGTGGCCAAAGCACTTCTCAAAAGGGGTGAGACAGGTACACGGTGGCGCTCCCTATGTTGCTTCCCACAAAATTCCAACGATTTTTTTGAGGTCTCGCGACTCGCAGGGAGGCATGTGGGCAGTTTGTTCACAAGGTGTTTTCTATATATTTTTCACCAACTCCTTACATCATTTCAAAATCAATCTTGGACGACCCCAAGCTACAGTGTGTCTGGATTTATTCATTATTTTTTGACAATTCATTTTTCAATTCGAAATGAAAGGAAATCGGTCAGATGCGCAGGGCCTGATGAATGGAAATCCTTATCGGTTTTCCAAGGCAGGATCGCTAGATTGGGGACATGAGCATGAGATCATCTGAGCATTCCCCTGAAGAGGACGCCTCTCGGCACATCGGAGAGGCGGGCGCCATGGATGTCACCCCAGAAGAGCGCTTTCGCCATCGTGCTGGATATTTCGAGAAGTGCCTTCGCGCCCTCGAGCGGCGCTCGTTTTGGGCGGCCAACCTGCGCCTCCTACTCTTCCTCGCGCTGCTCGCCCTGTGTGTGTGCGTCTGGCAGGAGCTCTTGCCTGGATCGGCGCTGTGGGGTGCCGTCGTCCTCGCTGCTCTCTTCGTCGCCACCGCGCTTAGGCACGACCGCATCTTGAAGCACGCCAAGCGCGCCCAGATCTTCTGGGAGATCAATGAACGCGCGCTCCATCGCCTGAATCGGGAGTTTTCGCGTCTCACATCTCGGACACAGACGACGAGCACCGCCGAGCATCCCTATGCCCTGGATCTCGATATTCTGGGCGAGCGCTCTCTGTCGCTGCTCGTCGATGACACGGCCACGCTACCGGGCGAGGTCAAGCTGTGGCGCTGGCTGCTCGATGCCCCCGCATCTACTGATGCCTTCGAGGCAATCTGTGCGCGCCAGGCCGCGATCCGTGAGCTCTCCACTGCCGTCGATTTCAGAGAGCGCCTCGAAGCCGAGGGTCGGCTCGTCTCAGAGCGCTCGGATCATCGAAAGGCCGATCCGGCTCGCCTCATCGCCTGGGCCCAAATCCAGCCCTCGTCCGATTTTCACCCGAGCCGCTGGCGCTGGATCGCCCGCCTGCTGCCGCCTGTCACGATAGCGCTCTGGGGGCTGTGGTATGTGGACGTGCTCGCCGCGCCGCTCTGGCTCGCGCCATTCGCGCTTCAGCTTGGCTTGGCGCTCTACTTTGGACGCTTGGCCACCAGCCTCTTCGTGGCGGCCGAAGGCCCGAGTGAACGCCTCGGCTCCTTTCGGCACCTCTTCGAACACCTGGAACAGGCGCGCTTCGAAAGCCCAGCCCTGGCGGCCATGGCCGCGCACCTCACAGCCAGCGGCGCCAAGCCCTCCGTGGAGATGGCCCGCCTGTCGAGCACGCTCGGCTTTCTGCGCCTGCGTCACCAGCCGCTCTTTCACATCCCACTGGCCGTGCTCTTCCTCTGGGATGTGCACTTCGCTGCCGTGCTCGCGGCATGGCGAACGCGCTGTGGCGCCCAGCTCAGCCATTGGTTCGACGTGCTGGCCGAATTCGAGGCCCTGTGCAGTCTGGCCGGCTTTGCCGCGCTCGACGCCAACCCCTGTTGGCCTCGGCTCGTCCCTGAGGTCTGCTTCGAGGCCGAGGGCCTGGGGCACCCGCTCATCCCGGAACACAGGCGGGTGTGCAACGACGTCGCGCTCGCCTCGCCAAGTCGAGAAGCCTCTCCCGCTGTCCTGCTCGTCACGGGCTCGAACATGGCGGGCAAGACGACCTTCTTGCGCACGCTGGGGCTCAACGCCGTGCTCGCACTCGCTGGCGCGCCAGTCTGCGCACGCACGCTGCGAATCGGCCCTGTCCACGTCTATTCGAGCATGAGGATCAGCGACTCGCTGGGTGAGGGGCTCTCGCTCTTCCACGCCGAGGTGCGCCGCATGAAGCAAATCCTCGACGCGAGTGAGCGCTGCGCCATCCTCTTCCTGCTCGACGAGGTGCTCCATGGGACGAACACGGCCGAACGGCAGCTCGCCTCCAAGGCCATCGTCCGAGCGCTCGTGCTGCGCGGCGCGATTGGCGCCATTGCGACGCACGACGTGGGCCTGACCGAGCTCGAGCGCTCGCTCCCTAGTCAGGTCCGCAACGTCCACTTCACGGACGCGCTCCACGAAGGGGCGCTCACGTTCGACTACCGCCTGCGCTCCGGTGTCGTGGCCACGAGCAATGCCCTGCGCGTCATCCGGCAGGCGGGTATCGAGCTGCCAGAGCTCACCGCCG
>JAISIF010000047.1 GCA_031262165.1 Myxococcales bacterium | reverse complement strand
ATTTTTTTAATCTCGAATCGGGATCTGTAGGGGCGTTGCGTGCAACGCCCGTCGTGTTTGTGTCGAATGACGACCGCAGGGCGCTCTTCGCAACGCCCCTACCGAAGACACGCCTCGATCTTGATCGAAATACAGAACTCGATTGCCCTGGGGTGATTCGTCATCGTGATGCTCGAATCTTGAGGGCCAGAGTCACACCTTCCGAATCTCACTCACGCCCATGTAAGGCCTGAGCACCTCGGGGATGACGATGGAGCCATCCGCACGCTGATAGTTTTCGAGGATGGCGATGACGGTGCGGCCCACGGCCAACCCGCTGCCGTTGATGGTGTGGACGAGCTTTGGCTTGTCCTTGGGGCTTTCGCGGTAACGGATGGATGCGCGCCTGGCCTGGAAATCCTCGAAGTTCGAGCAGCTCGAGATCTCGCGATAGCTCTCCTGACCAGGCAGCCAGACCTCGAGGTCGTAGCACTTGGCCGCCGAGAACCCGAGGTCGCCCGCGCTCAGCGACACCACGCGGTAGTGCAGGCCAAGCCGCTGCAAGATCTCTTCGGCATCGCGCGTCAAAGCCTCGTGCTCGGCAATCGAGTCCTCTGCCTTCGTGAATTTGACGAGCTCGACCTTCTGGAACTGGTGCTGCCGGATGAGGCCGCGCGTGTCCTTGCCATAGCTGCCCGCCTCTTTGCGAAAGCACGGCGTGTAAGCGCAGTAGCGGATGGGCAGCTCAGCGCCGTCGAGGATTTCGTCGCGGTGCAGGTTGGTGACAGGCACCTCGGCGGTCGGCGCCAGGAAAAACTCTGGCTCGCCACACGTCTTGAAGCTGTCGTCCTCGAACTTGGGCAGCTGGCCCGTGCCCGTCATCGAGGCGCGGTTGATGAGAAAGGGCGGCAGGATCTCGGTGTAGCCGCGGCTGGTGTGCACATCGAGCATCAAGGAGACGAGCGCGCGTTCGAGCTTGGCAAGCAGGCCGCGATAGACGGCAAAGCGAGCACCGGCGACTTTGGCTGCCCGCTCGAAGTCGAGCAATCCGAGCGCCTCGCCGAGCTCCCAGTGGGGTTTGGGCACAAAGTCGAAATTGGGCTTGTCCCCCATGAGACGAACCACCTGATTGTCCGCTTCGCTCGTCCCATCGGGCACCGAGTCCTGCGGCAGGTTGGGCAGGCACATCAGGATTTCCTCGAGCGCGCCCTCTACCTCTGCCAACGCATCGTCGAGCGTGCGCTGCGCCTCCTTGAGATCCTTTGACAAGGCCTTGAGTGCGCCTTTTTGCGCCTCGTCGAGTGGCTGGCTGTAGCTCGTCCCAGCGATTTCGCGCGTGAGCGGCGTTTTGGACGGAGCCAGGAGCTGGCCAATGGCCGCTGCCTCGGTGCGCACCTTTTCGAGCTTGAGATTGAGCTCACGACGCTTGGCAAAGAGGTCATTGAAGGGGCCGAGATCCACCTTGCCGCGCCGCTGTAATTTGCGGGTCACCTCATCGAAGTTCTGCGCCACGTATTTCAGGTCGAGCATTTCCTAAGTCCTTGATTTTATTATTGTTTTATTTCCCAGCGCCAATCTTGAGTGGCGCCTCCTAGGCCTTCTCGATGCACCTTGCAATGGGTTTCGATGGCTTTGTTCGGCGGATTTTCCGAATTGATTGGAAAGCTCATTGAACAAATACATTTACCATATTGAATATGAAAAAATCGATATATTTGAAAGTTGGTTTGTTCAGGAATCATTACCGAAAGTGACGCACAGATTTTTACAAAGGAATGATTGTTTATCTCGGAAATCACTGGTATTTTTTTGATATTCTCACCAAACTTCAATCCATTCGAAAAGACTTGGAGAAATCTCAAGAGGTGGCTGCGAGATAATGTTTTACGAGAGTAATTAAAAAGAGGACGGACAAATCTCCGCCCTCTTTTCATTTTGAAGAGAGAAATTTCTACAATTTCAGGAAAGCACCTGAATCAAACATGATGTCGAGAAATCCCTCGACGCTTTCCTTGCGATTCCAATCTCGCTGTAATTCACACGTCAATTGAGCAATCGTGACGAATTGAGCGCCTGCGCGCTCGATGCGGCGCAGGGCGGTCTCGTGTGCCAGCATAGAGGTGCCAGCGACCGCGTCCACGATGGGAAAGACCTCATAGCCCTCGCGAAGTGCGTCGAGCGTGGGAAAGGTCAGGCAGACCTCTGTCCATAGTGCACAGATGAGCAGTTTCTGTCGCTTGGTCGCCTTGACCGCAGCATAGAATTCGGCGTCTTCCCACGCATTCATCGTCGTCCGATCGTAGCTAGGGGTGTCCTGTAGGACTTCCCGCAACGAAGGGATGGTGTCATGGTTGCGCCCCGTGGAAACATTGACCGTCGTGAGCAGGGTAGGAAGGCGATAGAGCTTTGCGATCTTTGCCACGATATGAATGTTATGGACGAGCTGCTTCCTATCCGTGGAATTGATCGAATTCACCTGTGTCGGTTGGTAATCGATGATCAACAAAGCCGCGTTTTCAGGGGTCAACAGCGCGTCTTTTTTCGGATCTCGAATTGGCGTCATACTGACCATGGCAACATTCTCCTGATTGGTAGATGGTTGAACGGCATCACAAAATAAGAATGACATAACTTCAGTATGGCATCGTGAATCGGGGCACCCCGTTTTCATCCGCCGCGAATCGAATCCCGCCGTCATCCCAAAATTCGAAGCAATGAGATTGGATTCGACAAATTTTTTGATGGGCTCGGCCGTTCCCCTCGCCTTTCCCCCACAACCTGGAGTTCCTCAAATGACCAAGCTGAAAGAGCTGTCCTCCTTCCTGATGGGCGTTCCCCTCGTCTGGGGCCTCGCCATAGGCTGTTCAAGTGTTCCCATTGCTGCCGACACGAACGCCTCCCAACCCCCAACGAAAGCCAGCGCTGACATGAACCGACCCATCCGCGTCCCCGTCCCGCTCATCGAGCATCGCCTGCCCCCTGAACAGATCCTGGACAAAGGCGCAGTGGCCGAGGCGCACTGCACCCAGGCCCTGGCCCAGCTTGCCGCGCTCGACTCAGACCAGCGCACCTTTGACAACACGGTCCTGGCCTTCGAGCAGTCGGTCATGGATTACGTCGATGCGATCAATCGCCTGGCCATCCTCAAGGATTTGCATCCCGAAGAGGCGGTTCGGCTGGCAGCGGCCCAGGTCGAAGAGCGCTCTGGCAAATACCTCGTCCAGCTCATGGCGCGCCGTGACCTCTATCAGGCACTGAAATCTTATTCAGAGAACCGTGCTGCCCAAGAAGGCCTCGATACTGAACAAAAGCGCCTGCTCGACCTAACCTTGCGCGACTTTAGGCGCAATGGCCTCGAACTCGACGAGCCCACACAAAAGCGCCTGGTCGAGCTCCAGACACGCCTGGTCGAGCTCACCACGCTCTTTCAGCTCAACCTGAACGCGAACGAGTCGCGGATCGTCGTGTCCGATGCCGAGCTCGCGGGACTACCCGAGGCATTTGTTCAGCGTCTCAAGAAGGCAAGAGAGGGCGGTTGGATCGTCACCTGCCAATACCCCGACTATTTTCCGTTCATGGAGAACGCGACGAGCGAGGATGCGCGTCGCCGTCTGTTCATCGCCTTCCAGTCGCGCGAGGCAGACAAGAATACCCCGCTCCTCACAGAGGCCATCTCTCTGCGCGACCAACAGGCCAAGCTGCTCGGCTATGAGACACACGCCGACTTCGTCACAGAGGAGCGCATGGCCAAGAGCAGCGCTGCGGTGAAGCGTTTCCTCTCTGACCTCCAGACACAGCTGCGGCCACGGCGCGACGCTGATTATGCCCGCATGACCGAACTCAAGCGGGCCGAGACGAACGATCCTAAGGCCACGCTCCAGCCCTGGGACATCGCCTACTATTTGAATCAGATCAAAAAGCGCGACTGGGCGATCGACAGCGAGGCCATCCGCGAATTCTTTCCCATCGAGACTGTGCTCACAGGCCTCTTCGGCGTCTATGAGACGCTCTTCGGGATTGAGATTGTCCGGGTGGAAGGTGCGGATACCTGGGCAGATGTTCCGCTCTATGAGATCCGCGACGCCAATGGCGGCGGCCACGTGGGCAACTTCTACCTCGACCTCTACCCGCGCCCTGGAAAATACGGTCATGCAGCGGCAGCTGGCGTGACGGTGGCACGTCAGGTCGGCAGCGACTACCGCGCACCCATCGCCATCATGATCGGCAATTTCAATCCACCGAGCACTGAACGTCCGTCCCTACTTTCGCACGATGAGGTCGAGACGCTCTTCCACGAGTTCGGGCACATCATGCACCAGACGCTGACGAGCGCGCGCTATGGCAGCCTATCGGGCACGTCGGTCGCGCGGGATTTCGTCGAGGCGCCCTCGCAGATGCTCGAAAATTGGGCGTTCGAAAAAGACGTCCTCGACCGGATGTCAGGCCACTTTCGGGACCCGACGAAGAAGCTCCCCAGCGAGACGATCGAGAAGCTCAAGGCCGCGCGCAGCTTTGACGCGGGCTATCGCTATACTAGACAGGTGTTCCTCGCAACATTCGATCAGGTGATTCACTCGTCTGGACCAGAGGTGGATGTCGAGGCCGTCGATCGGCAGCTCTACGCTGACATCCTGGGGCTGACGCCCGTGGCCGAAGCCCATTTCCCCGCCACCTTTGGACATCTCATGGGCGGCTATGACGCGGGCTATTACGGCTATCTGTGGTCGGAGGTCTTTGCGGACGACATGTTCACGGTATTTGAGACGAATGGCGTGCTCAATCCTGCGATTGGTCTGCGCTATCGCCAAAGTATTCTCGAGCCGGGCAAGATGCGCGATGCTGATGAATTGCTCAGAGAATTCCTCGGACGCGAACCGAACAACACGGCATTCCTAAGCAAGATTGGCATTGAGAAATAGTTGAAATGTATTTTGATTTACAATTCACCAGACAGAGGGGCGTCCGTTTGGGCGTCCCTATTTTTTTCTTTCGAGGCATGAGGCGACGTAGCAATTTTTGGGAATCATTGAATTGACCGAATGATAAATCTTGACATCCATTCATTGCCAGTCTTAGGGGCCGCCTCTCTCATGGATGGCCGTGAGAGAGCACAGAAACAAATAGGCGCACTCAATTCGCGCTCAGACCAAAGAAAGAGAAGAAACAAATGAGCAGAATCTTTGAAGATAATAGCAGGACCGTTGGCCACACCCCACTCGTCCGCATCCAGAAGCTCACGAACGGCGCTCCCGCCACCGTGCTCGCCAAGCTCGAAGCGCGCAACCCGGCCTTCTCTGTCAAGGACCGCATCGGCGTGGCCATGATCGACGCCGCGGAGCGCGAAGGAAAGCTGACGCCTGGCCAGCGTGACGTCACGCTCATCGAGCCAACGAGTGGCAACACGGGCATCGCGCTCGCCATGATCTGCGCAGCGCGCGGCTATCCGCTGACTCTGACCATGCCCGAGACCATGTCGATCGAGCGCCGCAAGATGCTGAGCGCGCTGGGCGCCAAGCTCGTGCTGACCGAAGGCGCGCTCGGGATGAAGGGCGCCATTGCCAAGGCCAATGAGCTCGTGGCCGCCGACCCAGCGCATCACCTCATGCTCCAACAGTTCGAGAACCCGGCAAACCCCGAGGCGCACTACCGAACCACGGGCCCCGAGATCTGGGCCGACACAGACGGCCAAGTGGACCTGCTCGTCGCGGGCGTTGGCACGGGCGGCACGATCACCGGCACCGGGCGCTTCCTCAAAGCGCACCGTCCCGCGCTCCAGGCCATCGCGGTCGAGCCGAGCACCTCCCCCGTGCTCACGGCGCTGAAGGCCGGCGCCCCCCCCAAGCCGGGCCCGCACAAGATCCAGGGCATTGGCGCAGGCTTCAAGCCAGCCATCCTCGACTTGGACCTCGTGGACGAGGTCGTCACGGTGGATGACGCGGACGCCATTGCGATGGCGCGCCGACTCGCCACGGAAGAGGGGATCTCTTGCGGCATTTCGAGCGGCGCGGCCATGACAGCTGCTCTGCGCCTCGCCCTGCGCCCTGAGAGCGCGGGCAAGACCATCGTCGTCATCCTGCCAGACGCAGGAGAGCGCTACATGAGCACCCTGCTGTTCGATGGGATTTGATGAGCCATCCTATATAAGGACTTATCCCTCGATGAGGACCTTTGCACCGCGAAGGATGGGGAATGCCAGACGAGGCGGGCGCTTCCAGACGGAAGCAACCATCGAATCAACGAAGGCTGGCGTTTCACGGACAAGTGGGTGACGGAATAATTGAGGGATAAGTCCTAAGAGAGGCGAGAAACTTCATTTCAGAGGCGGCTCGTGAGTGAGTTCCTTAGGAATTTGACGAAGACGAATCGAAATTCAACTCCTCCGCGACAGCGGAGATTCACTCGAAGGAGTTTCACCATGCACTGCTCGAAATTATTTTCCGCTGGACTCTTGGGAATATTCATTCTCTCGCTCACCGCTTGTTCAGGGGATTCCACCGCGGCATTGTCTGAAAAGATGGGCGCGGCCGCTGCTGGCAATGCCGTGGGCGCCATCATGGGCGCTGGCAAAGGCGTGGCGACGAGCATCGACAAGGCGATGCAGCTCCAATTGGAGAGCCACGCTTCGCTGGCCGCCAATGGCCTGACGATCACCTATGGCAAGAACCGCGAGCCTGGACTCAACAAGGCTTCCGTTTATTTGACTGTCTCTAAGGCTTTCAACGGAACCATTCAGGCCAAAGCGCTGGATGAAAATGGAAATGAAATCGGGCGCGCGCAAAAAGAAATCTCGATGGAAGCGGACAGCGCTTCTTATTTGGATTTTAAATTCCCCGATCAAATGGACAGCGCCATGGTCCGAAAGATCAATGTCTCTGTAAGAGCGCCAGCGACTCCGACTCCAGCAACTCTAGCGGCTGAATGATCGCTCCTCCATGCCATCGCAGCAATGCCGGGATACACTTCACTGTGTCCCGGCATTTCACACCCAAAAGAAAGGCCTGAAGAAGACGATGCTTTCCGCCAAAGACATTTATTTTCGGACGATGATCTTCAATTGGATGAAGCTCGGGCTCGCGGCAGTCACGCTCTTCCTCTCGCTCATCCTCCTGGCCATCTGTGCAGGCATTGGCTATCTGACGAGCACCAAGGACAACGCGCTCGGGATGCTCATCATGCTCGGACTCTGGGCCAGCGGCACCAAGGCCATCAACTTCCTGCTCATGCACTACTTTGGCTACATCGTGAAGGCAGGCCACGTCGCCATCATCTCGAAGGCGGTGACGACTGGGGAGATCCCGAACGACCAGTTCAGCGAGGCCAAGAAGATGGTGTCCGAACGCTTCATCACGTCGAATGTCTTTTTTGCC
Source organism: Myxococcales bacterium (assembly GCA_031262165.1). Lineage (GTDB taxonomy): Bacteria > Myxococcota > Myxococcia > Myxococcales > UBA5297 > UBA1203. The sequence continues at coordinate 10,426 of JAISIF010000047.1, read as the reverse complement.
CTCGACAAACTCGTGGACGGCGCAGTCCGTCAACTCAGCCGCACATTCGAGCGCATGATGAGCTTCATGAACATCAAGGCCATTCCCGGCGCCGAGACTGTCATCAAGATCGTCAAGCTCTTCATAGGCATCGCGTTCGGCTACGTCGATGAGTGCTGCCTGGGCTACACCTTCTACAAGAAGGAGCAGACCCCCTTCAAAAGCGCGACGGACGCCGTGGTCATCTACTTCCAGAACTGGAAGGCGCTCCTGAAGAACGCGGCATTCACCACAATCCTCGTCGTCGTCTCGACGCTCCTCATCACTATCGTCACAGGCGTCTTCTTCGCCCTCGTCTTCAGAATGGTGGGCCTGCACCCGCTCTTTGGATTTGGCCTCGGCTACATGATCGCCTTGGCCATCAAGTTTGCCTTCATCGACAGCTGGATCCTCGTGTCGATGATGACGACCTACATGCAGCTCGCGCCGACGACCGAGCTCGCCTTTGACCTGTATGGAAAGCTCTGCGGCCTCTCCAGCAAGTTCAAAGAGCTCTACGACAAAGGGCGGCAGGAGTCGCCCAACCCAGCGGCGCCGCAGCCTGATCAGATGGGCTCCGATGGCCTCCCGCCCATGGAAGGCGGCATCGTCTGAAGCTGTTCGATTTATCTGTTTGTAGATCAATACCCCTCGGCATTGCCGAGGGGTTTCTTCGTCACCCAAATCGTCATTCCCCTAAAATCAGGGGGATTTCTAAAATATAATAAATCAATTCATTTTTTTTCATCCATCGAGGCCTCGAATGTTTTCCAAACTCGACGACGTTGAAATGAAATTCGATCGGCTCACGGACGAGCTCGCCGATCCCGACATCGCCCAGAACCCGACGCGCCTTCAAAAGATCACGAAGGAGCGCGCGCAGCTGGAGCCGATCGTGGCGCGCTACCGCAACTACAAGCGCGTCCAATCAGAGCTTGGGGATGCCGAAGAGCTGCTGAATGGCCCAGATCCCGATCTGCGCGAGATGGCGCGCGAGGAGATCCCGAACCTCAAGACATCGCTCGCCGAGATGGAGGGTGAGTTGCGCATCGCGCTCTTGCCCAAGGACCCGAACGATGAGCGCGACGTGATCATGGAGATCCGCGCAGGGGCAGGTGGAGATGAGGCCAGCCTCTTTGCAGGCGAGCTCATGCGCTTGTTCCTGCGCTTTGCCGAGCGCCGCGGTTGGCGGAGCGACATCGCCGACCTCAACCCGGGCAATGCGGGGGGAGTGAAAGAGGCCTCTCTTACGATCAGCGGCAACAGCGTCTATTCGAACCTCAAATACGAATCGGGCGTGCACCGCGTGCAGCGCGTCCCAGCGACCGAGGCACAGGGTCGCATCCACACCTCGACGGTGACCGTTGCCGTGCTGCCCGAAGCCGAAGAGGTGGACGTGAAGCTCGACGAGCGCGACGTGGACATGGATGTCTTCCGCTCGACAGGCGCCGGTGGCCAGTGCGTCAACACGACTGACTCGGCCGTCCGCCTGACCCATCGTCCCACGGGCATCATCGTCAAGTGCCAACAGGAGAAGAGCCAGCTCAAGAACCGCGCGATGGCGATGAAGATGCTGCGCGCGAAGCTCTATGAGATGGAGCAGACGCGCCTGAAAGGCGAACGCGACGCGGACCGCAAAAGCCAGGTCGGCTCTGGCGATCGCTCCGAGAAGATCCGCACCTACAATTTTCCGCAGGATCGCATCACTGACCACCGCATCGGCCTGACCGCGCACAACCTGCCAGCCTACATGGACGGCGACATCGAGGAGATGATCACGGCCTGCCACACCTTCTTCACCGCCGAAGCGCTCAAATCACAGGAATCCGCGTGAGCTGATTGAACTAAGGATTTATCCCTTAATTAGGCCGAGCACCGGAAGGACGGGGAATGCCAGACTTTGGCGCGAGGCGGGAGCTTCTTTGACGGAACTGAAGAGCGAAGCAACGAAGACTGGCGTTTCACGGACAGGTGGAGCGACGGGATAATCGATGGATAAATCCTAAATAACAATCATGGCGTCACCTGCGTTCATCAAGTGACCATCCCCCCCATTCTGAATAATCAATGATGCTCGACCGTTGAGCGCCGCGCGGCTCGTCCCGCCCGCCAGTCTGAACTGCCGATCAACAGGAGCCACGATGCCCCGCCTTTCCTTCCGCCCCCTCGCCTTGGCACTGCCCCTTGCCCTCACGACCGCCTGCGGCGACTTCGATCGATATGACGATCGGATCTTCGACTTTCCCGCACAGGCCGCGCCCCCCATTCCCCACCCCATCCCCTATGTGCCTGAACCAGAGCCAACGCTGACCGCCGAAGCAATGCCAGAACCAGCGCTGGAGCAGGCGAGCGCCGATGCGCCAAACCCCATCCCCGCACCCGCACAGCCAGCCGATGATATCCTAGAAGCGGCAGCGGCCACAGAGTCCCCTTCGAAGATCAGCCGCCGGGATGAAGGTCCTGGCAGACACCGCCCAGCCATCGATGCCCCACGCAAAAACATGGGTATGAAGGCCGATCGAAAAGCCCGGGAAGCTGCCCTGAAGGACTTTTCTGACCCTGAGCTTGCCCGACGATCGCGCATGCAAAAGCGGACGACCTCGCGTGAGCGCGATGGCGACGACATGCGTCGCCAGAAGAAAACCCCACTCTCCATGGCCCGGGATGGCGATAACTAGAGCGATGTGTCCCCGGATTCGGGCTGAACCGCAATGGGAGAAGTTGAGGGACGGCAACAGGCCCATGAGAGCGCCGCGCCAGGGTGGGCGCATGGCGCGCTCGCTTACTCACTCGCCCAGCTTCTCTTTGGGATCGTCGAGAGCGTAGTCACCACTGATCACGTCGTTGACTGAAGGGTAACGATGGATCTCAGCGCGAGCGATGCGCCAAGCCTGCTGCACGATCCACGAGAGGGAGCGATCCTGGCGGTTGGCCTCTTCCTGAATCTCTTTCAGCATCTCTTCTGGGAAATATAGACTCTGCTTGCGCTTGTCGGACGCTGCCATACCTGGGCTCCTTGTGTGGGGAAAAATCAACACGAAAAGGCGGGTGCGCATAGCCGAAGGCCCCAGCAGCGTCAACTCACCTGGGTGGACACGCCAGAAGGGGGGAGGCGAGCGCTGAATTGACTTGGGACTTATCCCTTCATGAGGACCTTTGCACCGCACAGGACGGGGAATGCCAGACTTTGGCGCGAGGCGGGAGCTTCCTGACGGAAGTGAAGAGCGAAGCAACGAAGACTGGCGTTTCACGGACAAGTGGGGCGACGGGATAATGAAGGGATAGTCCTTGGCACAAGCACTCCCGCTGACCCTCCGAGCTATCTCTCTCTCTGCGCAGGAGACTTTTGGGGGAGGGAGCGTTGCGATGGGCATCGCCAGGACTCGATGGCACCACAATCGAGAGCTCACTCTAACGAGCAAGCAAGGGGCTGACGCTTGTCGCTCATCTCCCCCGCATGGCATGAACGTCGGCAGGCCGCTTTTTTCGAGAGCTCCTGCCTGGAGAGAACCACACGATGGCCCTGCCGAAAAAATCACGCACCTCAAAGCGTATCTCTGCCCCAATGCCTTCTTTGCCTTTAGATTCAGAAATACGGGGGAATCAGGCGCCGCTGACATGTCCCGTCTGTGAACAGAGTTTTTCCGGGACACTACCTCTCCCAGCGATCTTCAATGGCCGGGAGAGTGATCTGCGCCCGATCTTCATCGACGCTGTCGTCGATCCCCTGCTCTTGCTGATTCAGGTTTGCCCACACTGTCTTTTCGCAGCCTATCCACAGACCTTTGGGCACGACAGCGAGAGCCTCGATGAACTCGCGTTCCAATGCACAAGCTCACTCGGAGATCGAGCGCCGCCCATACTCGACAAGCTGGATCGAGAGGCACGCATAGACCTGCAAAACTGGCTTCAGCGAGAGGACTTCTCTCTCGGCCTGCGCAGTCCGGCGCAGCGCTATCTCCAGGCAGCGCGCTGCCACGATTACGTCAGCTCGGACGAAGGCGCTGAAGAGACTGCTCTTCTCGCCGACTATTTTCTCCGCGCCTCATGGGCTGCCCGAGCCAGTGGCGATCAAGTCCAGGAATTCACCTGCCGTGCAGAGGCCCTCGAACGCCTCTGGCTGATGGCAGATGACGAATCGCTGCCTCTGATGGAGAAGGTTCGCACCCTGTTTTTGCTGGCTGAGCTCTCGCGGCGCCAAGGCGACTTTGCGAGCGCCATCGATCTCTTCACTCAGCTCGAAGACATCTCATTCAATCCCAACGACCAAAGCGAAGCTGAAGCCGAAGCTGATTTCTTCTATCAGCAAGCAGAGCGCCTTCTCTCACTCGCCTGCACGAAGAGCGACGTGAACGCGCGCGTCTGGGAGCCGGAAGAAGATGACACGCTTTTCGAGGGTGAAGACGATGAGGACGAGGGCAACGGCTCTGGGCCGCAGGGCCTGATCTAAGGACTTATTCCTTAATTATCCCGTCGCCCCTCTCGTCCGTGAAACGCCAGACTTCGTTGCTTCGTTGGTCACTTCCGTCTGGAAGCTCCCTCCTCGCGCCTCGTCTGAGATTCCCCGTCCTTCGCGCTGCTCGGTCCTAATTAAGGAATAAGTCCTAACGCCTCTTCTTGCGTTCTAGGTGCTTGAGCGCGCTGAGAAGCAATTCGACCTCTCTCTTTGTGGGCCTGGCACGCTCCAAAAGCCTTTTGAGTTCCGCAAAGATTAACCCTGGGCTTTGGGGATTGAGGAAGTCGGCTTCGAGAAGGAGAGGAAACGCGCGATCGTAGAGCGCTTGGACGAGCCCGGCAGGCGCGCACAAGGCCTCGAGAGATACAGGCACTTCGCTGGGACAGTAGCGTTCCTGCTGTTCGCGATGCGATTTCGAAAAAAGCGCATGAGCAACGAGCATGACCGATTGCGCCAGATTGATGGAGGACTTCTCCGGCGCTGTCGGGATGTTGACGGCAAGATGGCAGACGTCCAATTCAGCGTTCGACAGTCCTCGTCGTTCATTTCCAAAGACGATAACGACTTCTCCTCCTGAAGCGGTCTCTCGATCAGCCAATTCGACGAACTGATCGAGCCACATCGTCGGCCGATGTCCCAGCTGGCGAGAGGTCATCCCAGCGATCAAGGTCCCGTGAGCGACTGCCTGTGGCAATGTCTCGAAGAGGCGCATCCGAGGGAGCAGATCGATGGCATCTGTGGCCAAAACTCTGGCGCGATCGAAGTCTCGAGTCTGAGCTGCACAGAGGGAGATTCGAGAGAGCCCTGTGTTTTTCATGGCTCGGAGCGCACTGCCCAAGTTGTCTGGGTGGCGCACCTGATCGAGGACAATCGTGATGTGAGATAGATTCATGGGTTCGTTGGGGCGTGAAGGGAGTGAAAGGTTGGGCAAAAGAAGTCTACGAAGGCGGAAGGCGCGATCGAGAATCTGCGTGAGCTCGCTGAACATGAACCGTGAGCAATCCAATCGCCGCTGGGGTCATGCCAGGAAGCCGTGAAGCCTGTCCCACTGTCTCTGGACGATGGCATTGCAGGATTTCGAGCACCTCGCGCGTAAATCCAGTGATGGCTGCATAGTTCAAGGAAGCAGGGATCTTGAGAGCTTCCCATCGCTGCGCGTGCTGAATCCAGGCTGTCTGGCGCTCAATGTAACCCCCATATCTGAGCTCTGTCTCCAGCACTTCCTCCGCATCCTCGGTCAGCTGTGGCTGCTCTGGATCGATGAAACGCAGATCTTGCCGTATCAGCTGCGGACGCCTCAGCAGAGCAGCCAAGGTCATGGGCGTCGAAGGCGGGGGAAGGCCATGCTCTTGAAAGGCAGTACAGATTGATGCCGAAGGAACAATGGTGCGCGCTTGAAGGCGCTGAAGCTCTCTCTCAATCGCGCGCTTTTTCTCTTCGATACGCTCGAACACCTCTGAAGGCTGTAGCTCCAACCGCCTGCCGTGATGAGCCAGGCGAATGTCGGCATTGTCCTCTCTCAGCAAGAGGCGGTGCTCCGCGCGCGAGCTGAAGATGCGATAAGGCTCCTCTGTCCCTTTCGTCACCAGATCGTCGATCAAGACACCGATCAGGGCTTCTGAACGCGCCAACACAAAAGGCTTTTTGCCCTGAAGCCAACAGGCGACGTTGGCGCCTGCGCAAAAACCTTGGACCGCAGCCTCTTCATATCCAGATGTCCCGTTGATCTGTCCCGCCATCCAGAGGCCAGGCAAATCTTTGACGGCCAATGTGTGATCCAGCTGTGTCGGGAAGGCATAGTCGTATTCGACTGCATAGCCTGGTTGGAGAATCTCCACAGATTCCAATCCCGGGATTGTCCGCAGGAATGCCATCTGGACAGCAGTGGGGAGACTCGTCGAGAGGCCTGCTGGATAAACGACGTTCGTGTCGAGACCATCAGGTTCGAGGAAGACATGGTGCCGCTCGTGATGAGGAAAGCGCACCACTTTATCTTCTAACGACGGACAGTAACGCGGACCGATCCCATCGATCTGCCCAGCAAACAATGGCGACAGATGAAGGTTTTCTCGGATGATGGCGTGCGTTTGAGCATTGGTGTGCGTGATGGCACAACCCAATTGTCTCAAGGCAGGGAAAGTTGAACCAGGCGTAGAAAAGGAAAAGGCCCGAGGAACGATGTCTCCGGGCTGAGAGAGGCAGCTCTCATAATCTATGGTCCGCGCATCCAAACGCGCTGGAGTTCCTGTCTTGAAGCGACCGAGTTTGATGCCCAGACGGAGAAGTGAGGACGAGAGGCTCGTGGCCACCAGATCTTCGATACGTCCACCAACTTGCTCTTCCAGTCCGAAGTGCAGAAGACCGTTGAGAAAAGTCCCTGTCGTCAGAATTGTTGCACGTGAAACGTAGTCCTCTCCGTTAACACGGACGCCACAGACAACTCTGCCTTCCGACAGGAGTTCCGTCACTTCACCCTCTAGAAGCGAAAGATTCAGAGTCTGCTCTAAAAGCACTTGCATCTTCTCGGCATAGAGAAGCCTATCGACGAGAGCGCGGCGGGCACGAACTGCAGGACCTTTGCTCTCATTCAATCGACGAAAATGAATGCCACATTGATCTGTCAACCTACCCATTGCCCCACCCAAGGCATCGAGCTCCCGGACGAGTTGTCCTTTCCCGGGACCTCCCACGGCTGGATTGCAGGACATCAGACCTATCCGCTGGAGATTCAAGGTGATGCCCAAGACTTTGAATCCCTGTTTGGCACAGAGAAGAGCTGCTTCACATCCCGCATGTCCAAGCCCGACGATGATGACGTCGAAATGTCGATCTTTCTGAGTTTCTCTGAGAGGAGGCACTGTCATGTCGTCTGGTCCATCCTAAGGACTTATCTCTTAATTATCCCGTTGCCCCGCTCGTCCGTGAAACACCAGCCTTCGTTGCTTCGCTCTTCACTTCCATCTGGAAGATCCAGCCTCGCGCCAAGCCTGGCTTTCCCCGTCCTTCGCGTCGCTCGCTCCTAATTGAGGGATAAGTCCTAAATAAATTCAAAAACTTCGGTGCAGGACAATTGCTCATGAAATTGAAACTTTTGAGCTGAAAAATCGGCCTGTTAGAAGGATTTCAAAGTGAACTCAACCCTAATCAAAAAGCGTTTCAGAAACCCGTTCCACGTGAAACGGTCTTGCTGATTTCCTAGACTCCCCCGTCTGGATTGGGGAGTGGCATGAATCGAAAGCCGAAAAAATGAGAACTCGACCGCCATACACTTGCTTGCCCTCTGGGTAGCTGCTAGGAGCGCCCGTCTTTTGAAAAAGCAAGGCTCATAGAGAGGTTGGATACTGAGATGGGACGCATTCTCGCCATTGCAAATCAAAAAGGCGGTGTCGGTAAGACGACGACGGCCATCAATCTGAGCGCGAGCTTGGCTGCCGGTGAAAGCAAGACCTTGTTGATCGATATGGATCCCCAGGGAAATGCTGGCAGTGGCTTGGGTGTCCCGATCCGCGATTTGGAATGCTCCATCTATGACATGCTCTTGAATGTCGATGAGGCTGGCGCTGGGATAGACGTCGCCTCTTTTCTGCATCGAACCGAGCTGAAATTCTTAGATGTCATTCCTTCCAACCGTGATCTTGCCGGCGCAGAGATCGAACTCGTCTCGATGGAAGGGCGAGAGTTTCGACTTTCTCGAGCCATCTCCTGCCTCAGAGAAAAATACGACCACATCATCATCGATTGCCCTCCGGCCCTGAGCCTTTTAACCATCAACGCTCTGGTCGTTGCGGATGCTGTGATCGTCCCACTTCAATGTGAATACTTTGCGCTCGAAGGCATCTCAGAACTCATGAATACCATTGAGCTGATCCGTGGGAGCCTGAACCCAACCCTCGCGCTCGAGGGCATCTTGCTCACGATGTTCGACAGCCGGATGTCGCTCGCAAATCAAGTCGTGGAAGAGGCCCGCACACACTTCGGAGATCACGTCTTCAAGACACTGATCCCAAGAAATGTCCGCCTCTCGGAATGCCCGAGCTTCGGCAAACCGATCGTCCTCTACGACTTGCGCTCCAAGGGATGCGAAGGCTACCTGTCACTTGCCTCTGAGTTGCTCCAAAGAGAGGCAGCCCGAAAGGTCGCCTGAGCGCTCTTCCACGACAGCAAGAGGGCGACTGTCCTTTGCGCCTCTCATAGTAATGACTCTCCTATCCCTAGAAGGGGTTATCCCATTGGCCAATGAATCTTCATCGAAGCGTAAATCTCTGGGGAGAGGTCTCAGTGCTCTGATTCCCAGTGCAGCTTCCGCCCAGCCGACCAATACCTTTCTGACGTCGTCATCTGAAGCTGAGCGGCAGCACGTCCTCTCGATTCCAATCGAAGAACTTGTGCGAGACGAGTCTCAGCCGCGACAGAACTTCGACACCAGCAAGTTGGAGGAATTGGCCGCGTCGATTCGGGAGCAGGGCATCGTTCAGCCCATTCTCGCCCGTCGCGAAAAAGGTACTTACAAGATCATCGCTGGTGAGCGCCGCTGGCGAGCTGCACAATTGGCTGGGCTCAAAGAAGTCCCCGTCCTAATTCGTGAGCTTTCCTCACAAGATGCCTTTGTGATCGCGCTGATTGAAAACTTGCAGCGCACGGATCTGAATCCCATTGAAGAGGCAATGGGTTATCGCCGCCTGATGGAGGAGCATGGCCTGACTCAAGAGGCCGTCGCAGAGCGTGTTGGAAAAAACCGTTCTTCAATTGCCAATGCTCTACGGCTGCTCAATCTCCCAGAGAGCGTCAAGGCAGCGCTGATCTCGGAAAACCTGAACATGGGCCACGCCCGCGCGCTTCTGGGTCTCGCAGACGAAAATGAGATCTCACAGACGGCGCTCCAGGTCATTCAAGAACACCTGTCCGTCCGTTCAACGGAACAATTGGTCCGAAAACTCAAGAACAAATCGCAGAAAGCCGCTGACAAAGCGGCACCGACCAAAAAAGAAGATAGTCCACAAATTCGCTCATTGACCGAAGAACTCCAACGAGCTCTCGGAACCAAAGTCAGAATTCAAGAAGGCCCAAGCACTGGCCAAGGTCTGATTGAGATTCAATTCTTTTCCTATGATGACCTGGAGAGAATTCTCGATCAGTTGATGCCTGACCGCGATTGAAATCACTGAAAGACATCCCAATGGCTATCTGGAAAAAGAATTCAAAACCGCCTTCCAAAACCGAACCCCTCACGGCGCCAGCGCCTGTGACAACACCTGCTGAGGAGCAACAAATGGCAATTCTGAAAAAAGAAGAAGATTTTTCCAGAAATGGCGAGGTCAACGCCGTCCTGGGCCGTGGAACGGAATTCGAGGGTAAACTCATCTTTGAAGGCGAAGTCCGAATCGCGGGAAAATTCACAGGTGAGATTTTCTCTAAAGATCGCCTGCAAATCGATGACTCTGCCAAAATCAAAGCCGAGATCCATTCAGGCATTGTGGTCGTCTATGGTGAGATCATTGGTAATATCTATGCGCAGCAACTCATCGAATTGAAATCGACAGCCCGGGTTTACGGAAACATCGAAACTCCGGCGCTCATCGTTGACAAAGGCGTTATTTTCCAAGGCAGCTGCAAAATGGAGAACCTGGAAAAAAAATCCCATCTCAAGGCTGTCTCTCTGGATGACAAAGGTGACAAAAAATAGAATTTATCAAAACCAACATCAAATAAAAGCCCTCGGACGAACGGTCTCGAGGGCTTTTTCATATCGGTTTATTAGGGCCTGTTTGAAAATCATGCGAGCCAGACTTTGATGGCAGCAAAGAGGACAAACCCCAGAAAATTGACGGCGTTGTTTTCGTAGCGCGTGGCGACTCGCCGGAATTCTTTGATTTTACAGAAGAAATTCTCGACCAAATGCCGCTCCTTATAAAGGTGTTTGTCTATTTCGCGCTTGTGAATACGGTTTCTCTT
>JAISIF010000003.1 GCA_031262165.1 Myxococcales bacterium | reverse complement strand
AAACCGCCAAGAATGAATTTGGATTGGATCATAATGAAACACGTTCGTGGCATGGTTGGCACCGTCATGTGTCGCTGGTCATGCTTGCATTCGCCATGTTGGCGGCCATTCGTCGACGAATAAACGAATGGCTCGAAACAGAGGCGAGTGAATCAAAAAAAGAATTGCACGGATCAAAACAAAGAACCCGAGCTGATTCGGTGGTCAATCCAAGAAATCCAACGAGTCACTCAACGCCTTACCCAATTCCAAATTGAACCCGCATTCATTATCGCCTGGTCCAATTGGCGACGCGCTCACCAAGCCGCCGCGCGAGAGGCTCACTTGAAGTCTAGATTACAACTGTAGTGCTAGTTCCACCCAGTTCAGCATCCGCCAAGGCATGTGGCGCTCTACACATCGAGAGACCTGCCGTCGCCCTCTCTCCAACCCTCTCCTGCAAGCGGGATAGAGAGATAAAGGCACATGCGAGCGCTTCCCTCTCCCGCTCGTGGGAGAGGGAAAATGCGATTGCACCGCATCAAGTATTTTTAGAATTCGATTGCCCTGCGGAAAAGAGAGAGCTCGTTTCTGTTATCCAGAATCTTCGGATAACTGCCGCCGCTTGAAGCCCGAAAGGAAATATAGTCGTATAAAAAAGAATCACTAATGTTTTGGATATTCATGAATAATCGCTTTCATTGATTTATATCGTAAAACATCATCGCGCAGTCACCTGTTGATCTTTGCTCATGTCTTTTCGTGATTAACGTATGACTGATCTCGGTATTGTTGGGAGCGCCCTCTCAGTTTTTCTTTTTTCATACGACTATAATCCCTGGCGATGATGTGAATCGTCATTCTCCCCATATCCCTCACCCCTCGAACGCCCTCGCCAAACAGAACACGCGGACCTCACGGGCACCGGCGCGCATCGCGGCGAGGCTCGCCTCTCTGACGGTCGCGCTCGTCGTCACCACGTCGTCCACGAGCAGGAGGCGTGCGTCTTGGACAGCGCATGGCTCTGCTCGGAAGGCGTCCTTCACGTTTTCCAGACGCTGCGTCCGGCTCTGACCGACCTGTGGCCGCGTGGCGCGTGTTCGAACGAGTGCTTCAGGTCTGACAGGTCGATTCGTCTGCCGCGCGAGAGGCCGTGCCAGCACGAGCGCCTGATTGAAGCCGCGCTGACGCAATCGCGCCGCGTGGAGTGGGATGGGCACCACGAGCGTGCTCCACTCGAAGGCCGCGCGGGCGGCTGTCTGGCTCAGGGCGATCAGCGCGCCAGCCAGATGGCGGGCCTCCTGATACTTGAAGCGCTCGATCGCGTCGCTGAGCGCGCCTCCATAGAGAAACGCCGCCGTGATCCGGGTGAAAGCGGGCGGGCTCTCTCGGCACGCCTGGCAGAACCCCTCTGCCTCGGGGAGCGCGCAGCGCGGACAGAGAGGCGCCTCTGGCACGACGAGCGTCTCGGCGCAGGGCACACACAGATGGCGCTCACTGCCTTCGAGGAAGGCCCGGCAGGCAGCACATCGAGGCGGGAAGACGAGGTCGAGGAGGTGATCGATGATCGGGCGCATCCGAGCTCCGGGGCAATCGAAGGAGGCGGGCTGCGCTCGCTACGCCTCGATGCGCCTCGCGCAAAGGCGGGAGCATCGAGCGAAGCAGAAGAACGTCCGCGTCTCGACAGCAGGGCTGCCCTGTCGCTCCCCTTTGGGACTTAGGACTTATCCCTTCATTAGGACCGAGCACCGCGCAGGATGGGGAAAGCCAGAAGAAGCGCGAGGCGGGAGCATCCAGTCGGAAGCGAAGAGCGAAGCAACGAAGCAACGAAGGCTGGCGTTTCACGGACAAACTTTGGCGACGGGAGAATCGATGGATACGTCCTTAGCTCATCGGTTTCACGGGCCCTCTCAGAAGCCGCGGCGAGAGGCGGCTTTTCGGAGTGTCGACGTCCTCGGCCCGAGCTCTCGGGTGACTCTCGTCATAGACCTCCTGTAAGCGGCTCCAGGAGACGTCGGTGTAGCGCTGCGTGGTCGAGAGGCTCGCGTGGCCGAGCATCTCCTGAATCGAGCGCAGGTCCGCGCCGTTGTCGAGCAGGTGCGTCGCAAACGAGTGGCGCAGGGCATGTGGGTGGACGTGGCGGCTCAGCGCGCACTGGAGCACGTGCTTGTCGATGAGCGTGCGGACGCTGCGCGGTGACAAGCGGCCATGCTGCGTGTTGAGAAAGACCGCCCTGGCCACGTCCGCGCTCGCGAGCCTCTCGCCATCGAGGAGGAGCCCGCGCTGTTCCAGATAGGCCAGGAGCGCGGCCTTGGCCTTGGTGCCCAGCGGCACGATGCGCTCTTTGCGGCCCTTGCCCAGGACGCGCACCGTGTTCGCAGAAGTGTCCCAGTCGTCCAGATCCATGCCGCACAGCTCGCTCACGCGCAGGCCTCCGCCATAGAGCACTTCGAGCACGGCCCGATCGCGGGCGCCGATCGGCGTAGACGGGTCGGGCGCGGCGAGGAGCGCGAGTAAGTCGTCGATGGGGACGACTTTGGGCAGCTGTTTGGGCTTTTTGGGCGCCATCACGAGGCGGCCCGGGTTCTGGGTGACGAGGCCCTTCTTGTAGAGGAACGCATAGAACGCGCGCACCGATGAAAGCTTGCGGGCGCGCGTCGTGGCCTTGGTCGACGCGTGCAGCGTCGCGATGAACCCCCGGATGGTCAGGTGATCGGCCTTTTCCAGCGGGATCGCCTTGGGCGCGAGGTAGGCCCAGAACTGATCGAGATCGTTGAGGTAGGCCTCCAGCGTGTGCGGCGAGGCATCGCGCGTGGCCACGAGATACTTCGCGAACTCCTCGACCAACGCGGGACGATCGGGTGGCTGAATGATCACCTCTGTTGATGGCGTCTTCTTCGGCTTGGCCATCGCCCCTCTCCGGCCCCTTCAGGGCACCCTCTCCCGCGAGCTTGGCGAGGGTGAACGCTGGGCACGGCACGCCATGCCCCTACAAATCCATCGATGCGTGTGCATCGCAGCGGATCACGGTCACGGAAGCTCCGCCACATAGACCCCTTCGCGCCTGCGCTCCGTGACGATGTAGGCCACGCGCTTTCCATCAGGATCGAGCGCGCGCAGGCTGTGCTTGAGCACGTGCCTGTCGATGGGGGCGGTCACGGCACCGGGCATTGGCGCTTGCCAGGCGAGGTCGAATGACGTCGTCGTGTCGAAGCGCGGCAGATCGAGGAACAGCCGATTGCCCGACGGCGAGAACTCGAAGGCCGACAGCGCGCTGGCGACCTTGAGGTGGGCGGGGGCGGGCAGTGGCGTTTCGGCGGCGTTGCCAGCGTCCGGGCCTGGACCTGCGTCCGCGCTCTCGATCGCAGCGGTAGGCGCGGCGATCGGCTCATCCACGAACAGATCGCACTGTCGCCCCTCGCGGATGCACGTGCCGCGATACCAGAGGTCGGCGCGTGCGCCGGGCGCAGCAGCGCGGAACCGATATTCGAAGGTCCACGGCGCCACGCGCTCGGGCGGCGCGTCACTGCCGCTCGCCATGTCGAGCCGCCAGAGGTCGAGGTCGGCCTTCTCGTGCTTGATGAAGGCGAGCGCGCGTCCGTCGTCGCTGAAGAGGAAATTGATGAACGACTTGGGCAGCGACTTCTGGTGGAGGCGCACCTCGCCCGCGGGCACGCGCACGACCTTGAACTCCTGCCACGCCTGGCCGCGCTCGTTGAGCTGGTTCTCGCGCAGGGCGAGTGCGTCGGAGGTTGGCGCGAAGCGGAAGTCGGCGACGCTGGTGCCGATCCGCGCCGACGTCTCGTCGGGCAATGACATCACGAAGAGATCTCCATAGGGCATGCCCGGCGTCTGGTTCGCGATGAAGGCCAGGCGCTTCGAGTCGGGCGAGAAGATGAACGCGCCCGCCTTTTCTCCGATCGAGCGCGGCTTGGACGTGCCTGACTCACCCACGAACACCTGGTAGGGCGCCCCCGTCCCCCCGGCGCGAGAGGTCAGCGCGAAGAATTTACCGTCGGGCGAGAAGCCGTAGTCGCCCACGCGCTCGGCCACGGTCGAGACGCGCGGCGTGGTGTCGCCGCCGATCGCCGCGAGCCTCAATTGTCCCCCCGCTGACAGGGGTTTGCGGAAGAGCACGGCGTTGCCCGCGGGCGAGAACTCGAACGTGGCCACCCCCTCCTCGACGAGGAGGTCCTTGCCGCTCGTCAGGTCGTGCAGGTGAAAGGCTTCCGAGGCGACGAAGCCGAGCCACTTGGCGTCTTTCGAGAATCGATAGAACGAGACGTCCTCTGCCAGCTGCCTCGGCTTTTCCGTGCGGCCCAGCGCCGCGAGGCTCAACACGCCCACGTGCCGACCGATCACGAAGCCTTCGAGGAACGCGACCCAGCGGCCATCGGGAGATAGGTGGAACGCACCATCGAGCGTGGTCACGCCCTGGCCCAACACGCGGAGCGCGCCGCCCTCCGAGGGCACGGTCGCGAGCTGGCCGACCATCAGATCCTCGGGCACGTCTGGGAGTGTGGGCTTTTTCACGTCCGTCAGAAAGACGAGGTGCTTGCCATCGCTCGTGGCCCTGAGCTGGCGGGCCGGTGCCTCGGAGAGGCGATGGCCGAGCGTTGGGGTGGCCTCCTTTTTTTTGGCTGGCGCGCAGGCCGCGAGCGCCATGGTCAGGACGGCGGTCAGGACGATCGGCGTCTGGTTCCGGTTCCGGATGCGCTCAGAGATCGGTGCGTTCATGGCGGGCTCGCTTTGCTGGATTGCGGGAATTGGAGGGATCGAGGGTCACAGATCCTGCGCGGTATTCAAACCTTTGGGCAGGTCCATGCACGCCAGCCAGTCTGTCAGCGCGCGGCGCGCACGCTCGAGTCTCTTCTGCTTTCGCTCGTGTTTGCGAACATCCGAGGGGAGCTCGGGGAACAGGGCAAAGGTGACGTTGCTCGGCTGGAACTCAGCGCCATGCGCGCGAGCGCGGCCCAGCAGGTGGCCGTAGAGCGCGCCGAGCGCTGTCTCGGGCGGCGGTGGTTCGAAAGGCCGATGGGCGAGCCGACCCGCGACGCTGATCGCCGCGAGCAGGCCCGAGGCGGTCGACTCGACGTAGCCCTCGACCCCCGTGAGCTGGCCCGCGAGGAACAGATCGGCGCGCGCGGCGAGCGACAGATCCTCGGCGAGCGCCTTGGGCGCATCGATGAACGTGTTGCGGTGCACCTGGCCCAGCCTGAGGAACTCGGCCTGTTCGAGCCCGGGCAGCATCCTGAAGATCCGGCGCTGCTCTGGCCAGGTCAGGCGCGTCTGAAATCCGACGAGGTTGAAGGCTGTGCGAGCCCGGTTCTCGGCGCGCAGTTGGACGACGGCGTGTGGCCGTCGGCCCGTGCGCGGATCGGTCAGGCCCACGGGCTTCATCGGGCCAAAGGCGAGGCAGTCACGACCGCGCTCGGCCATGCACTCGATGGGCAGGCAGCCCTCGAAGTAGCGTGGCTCTTCGAAGGCGCGCGGCTGGACTTTCTCGCCAGCCAGGAGCGCCTCGACGAAGCGCAGATACTCGCCCTCGCCGAGCGGCAGGTTCAGGTAGTCGCTGCCATCGCCTTTGCCGTAGCGCGAGGCCTCGAACGCGACGCTTCGATCGATGCTGTCGGCAGCCACGATGGGCGCGATGGCGTCGTAAAACGCGAGCCGATCCGGGACGAGTCGGCCGAGCTCGGTGGCCAGCGTCTCGGAGGTCAAGGGACCTGTGCACAGGAGCGTCGGCCTATCGTTGGATGGAGGGAGCGCGGTCACCTCCTCACGGACGAGGTCGATGTTGGGGTGGGCCGCGATGCGCTCACCGACGCGCTGGCTGAACAGCGTGCGATCCACGGCCAGGGCGCCGCCCGCAGGCACGCGCGTCTCGTCTGCCGAGCTCAGGATGAGCGATCCCAGGCGCCGCAGCTCCTCGTGGAGCAGGCCCACGGCGCTCTGCGGATCGTCGGAGCGCAGCGAGTTGGAGCACACGAGCTCGGCGAGCCCATCCGTCTCGTGCGCGGGCGAGGCGCGGCCAGGCCGCATCTCGTGGAGCCGGACGTGGATGCCTCGCTCGGCCAATTGAAACGCCGCCTCACAGCCCGCGAGGCCAGCACCCACGACGTCGATCGGTGGTGAGGCATGATCTGGTGCGCGGTGGTGTCGCGTGGTGTCCATGGGCCTCGTTCGACCTTTCCCTTTCGGCGCCTCGGCGCGGCTTGTCGTGGCTCAGTTCGAACCGTAGTTTTTTCAGTCAGTCAGCGAGAAGGGGGAGGGGCGGCGATGATGGACAGCACGCTGAGCGATCACTTTCGAGAGAAACTACAGCGCCGCAGGCACGCGCTCGTCGCTGGGAGGCGCTCGATGGCTCGGGCGGATCAGACGCTCCGTGAGAGCCGGGACGCCGAGTTCGAGGAGCAGATGCAGGCCGACGAGTTGATCACGACGATCGAGACGCTCGACTCGGAGCGCGATGCTGAGATCGCCGAGATCGACGCCGCCCTGGAACGTCTCGACGCTGGCATCTATGGCCGCTGCGCGATCGATGGCGAGGAGATCGATCCGGCGCGCCTCGATGCCCTGCCCTACACGCGGCTGTGCGCGGCGCACGCGGCAGCGCAGGCCTTCGACGAGGGCTGGCACCCTCCAGCGCCGCTCTGAACTCTGAGCGCCTGGCCCCACAAGCCCACGCCCATCAGCCGAGACGAGGCTCCGTTCGACGACGGGATGGGTCCCCTCGTCTCGAAATTCCAACCGCCTCGCCTAGGGCGTGTCCTCGAATGCGGACCGAAAGAGCCGACCGAACACCCTGGTGTGCTTCGCTTCGCTCGCGATGACGGCGTTTTCTCGGCTCGATGGCGGCGGTGGTGGTGGAGAGCAATCTCTAGGGGCGTGCTCCCAGGCTCAGGAGTCGCCGCCATCCTTCTGAATGACGACGAACCTGTATTTGTTCAGCTCCGCCTGGCCCGCCGTGTAGAGGATCTCGGTCAGCACTCGG
This sequence comes from Myxococcales bacterium, assembly GCA_031262165.1. Lineage (GTDB taxonomy): Bacteria > Myxococcota > Myxococcia > Myxococcales > UBA5297 > UBA1203. The sequence goes on along the minus strand of JAISIF010000003.1, from coordinate 8,121 downwards.
TAGGGCATGTTCCGATCGGCGATGATCGAGAGCTCCCCGGTGAAGGGCGCGTTGGGATTCCACATCGCGATCTTCTTCGATTTATCGACCTCGGTCTGCAGCGCCGCGAGGAGTGGGGGGATGAGCAGCGAGTCTGCCTGCCCTTTGATCTCCATGGGGATGCGATCCTCGGAATACGAGAAGATCGTCTTGTCGTTGACCAGGACCACGCCATCGCCCGGCTGACAGACGTGGCGGCCATCCGGCACGCAGCGCGTGATGGTGACGGCGACCGTGTCCTTGGGCGGCCAGCGCGTCGTGCTGATCGGCGGCGACACGTCGGAGTTCATCGTGATGCCCGTCGATGAATACGACTTGAGCAAGAACACGAGGATGATGGTCATCATGTCCATCATCGGCGTGATGTTCAGGCTGTCGATCTCGTTCTCGGCGTCGCGCTCTTTGCGCCGCTGGCTGTTCCGCCGCCTGCGCTCGGCACGCTTGGCCTGCATTTCGTCCAGGCCGCCTGATTTTGGGTTTTTAGGTTCGGTGGACATGTCGATTCAGTCCTCACATCACCGTCAGAGACACATCGCTGAAGAGCTCTCTGCCTCGATACTCGCGGCAGGTGTCCATGGTGTCGATGAGCAGCTCGTAGCGAATGAGTGGATCCGCGCCGAGGATGATCTTCGTCTCCTCGGGGAAGTGCGCCTTGATCTCGCGGATCTTGGCCGAGAGCGAGGCGAAGTCGTATTTGCCGTCCGGGAGGCGCGGCACTGTTGGCTTGGCCTTGTCCTCTTCACTCTGCTCGGCCTGCCCACCCTCTCCAGCGCCGAGGACAGCGCCAGCACCAGCGATGAAGAAGCCCTTCTCGCTGATGAGCACGGTGAGCAGGAGCTTCGGCTTGTCCGACTGGCCCGAGGACGCGCCCGAGCTTGAGCCGCCGTAGCTGGGCGCCGCCACGTTGAGCACGCCGTAGGTGACGAGCCCCGTCATCGACAACAGCATGAAGATGATGAGGTTCATGAGGATGTCGAGGTAGGGGACGATGTTCAGCTCCCCTTTGATTTCCTCTTCTTTATGGCGACGTCGCTTGGACATGGGCTCTCACGGGAGACGGCGAAGGGTTCGAGGTGAGGCGTCTGAGAGGACGCGCCGGTTCCCCTTCGTTCCTAATGGTTCATGACGGGTCGGCCGCGCGGAGCGTTGGATTCGGCGGAGTGGATGGCGCAGTCGGCGGCGTCCCTCCATCGATCATCCATCCATCCGCGCATTCGCGATCGTCGACACATTTCGTCATCGACGATCATCGTCGCTGTCGCTGGGGATACCCGGCGGATGTCAGGAGGCCTTCTGGATCGCTTGGCTTCGCTTCTTGTCGAGGCGCTTGCTCAGCATCTTCTCCACGCGCAGCGAGCAGAGCTCGATCTCCTCGATCATGGACTTGGCCTTCGAGCTGAGGATCAAGTGCGCGATGATGCACGTGACAGCGATGCCCAGACCGAAGGCCGTGTTGTTCATGGCTTCGGAGATACCGGCGGAGAGGACCTCGGAGCGCTTGTCGGCCGAGACGGCACCCAACGATTTGAACGCGCTGATGAGGCCCAAGATGGTGCCGACGAGGCCGACGAGGACCGCGATGTTCGAGATGGACCACAGCGCGGCGACCCGCGTCTGAATGAGCGGCGTGGCCTCCATCACGGCCTCTTCGAGGGCGCCGGAGATCTCTGACTCACCTTCGTCCGCCTTGCGCAGACCAGCGCGGACCACGCTCGCCATGGGGGCCTTGATGGGCTTCGTCGGATCGCCACCAGAGGTGATCTTGATGGCGCGCTCGACCTGGTCTTCGGCCACGAGGCGCGAGATCTGATCCATGAAGAGCCGCGAGTTCATGCTGTAGCTCATGTAGAGGCGGATCGTGCGCTCGACGACGACCGACAGGGCGATCGTGAGCGAGCAGACGTTCACGTACATGAAGTGACCGCCCTCTTCGAAGAAGAGCTTCACGTCGTCGATGAAAGTTGGCTTCTTGGCAGCCTCCTTGGCTGTTTCGACGACGGCTTCGGGCGCCGCCGCGACAGCGGTAGCGGCGTCCTGGACCACGGGCGCGGCAGCGGCGGCAGCCTGGGCAGCGGCATCACCAACGGCGTTGACGGCGGCATCTGCCGCGGCTGGGGCAGCGGCGGCAACTGCCTCGCTGGTGGTCAGAATCAAATCGAACACATTGCTAGAAAGAGCGTCCAGAAGTTCAAACATCGATTTCGAGCCTTTCGGGTTGTCTCTGTAAGGAGGGACTCCGGGTTGGACTTGGGGGGCGTTCAATGCCCTTCAGCGGCAAAAGGGCGAGGCCCTTAGCATTCGCGAACGACATGTCAAGACAGCTGCCTTTGGTTCACATTGAGGCGTGTTTCACAGGGGTGTTGCGTGCAACGCCCAGCGGTCGTCATTCGATATAAACACGACGGGCGCGGCCCGATTCGACATCAAAAAAATAGAATTCGATCACTCTTGTTTTGCTTCGACTCAGCCACGCTACGCGCCTTTTCTAATGAATTGAAATCCAATCAAACCCCCCAATAGTTTATTTCGAGAGGCTGTTTTGAATTCACGATCTCAATACAGTTCCCTCATTATTAGGACTTATCCCTTCATTATCCCGTCGCCCCACTCGTCCGTGAAATGTCAGTCTTCCTTGCTTCGCTCTTCACTTCCATCTGGAAGCTCAAAGCCTCGCGCCTCGTCTGACATGCCACTTCCTTCGCGGGGCAAAGGTCCTAATGAAGGAAGGGATAAGTCTTTAATGATGGATGCCGCCCGCCGACCACGACGTCACCCTTCGGCTCAATGGTCCACCCGTGCCGCACTGACAGTCGCGTCACTTCGAGCGGCCACTTCCGCAAAGCCAGTCCACGAGTTTGACTGAGTCTGAACCGGGCAGTAGTTGCCCCTGCCTTTTCTGGCTGCTCTCTGCCGACTCTCCTGGCGTTTCCGTTGGCGCCTTCAATTCAAAAGGAGAATGCCGATGGTGTCGTTCGATTGCCCCGCTTCTGCCCACCCACTCACCATTGCCGACCGACGCGCGCGCCCGCGCCTCGCGCTTGGCATGGCGCTCACTGCCGCCTGCCTGCTGCTCGCCACATCCAGCGCGTCGGCGGCCGAGACGACGACGTCGTCATCACGCGCGCCAGAGGCAAGCCCCGAGGCTAGCCGACTCCTCGTGCTGCCCTACGCATCGATCCACGGAATGCTGCCCGCCCAGATCGGAGAGAAGAGCGCACAGTTCCTCCAGGCCGAGCTCGGCGAGCACGCCGACGCGCCAGGCGTGAAGCTCGTGCGGCTCGAACGGCCTGCCGCGGACAAGGCGACATCGGTCAATCCGACGCCGACGCGCAACCAGGACGTGCTCAACCAGGCACGACAGAGCGCGACCGAGGCATGGGAGGCCTTGGAGCGCGGCGATTTTTCGCTCGCCATCGCCCGGTTTCACCTGGCCATCGAGCTGGAGCTCGGCCAGCACCCCTACATCGGGTTTTCTGAGCTCGTGGGCCAATACATCGGTTTGGCCATGGCCTCGTTCCAGCTCGGCGAAGAGGACGAGGGCGCGGGTTACCTCGCCAGCGCGGCGCGGCTCGATCTGTCGCACGAGCTCGATCCTGAGCGCCTGCCGCCCGTCTTCATCAATGCCTTCGAGGGCATCGTCCGCCAGATGAAGGGCGGGCCGCGCGCGGGGCTCGACCTGGATGCCTCCGTGAGTGGGGCGCGCGTGTTCCTCGACGGCAAGGAGATCGGGACGACCCCGCTCGAGCGCGCCGATCTCCTACCCGGCACCCACTTCCTGCGCGTCGTCCCGACCGAGGGTGCGGCCATCTGGGCCCAGCCCATCGAGCTCGTCGCGGGTCAGACGCTCAAGACCACGGCCAGGATCGACCTCGTGGGTGGCGCGCTCGCCGAGATCGATCGCGAGCTCTCGCAGAACCAGCTGACGCGCTCGGTCGCGAACCGCGCCATGGCGCTCGCGCGGCAGGTGGATGCCTCGCACGTCGTCCTCGGTGGGGTGCATCAGGAGAAGGGCGGCATCGCCGTCACCACCTACCTGCTGTCCATGCGCAACCAGACGGTCTGCCCTCTCGAAGTCATCCTGTTCGACGCCGCGATGCTCAGCGCTGGCATCGAGCTTTACAAGGTCGGCGCAGACCTGCTGGCCCAGCTGTCGGCCTGTAAGTCGCCCCTGAAGCTGCCGCTGCCCGTGGCGCCCGACGCGCCGACCCGGACGGCGCAGGCCACCTTTGCCCAGCCTGGCGCGATCGACGCCTTCGTGAACTACGTCCACACGCCCGCTAAGGATCGCCGGGCCGCGCCTCTGCCCGAGGCCACCCCGATCTCCGGGATCACCGACGCCCCGCGCAACGCCGAGCTGCAGCCACCCATCGCCACGGCGTCGACCGCCGACGCGCCTTGGCGCTACGAGGATGGACTGGCCGCGACCGTGAAGAAAGGCGAGGGCCGTCAGCTGACTTGGCTGTGGATCACGCTCGGCGTGGTGGCAGCCGCTGGCCTCGCGACCGGTGGCTACTTCCTCTACGACGCGGCGCAGAACCCGACCGGGCACGGCACGGTGAACTGGGCCTACTGACGCCGATGGGACGCTCCGACCAGTGCCCGACTCAGGTCAGCGCCTGCCCCGCCGAGCTCCTCTTCTTTAGAACTCATCCCTCAATTATCCCGTCGCCCCGCTCGTCCGTGAAACGCCAGTCTTCCTTGCTTCGCTCTTCACTTCCGCCTGGAAGCTCAAAGCCTCGCGCCTCGACTGACATTTCCCATCCTTCGCGTTGCTCGGTCCTAATCGAGGGACAAGTCCTTTTCAGTTTCAGCATCCGCCACAGCACTCAGCGAGAGCGCCTTCCATGACTTCGAAGACTTCGATCGCACCATCAGCTTCCTCCTCCCCCAGATTTTCCAAGGCCGCCTTCAGTCGTCTCGGCAGCCGCCTGTTCGCCCTGCTGCTCGGGGTGGGGCTCACCGCGTGCGGGTCAGGCGCGGAGCTCGACGTCACGATTCTGCGGGCCACGCAGGTGGACTCCTCGGTCGACGATCCCTTCGAGCGCGTCACGGAGCTCCACTTTCGCGTCTTCCACGCGGACACCAAGGAGATCTTCCAGGATGCCTCGGCCAACTTGAGCAAGGGCAAGGTCTCCTTGAGCGATCTGCCGACGGGCAAGCCGCTGAAGATCCGGGCCACGGGCTACGCGAATGGAGAGGTCGTCAGCTGGGGCGAGTCGTCGCGCTTCAAGCTGCCCGAGGGGCCCTCCTCCGAGGTGATCTCGGTCGTCCTCACGCTGCGCAAGGTCGATAGCTGGTCCCCGGTGCTCTCCCACAATGGCGTGACCACGACCGTGGCCTCCCTGAAAAAAGAGCGGGCCGCCCACACAGCCACGCTCTTCGACGACGGGCGAGTCCTGCTCATCGGTGGCTTTCAGAGCTCGGAAGCCAATCAGCTGTATGTGAATAGCTTCGAGCTGCTCGATCCCGCCTCGGGAGAGCTGATCTGGCGCGACGACGAGGAAGCGCGGCGCGCCCACCACACGGCGCTCCGCCTCCAGGATGGCACCATCCTCGTCTCGGGTGGGAACTCGAGCGCGGTCCAGGCCGAGACAGGCGCGACCACGCCCTTCACGCGGCTGGACAACCAATTTTTCGATCAGGGCTCGCTCACATGGAGCCCGACGCTCGGCTTTCCCAGCGCCCGTGCCCACCATCAGGCGAGCCTGTTCGGTTCCGGTGCGTTCCAGGGCCAGGTGCAGTTCTTCGGAGGCACCGGCATCTCGGGTTCGCAAGTCCTGTTCGTCGCGCCTGGCGACGCGCTCTACGACCCCACCCGCAAGACCTTCACCGACGGTGTCGTCACGCAGGGCCGCGTTGGCCACGCCCTGGTGCCAATCCTCACCGGCCACTACCAGATCGTCGTGGGCGGGCAGCTGCCCCATGGCGAGCTGGCCACCAACTGGCTCGTCTTCAGCTCTGCCGACGCGCCCGTGCTGGAGGTCAGCGCGACGCCCCGCCTCCACTCCGCCGCCGTCGCCTACGACGACTGCAGCGTGTTCGCGATGGGCGGCTTTGGCGCGGACGGCGCGCCCCTCCAGACGACGCACTTGGCGCAGTTCAAAGGCCTGCCCTGTGGCGGGAACACGGGGACGCCGCCCGATCTGTCGGCCGCGCGCGGGCAGATGTGCGCCGTCACGCTGAAGAACGGCTCCATCCTCGCGGTGGGTGGCCGCACGTCGATGACCGCCTCTTCGACCGCGTCCGCGGCAGTGGATCTCTTCAGCGCGTCGTCCGGCCACCTCATGTCCGAGGCCACCCCGCCCATGTCCCAGCCGCGCTATCTGCACACCTGCACGCTGCTCGACAACGGGATGCTGCTCGTCACCGGCGGCATCGGCGCCTCGGGCACGGCCGTCAACACGATGGAGATCTACACGCCAAAGCCCGTCCCCTACCCAGAGTGGCAGTAGCCCGTTCGCGTTCGGCCTGACCGAACCCCCAACCACCCCAGAATCGTCACCCCAAGCCGTCGATTGCCACCCACCGCTCACCTTCGCCGTCACACCACACCAACCCCCTGCCGCGCTTCGAGGCGCGCCTCTTCAAATGAGGGACTCCATGGAAATCCTGATTGTCGTTCTGGGACTCGCCGCCGTCCTGTTCTTCTTCCTCTGGCTTCGGCAGCTCTCTGCCACCAAGGTGCAGGTGGCACAGGCGCTCACCACCGTCGATGGCATCCGCAAGCAGCTCTCGCAGAAGGACGCCGACGCGCAGCGGGCAGCCGATGAGAAGCGCAAGGCCGTGGAGGAGCTCAAGTCGTCCAAGGACGAGATCAAGGAGCTCAAGAAGAAGCGCCACGAGGAGCGTGACGCGGCCAAGTTCAAGCGCGAGCTCGATCAGGCCAAAGCAGATGTCGAGCGCGAGATCTCGGCCAAGCTGGCCAAGGCGCAGGAAGCCGCCGCCGAGGCCCAGAGCGACGTGCGGCGGCTGAACGCCGAGGCGCAGGGGCTGCGGGACAAGTTGGCCGCGCTGCAGAAGACCGCGGCGGAACAGCAGGTCGCGCGCTCTTCCCTGACCGAAGGCGCCGCGGCCACGCCTGCCGCTCTCCCTGCGTCGGCCCCCCTCTCGGCCGAGGCTCAGGCCAAGCTCGACAAGCTCGGGAAGGTCGAAATGTCGCTCGACCTCACGAAGAAGTCGCTCACCCAGGCCCAAGAAGAATTGCAGATCGCCAAGCGCGATCTGGAGCGGACGCGGCGCGAGCGCGATCAGCTCGACGATCAGCTCAAGAAGACGAAGAGCCGCGCTGACCTCGACCGCCGCCTGTTCCTCGTTCAGAAGGGCGAGTTGGAGCTGGCCAAGGATAAATTCCGAACGATGGAGGCACGCCACAACGCGCTCCTGCTCGACAAGGATCGGCTCGGGAAATCGCTGTGGATGCTCGAAAAGGAGCTGAAGGCGCTCAAGCCGCTCGGTCATGACGCGCCCGCTTCAGATTCAGAGCCAGCCTCCGAGCCCGAGGCAGCGCCCCGAGTGCTGGCAGAGGCTCAGCCCGCCGAGAAGGCTGAGGGCGAGGCCACGGCATCTTCCTCGGGCGAGGCGTGAGTCCTCTTTGAGGACCGTCCCATGGGCGTTGTGCGCAACGCCCGTCGTGGTCCGTCGTGGCCTTGGCGGAAGAACCAGAGCGAAATCAGGAGACTGCCGTTGCCCTGGCGAACTGTTTGACCGGCTTCACTTCAGTGCAGCCGTGAAGGCGGTGGCGGTTCCAGCTCGTCCAGGCTTGGGCGAGACAGGTGTGGCGGCGGCCGTGATGGGCGCTGCTGCTCGCCCTCGCTCGGCAGCGCTGCGTCACCGGGCCGCAGATCCAGGCGCTCGGGGTGCGCGATGAACTCCCGGATCAGGTCGAGCGTCCGCGCGCAGTAAAAGCCGTCCGCGACGCGCTCGTCGAAGCTCCAGCGCAGCGTGAGCATCGGGCGAACGCACATTTCGCCGTCGTCGCTCACCGTCACCTCATCGACGACCTTGCCGATGGAGCAGAACAGCGGCGCCGTGCCCCACTCGTAGAGATGGTGGAAGGGCGCTTCGAGCCCGACGCTGCCGAGG
>JAISIF010000159.1 GCA_031262165.1 Myxococcales bacterium | reverse complement strand
CTGGAGATCCGGAAGAATTCTTGAGGTCGCCATCATCCGGCTTCCCTCTGGCTGAACTAGTTTGGAGCGTCCCAAAACGAAAACAGCAACTGTAGTGCTAGGGAGCGTTGCCTCGAATGACGATCGGACAGACCTGCTGTCGTGAGTGGTCTTTCGGGAGCGCTCGGCCGCCTTTGTGGCAGCCCCACCCGAGGGTTGAATTCACCGCCTCAAAGCCCCATAGGGCGCTGCCCTCCTTCGCAGGCAGAAAGGTGCCTTCCCCTAGCCATGAGCGGTCTCCTCCAGATCGAAGAATCCCTCACCCCCTCCCGCGCCGTCGGCATCGACCTCGGCACGACCCACAGCCTGATCGCCGCGCGGCAGGGCAATGCGATCTGCAGCCTGCCCGTCGACTCCCAGGGGCATCGACTCCTGCCATCGATCGTCCGCTACGACGAGGCCGCGGACGCCTTTCGCGTGGGCAGTGACGCGAACGCCGCGCCCGAAGGGCCTACCATCCGCTCTGCCAAACGCTTCCTGGGCCGCAACCTCAGCGAGCTCAAGCCCGAGGATCGGGCGATCGCTGCACTCGCGCCAGACAGCGAGCTGCCGCGCTTCATCCTGGGCTCCAAAAGGATCACCGCGGTCGAGGCCAGCGCCGAGATCCTCACGACGCTTCGCCGTGCGGCCGAGCGGGCGTTGAGCGCCCAGGTCCGTGACGCAGTCATCACGGTCCCGGCCTACTTCGACGACGCCCAGCGCCAGGCCACCAAGGACGCAGGCCGCCTGGCCGGGCTGAACGTCCTGCGCATCCTCAACGAGCCGACTGCGGCCGCGATCGCCTACGGCCTCGACAAGAAGGTGAACGGCCACTTCGCCATCTTCGATCTGGGCGGCGGCACCTTCGATCTCTCCATACTTTCGCTGGACGATGGGCTGTTTCAGGTCCTGGCCACCAAGGGTGACACCTTGCTCGGCGGTGACGACTTCGATCGCGCCCTCCTCGATCTTGCACTCGAAAAAGCCACGGGAAAGACCGCTCCAAGACTCGACGAAGCGGGGGGGCGTTTGGTGGGCTGGCTCGTCGAGGCGCGCCGCGTCAAAGAGGCGCTGAGCGATGTGGACGAGGCCGAGTTCTCCTTTGGATCGGCTGGCTCGGTGGGCGGTGACGCGCTCGACGGCAAGGTGGTGAAGCTGACGCGCGTCGAAGTCGAGTCGCTCCCGCCCGTCCGCGCCCTCGTCGAGCGCACGCTGCGCCTGACCAAGTCCGCGCTCCTCGACGCCCACCTCACGTCCAGCCAACTCGACGGCATCGTCCTCGTGGGCGGCATGACGCGGATGCCGCTCGTCCGCGCCGAGGTCGCGCGCTTCTTTGGTCGGCCACCGCTCGTCGATCTCGATCCGGATGAGGTCGTGGCCATCGGCGCGGCCATCGAGGCCGAGCAGCTCTCGGGCGAAGCCTCCGACGAGCTCCTGCTCCTCGACGTGAACCCGCTCTCCCTGGGACTCGAGACGATGGGCGGGGTCGTCGAGAAGATCATCCCGCGCAACTCGACCATCCCGACCTCGGCCGCGCAGATCTTCACGACCTTCCAGGACGGGCAGACGGGCCTCGACATCCACGTGCTCCAGGGCGAGCGCGAGCTCGTCGAGGACTGCCGCTCGCTCGCGCGATTCCGCCTGCGCGGCATTCCTCCCATGGCCGCAGGCCTGGCCCGGATCCAGGTGACGTTTGCCCTGGACGCGGACGGCCTCTTGAGCGTGTCGGCGCGCGAGCTCTCGACCGGTGTGGAGCAGTCGATCGCGGTCAAGCCCGCCCATGGTCTGAGCGACGAGGACATCGAGGAGATGCTCATGGCGGCCATCGACAACGCCGAGGAGGACGTGGCTCGCCGCCTGGTCCGCGACGCGCGCGTCGAGGCACAGCGCATCGCGCACGAGGCAGAGAAGCGCCTCGACGACCACGCCTTCCTGCTCGTGGAGGGCGAGCGCGAGCGCATCGAGCGGGCGCTCGAGCGCGTGCACGAAGCCAGTGCGACGGAGGACTTCAAGGGCATCGTCGCGGGCAAGAACGCGCTCGTGGCCGCCTCGAACAAGTTCGCCGAGCGCGTGATGACCTACGAGCTCGACCGTGCGATCAAGGGCCGCTCTGCTGAGGAGCTCGTCGCGGATTCGAACGAAGAGAGCGCTGGCCTGCGCCACCTGCGTGAGCAGGAGCGCGGGGACTCCTTGGGGGAGTCTTGAGGGCTCCTCTCCAAATGACGAATCGATTACTCGGGCGTGACGGCGGCGGTCGGTGGTGGTGGCGTCGCTGTTGTCCGGGTCGGAGGGCGCTGCTCTTTTTTCTGGCGCTTCAGGTCATCGAGCAGGCCCATCCGCTCCTTCAGCCGGAGGATGCGCAGCACGCTCGCATCGACGCGCCGCGTGAGCGCGGGCACACGCTCGACCTCTCTTTTGACGATGCCGGGTAGGTCGATGGCCTTGTCCCAGTCGATGGGCGCCGTGGTCAGCAAGATGTCGTTGCCCGCGTGGAATGCGCGACGGACCACCTCCTCGGCGTCACCGCCCGTGGCCTGGCGCAATGGCGCAACGGCCAGATCGTCCGTCATCGTCACCCAGTCGCGCTCGCGGTCGTGGGCCAAGGTGACCAGATCGGGCGAGAGGATGGCCGGCTGCCCCCCCTGTGCCTTGAAGGCGATGTTCGTCAGCAGCACGCCGCCCAGCTCTTTGCCGAGCGTGAAGAAGGGGTCGGTGTGGCGCTGCATCTCCTCGGGCGAGCGGTCGATGAGGACGAAGTCGCGATCCGAGTTTTCGGCGACCGCGCCATAGCCTGGGAAGTGCTTGCCAATGCCGATGACGCCTTCCGAGCGCATTCCGCGCACGTAGGCGGCGGCCACCTCGGCGACCCGCTTCGCGTCTGAGCCCATCGAGCGCTCGCGCTCGAACATGTGGCCGCTGTCCGCGAGGTCGAGCACGGGACCCAGGTTGCAGTTGAGCCCGAGTGCCCGCATCTGGACGCCGAGCGTCTTGCCCCAGCCTTCCGCGTTCTCGGGGCTCATCTGGCCGAGCGTCCTGCCCGACGGGGCACTCTTGAGCGCCGGGACGATCTGGAGGCGGTTGAGCTGGCCGCCCTCCATGTCCACGGCGGTGAGCAGCGGGATCTTGGCGCGCGCCTGCAGATCGGCGGTTTTGGCCTGGATGACCTCCGCGCTCTTGAGCCACGGCCCGAGCAGGATGACCGCGCCGATCGTCACCGGCCCTGTCTTGGCCAGAGGCGGGTAGCTCATGATCATCTGGGAGATCTTCTCGTCGAGGCTCATCGACGCGCACAGCTCAGCCACGAAGTCCGACGGGTTTGCCCGCGCGAGCTCGATACAGCTCTGGGCGGCGCGTGGGGCAGCGGTCGTGTCAGAGGCGGACAGCGAGAGGGCCAGGAGAATCGGGAGCGTTTTCATGGCGTGCGCTCTTGGCTGAACCGCGGCTGAAATCAAAAATATGGATACCGATCCTCTTTCGGGATTTCCGGCGTCACGAAGGGAAATGGCGTCAGGCCTGTCCTCGAATGCCTGTCAGAAAACAGAAGAAAACGTGCCCATTGCGAGGAGCGAAGTGACGAAGCAATCCAGGGAAGCATCGACCGACACAGACGACCACCCTGGATCGCTTCGATCGCAATGAATGACGGATCGTTGCCCCGAGTCCCATTCAGAGATCCGACCTCCTCCTTTTGGAAGGGGGACTCTATTCGGTCACCGGCACGCGGCCGGACTCACCAGGAAGTCCTTGGCAAACGCGGCGAATGTGCCCTGTTCCAATTCTCGTCTGACGCGCGCCATGAGCCCCGTGAAGAAGTGGATGTTGTGGATGGTGTTCAGCCGCATCGCGAGCAGTTCTTTGGCCACGTAGAGATGGCGCAGGTAGGCGCGGCTGAAGTGGCGGCACGTGTAGCAATCGCACGCCGGGTCGAGGGGGCCACTGTCGCGCTGATACTTGGCGTTCTTGATGATGACCTTGCCCTGCGATGTGTAGAGCAGGCCGTTGCGCGCGGTCCGGGTCGGCAGCACGCAGTCGAACATGTCGATGCCAGCGAGCGTGCAGGTGATGAGGTCCACCGGCGTCCCAACGCCCATCAGGTAGCGCGGTCGGTCGCTCGGCAGCAGGTGCGCGCAGTCGGCGACGCCTTCGTGCATGGCCTCGGGCGCCTCGCCCACACTGTAGCCACCCAGCGCGTAGCCCGGCAGGTCGAGCGCGCAGACCTCTTCGATGTGGCGCCGACGGAGATCTTTGAACAGGCCTCCCTGGACGATCCCGAAGAGCGAGCTGTGCTCGCGTTTCCAGGCCGACGCGCAGCGGATGAGCCAGCGCGTGGTGCGGGCGAGTGACGCCTCGAAATAGGCGCGGCTCTCGAGCGCGGGCGGGCACTCGTCGAATGCCATGATGATGTCCGCGCCGATGGCCTCCTCGACGCCGATGACCGACTCGGGCGTGAACAGGTGCTTGCTGCCGTCGATGTGCGAGCGGAAGGTGACGCCCTGCTCCTCGATCTTGCGGATGCCCTTGAGCGAGAAGACCTGGAACCCGCCCGAGTCCGTGAGCATCGCGCCGTTCCAGCCGATGAAGCGGTGCAGGCCGCCGAACTCGCGGATGAGCGCGTGCCCGGGCCGCAGATACAGATGGTAGGTGTTGCCGAGGATGATGCGGACGTCGTCCTTGGCCAGATCATCGGGTCCGATCGCCTTGACCGAGCCGACCGTGCCCACGGGCATGAACACGGGCGTCTCGACGATGCCGTGCGGTGTCCAGAGGCGACCGCGACGCGCGTTCGAGGCAGGATCGGGCGTGAGGGATTCGAAGTGGACGAGGTGATGGCTGAGCATGGGAGGTGAGACCTCATTCGATGTGTATTTGGATATTTTGATCCGATGCCTGAAATGAATCGTAGGGACGCGGCATGACGATTATATTTTTTCACACCATGGTTTTTTTGATTTTTTAGGGACCAGACAAATGGTTTTCGAAAAATTTGAATCGGAACCAACAGTTTTGCATAGGGGAACGACATACTGTTTTTTTATGATTTCGTTGCTGTGTCTGAATCGAATCGTAGGGGCGTCCGAGTGGATGAGGGCTGACGCTGAACCATAATAAATCCTAAGGACTCATCCCTCGATTAGGACCGAGCACTGCGAAGGACGGGGAATGCCAGACGAGGCGACGGGATAATCAAGGGATAAATCCTAAATATCATCCCGCTTTCAAAACGAACGACACATAGAAATAGACATAAGGCGCCGTGAACAGCATCGCGTCGAGGCGGTCGAGCGCGCCGCCGTGGCCCGGGATGGTCTTTCCCGAATCCTTGACGCCGTAGGCTCGCTTCAGCATCGACTCGCTCAGGTCACCCAAGGGGCCGAGGATCGCCACGGGCAGCGCGATGGCGAGCGCGTCGATCCAGGTCAGGCCAGGCAGGAACGTGGCGCGGGCCAGGAAGGCGATGCCCACGGTGGTGAGCATCCCACCGAAGAAGCCCTCCCAGCTCTTGGCAGGCGAGACGGCCGGGTAGAGCTTGCGCTTGCCCAAGGCGCGGCCAAACGCATACGCGCCCGTGTCGTTGCACCATGTGAGCAGGAACGCGAAGAAGACCCACGCCATGCCGTCGGGACGATCGCGCAGGCCCACGAGGCAGCACGGCAGCACGCCTGCGTAGAAGAACCCGAGGAACACGAGGGCGATGCGCGTCGGCGCCTCTGGCAGCGGCCCGAGCAAGAGGTAGGTGACGAAGAGCGCGATGAGCAAGAGCGCCGCCTCGATGGCGATGACGTTGCCGACGTTCGCGGGCCACAGGGCAAAGGCCAGGGCGGGCATCGCCGCGGCCGCGATTCCGATCACCTGGCCGAGGTCGTGTTTCTTCAGGGTGATGGCGCAGAACTCTTGGACCATGAGCACCGAGGCGAGTGCCATGAAGATGGCCGTGGCCAGCGTCCCGAGCCACAGGCAGAGCACGACCACTGGGATGAGCACGAGGGCGGCGATGATCCGAATCAGGAGGTTTTTGTTGACGTCTTTCACGGCGGTTGGCCTCGCGGTCTGTATCGAGTCCTGAATTCTGGGATGTCGAATCGAGACCTATAGGGGCGCAGCAGGTTGCGCCCGTCGTGTTTGTGTGCCGCAAGCCGACCACTGGACGCCGTATGCGGTCCAGGCCCTACGAACACGCCGTCATCCGGGTCGAAATAGAGAATTCGGACCTATTCCCCGGAGACGAGCCTCACCTGCGCGCCCGTCTTGCCGCAGCGTCGCTCGCGCGCCTGGTAGTCGAGCAGGGCGTGCGCGAACGCCTCTTCGCGGAAGTCGGGCCACAGGATGTCGGTGAAGTGCATCTCGGCGTAGGCGCTCTGCCAGAGCAGGAAGTTCGACAGGCGCAGCTCGCCGCTCGTGCGGATGACGAGATCGAGCTGTGGCAGGTGAGCCGTGTAGAGGCGCTGCTCGAAGCGCGCTTCGTCGAGCGCCTCGGCCGCACAGCCTTCGGCGAGCAGCGCGCGACACGCCATGAGCAGCTCCTCACGGCCACCATAGGAGAGCGCGAGCGAGAGGGTCATGGCCCCGTTGCCCGCCGACTCCGCCATCAGGGCGTCGAGCGGCTCGCGCACCATGCGCGGGAGCTTGTCGAGGTCACCCAGCGCGGTCAGCCGGATGTCGTTGTCCATGATCTCGTCGCGCTCACCCACGAGGTATTCGCGCAGCAGCGCCATGAGGCCGGCCACCTCTTCGGCGGGCCGCTGCCAGTTTTGGCTGGAGAAGGCGTAGAGCGTCAGCGCCTGGAGGCCGAGCTTGCGCGAGAGCCGGGTGATGGCGCGCACCGAGCGGCTGCCCTCCCGATGGCCCACGAGGCGATCCTGCCCGCGCGATTCGGCCCAACGGCCATTGCCATCCATGATGATGCCGACGTGTCTGGGCAGCCGCTTCGGATCGATTTGACTCAGGAGCTGGTTCAAGGGCGAATCGACGGCGGACACGCGACCTCCTTCGGTCGGGGCAATTGGGGGAGAGGACGAGGTCCTGCTCAAAAGGGCGCGCCCTTCTACTCGGGCGAGCCGCCATTGCAAGGAGAAGGAGGGCGACCGAGGTCTCTCGAATGGCCGCTGATCGATGCGTTCGCGGGAGGGACGAGGCATGTGCGACGCCCGGCGGTCGGCATTCGACACGAAATACGACGGGCGTTGTGCGCAACGCCCCTAAGCCAAACGTATCGCTCGTCGTTCATTCGTTCCTAGCACTACAGTTGTAATCTAGATTTCACGTGAGCCTCTCTCGCGGCGGCTTGGTGAGCGCGTCGCCAATTGGACCAGGCGAT
>JAISIF010000129.1 GCA_031262165.1 Myxococcales bacterium | reverse complement strand
AAAAAACGTCACACCTCAGTTTTTTCAGATGTCCGTGGCCTTCACGGGGTCCATCTTGGCCCCGAAACCTCTGAAAACCTCAGTGATTTCAACGGGTTATGGACTTCGACGGACTTCTACAACCAACCTCTAAGTGGAGCTGAACAGGATCGAACTGATGACCTCCTGAATGCCATTCAGGCGCTCTCCCAACTGAGCTACAGCCCCAGGGTATTCATTTGTCTGCCTTTTCGAGAAGTTCCCGAAAAAACGCGCGGCTCTTTAGTCGAGGCTTTTGTCCAGGTCAAGAATTTTTCGAGGATTCTGATGTTTTTCACGTCATTCTTCCGTGCGCCTCACCCCCGGTTCGATGAGCGTTTCCGCGTTGACACCTCTCGCGCCTCGACTGCATGGCGCCCGCTCTAGCAATTGGGGGAGCGTGCTGTCGGCTGGCGCGCCCACACTTAAAATTGCAGTTGGCTTGCTTCGAACGCGCTTCGAGAGGATCGCCCCAACGGCTTGGTGCTCATGTTTTTCTTCTTTTTTCCCATCGCGGCCATCGCCCTGATCGCTGCCCACTATTACTTCTACCGACGCTTGGTGCGGCCCCTCTCAGGCCGCGGTCAGAGAGGGGCAGGGGCGGCGATCCTCCTCACGCTCCTCTTCTTCGTCGCGTTTGGGAACACCATCTCCCGGATCCTCCCAGGGACGGCAGCCCTCTACCTCCAGCGCGCGGGCTACGTGTGGATGCCAATCGCGCTCTACTGCCTGTTTGCGCTGCTCGCGATCGATCTCGCGATCTTCGTCGCCTGGCTCGTGGAGCGCGTGCGTCGGCGCAAAGCGCTGAGGCTCCCACCGTCGGTCGCGCCATCGAGTGCGGAAGAGGTCCTCGCGCCAATCTCCGCCGAGGTGCCTGAAGTGGAGGCCACGTTTCGTCCCGAGCGCCGCCGCTTTCTCAAGAACAGCGGTCTGATCGGCCTTGGCCTGGCTCTGCCGACCTCGGGTTGGGGATTTTGGAGCGCGCAACACTGCCAGATCGTGCGTCGCCCCATCCACCTCGAAGGCCTCTCCGAGCGCCTGTCAGGGCTGTCGATCGCGCTCCTGTCCGACATCCACGTGGGTGGCTGGATCGGTCGCGACTTTGTCCAGGATCTCGTGGACAAGGTGAACGCGCTCGCGCCCGACGCCGTGTTCATCGCGGGCGATCTGGTGGACGGCAAAGTCCACGCGCTATCGTCGAGCGTCGCGCCGCTGGCCAACCTCCGTTCGCGCCTGGGAACCTTCTTCGTCGTCGGGAACCACGAGATCTACTCGGGTGTGGATCCGTGGGTGGCGTTCCTCTCTTCGCTGGGCATCCGCGTCCTGCGCAACGAATGCGCGGACCTAGACGGCCTCGACCTGCTCGGTGTGGACGACTGGAGTATGGCCAGGCACGGCATCAGCCCGGGCTATGACCTGGTCGGCGCGCTGGCCCAGCGCCGCCACGGTGATCGCCCGAGCATCCTGCTCACCCACCAACCCCGTGGCTTCAGGGATGCGGTCGGGCAGGGGGTCGCGCTCCAGCTGTCTGGCCACACGCACGGCGGCCAGATGTTTCCTTTCCATCCCTTTGCGTGGCACGCGAACGATGGGTTCCTGGCAGGTCTTTATCGACACGGCAAAGGGCAGCTCTACGTCACGCGCGGCTGTGGCTACTGGGGGCCGCCGGCCCGCGTGGGCGCGCCGCCTGAGATCACGCACATCATCTTGCTTCCCGGCGCTGGCGCGACGCGCTAGAGCGCCCCGCTTTATCCGACCCGTCCGATCGCCCTTCATTGGATCCCGGAACCCGACGCCTTGCCGATTCTGCTCCCAGCTCTTACCGCGCTCGTGACGCTCGCCTTGTCTGCCCAAGGCGTGGACGTCGAGGCGGACGAAGCGCTCGAAGGTGTTGGCGTGATGAGCGGGAGTGTCGATGCGCGTGCCTCTGAAGCGCCCATGTCGCCGCCACCTCCAGCGACATCGCCATCGTCGGTGCGCGCCAATGGGGAGGCGACCATCACGTTCAACGCGGGCGTGGACACGAACGCGCGCCGCGTGATCGGCGAAGAGGCTGTCTCGGACGCCTTTGCCGGTCTCGCTGGAACGGCCCGCGGCGAGCTCTCGCTGGATGATCGCCACCGCCTCCATGGGCGCTACGACCTCGGCCTCAAGAAATTCTTCAACCTCGACGCCGAGGACCTCATGGTCCAGCAGCTCGCGCTCGGCTACGTGGCCAGCACCGCCTCGAACTGGACCTTCGAGGCCAGCGCGAACGCCAAGCTGCGCTTCTCGCGCAATGGTCTGCGCGACTACCTCGACCTATCCGGCGACCTATCGGCGCGGTGGCGGATCGCGAGAGGCTTGGCGCTCAAGGGCGAGCTCGGCGTGCGCCACTTCAGCTATCCTCACGAGGAGGACTATGGCTTCTGGGGACTTCGGGGTGGCCTGTGGGGATTGTGGCAAGTCCATCGTCGCCTCCAGCTCGCGCTCGGTGTGCGCGGCGCGCTGCCGACCTACGAGGGCTTCGCGCGCGCTTCGGACGAGATGCCCGGATCGGTCGTGCGGCGAGATCGCTTGCTCTCGCTGCAGCTCCAGGCCTCCTACCGGCACCAGAGGGCGGCCTTCCAGGGCGGCTACCTGTGGGTGGGCAATTGGTCGAACAGCCTCGGCGAGAGCTTCCAGCGCCACCGCGTCTTCGTGGCGATGACCACGCGCCTGCCGTGGTCTGTCTTCGTGGGGCTGCACCTGGCCTGGCAGACGCTGCACTACCCAGATGGCCTCTACCTCTCGGATGACCTCATCGACTTGCTCCTCTACGACGACGAGTCACAGAGCAGCTCGACCCTGAAGCTGGCGCGCCCTCTCACGGAGCACATCGAGATCGAGCTCAAATACAGCCTCTCGTGGATGGAGCTGCCGCGGCGCGACGACGACACGTCGCTGAGCTACCTGCGGCAGGTCGGGACGATCTCGCTCGTCGGGCGGTTTTAGGGCCTGACTGAAAAATCTCGATTCCGCGCCGCCTCTCTCCGACAGCTCCATTCGGGAGAGGAAAAGCGTGGACGCTCGAGCGCCTCCTCCCACTGCCGTCTCCCCCGTCCACCAGCCGCTTCCGACTCAGAACCCGAAGTCGTCGATGTCGATCTCAGGCCGAGTGTCTGACCCCGTCCGAGGCGCGCGCGCTGTCTGGTGGACCGCGTTGCCCTCGACGTGGATCGCGTGCCTTGGCCGGACCGAGCAGATCTATTCGCAGGCGCCGCAGCCGACACAGCCATCCGCGTCGACCTCGGGGATGGTCAGCCCATCGCGGACCGGGACCATCTGGACGGCCTGCGTGGGGCAGTGTTCCGAACAGGCGCCGCAGTAGGTGCCGTCCGTGTTCACGATGCCCAGGCCCCTGTCGAAGGCGGCGCGGCACACTTGGATGCGCTGCTTCTCCTCACGCGTGAGCGGCGGGAGCGCGCCCCTGGGGCAGGCCTGAGCGCAGCGCGTGCAGTCGAAGTTGCAGAAGGCCGTCTCGAAATCCATGACCGGCGTGAGCAGGCCCTCGAGAAAATCGCGTCGATTCATCCGGCACCTTCTGCTCTGGCAATGCGCGCCAGCATGGAGGGGGGGGGGGCCGAAAAGGAGGCGCTCTCTAGCAGACCGACGTCAACGGCAGCATCGATTCGATCCGACTCGAAAAAACGAAAACCGGAACCCGCGCTGAGCGAGTTCCGGTCATTTGGGTGTGGGCGATGCTGGTTTCGAACCAGCGACCCCTGCCGTGTGAAGGCAGTGCTCTACCGCTGAGCTAATCGCCCGGCGTCCATAAAAACGGCGCGGCCCTATGCACTCGCCTCGATGGGTTGTCAAACCTAATTCTAATTCGAAGGCTTCAGCAGGGCGTTTGTCGAGTTCGCCAATCGCTCGACACGCCACCTTCCTCAAAGCGGTGCGCCCCTCCCCCAAAAGAGGGGGGCTTTTCTTCTTATGAGAATCCCACTCACCGAGAGGGATGTCGGAGAAGGCGACACGAGGGAGTTGCGGGGTGGCCCGTTAGCACTCGATGGCCTCTAGAGGGGGGAGGGAGCCGAAGGGAGATCGGGTTCTGTCGTTTGGAGGTCGCGAGGGATGTGTAGGGAGGCTGCGTGCAACGCCCCATGGTCGTCATTCGACATCAAAACCCAGTGAGCCAAGGGTGAGGCGTCGATTGTCCTGATGCCAGCGGGTTTCACTTGTTCGTGAGAACCCTTTTCGACTAGAGGCCCGCGCTCCACTCTCGAAGCCTCCCCCTCAAACCTTCACGCCACCCATCAGGAGACAGCGCATGGCCCTCTCGAAAGAACTTCTCGACGCGCTCAACGATCCCGAGCTCGCCCTCGCCTGCGACCGCGCCTCGGTGAACATCAAGCTCCTCGTCGCCTCCTGGGATGGCCTGGCCTCCGCCGAGGAACAGGTGCTCGAGCGCCCGCTGAGCGCGACGCTCCTCTCGGACGCCGAGGTCAAGATGATGTTCTCCGAGCACCTCGAAGGACTGCGTACGGGGAAGCCCGTCGAGGACGACCGCCTCAAGCAGGTGTTCGACGCCATGGACGCCGTGCCCGAGCAGTTCAAAAGCGGCATTGGCCACGCGCTGTTCGAAGAGGCGATGTCGATCCTCAGCCTCGACAAGATCCTCTCCAAGCAGGAGCGCGAGCTCATTCTGGACGTGATCGTGCCACGCCTCCTCGTCTCCAAGGATTCGGCGCTCGCCTGCCTCGACGCACTCAAGGCACACCTCATGGCCCAAAGCTGAGCAGAAGGCCGAGTAGGTCACTGACCAAACAGACGACTTCGCAGTGTTTTCAAGGGCGGCTCCATCGAATGAAGTCGCCCTTCTTTTTTGACCTCTTCGAGCGACGAGCATGCCGCCCTCCCTTCCGCCCACCACCTCCGATCCGCGCCCGCGCGATCTGGGGACACTCCTCGTCTCTTGTGCCGATCGGCGTGGCCTCGTCGCCGCCCTGGCGCAGATCCTCGCTGGCCACGGCGCCAACCTCCTCGACTCGGATCAGCACGCGGATCCAACGGCCGGACAGTTCTTCCAGCGCATCCGCTTCGACGCGAGCGAGCTGCGCACCGACCGCGCGACGCTCGTCCGAGGCATCGGCGAAGTGGCCGAGCGTTTCTCGATGAAGTGGCGCCTGTGCTGGGGGGATGAGCGCAAGCGCGTGGCGATCTTCGTGTCGAGATACGATCACTGCCTCATCGATCTGCTCGCCCGCTGGCACTCGCGCGAGCTCGACTGCGACATTCCGCTCATCGTCAGCAACCACGAGGCGCTCCGCCCGATCGCCGATTATTTCCAGATCCCGTTTCACATGTTCCCGATCTCGCCCGAGACAAAGCACGCGCAGGAGGAGGCCGAGGCCGCGCTGCTCGAAGCCGAAGGCGTCGATCTCATCGTGCTTGCCCGCTACATGCAGATCCTCAGCGGGTCGTTCATCGAGCGTTTTCCCGAGCGCATCATCAACATCCACCACTCGTTTCTGCCCGCCTTCAAGGGCGGCAAGCCCTACCAGCAGGCCCATGCCCGAGGTGTGAAGCTCATCGGCGCAACGGCGCACTACACGACGGTCAACCTCGACGAGGGGCCGATCATCGAGCAGGACGTGGTGCGCTGCTCACACCGCGATCGAGCCACCGACCTCTCGCGCAAGGGCAGCGATCTCGAGAAGGTCGTGCTGGCGCGCGCCGTCCGTTGGCACCTCGAAGATCGCATCCTCGTCTGCGGCAACAAGACCGTGGTCTTCGCGTGACGAAGCCCCACTCTCCGGCCCCACTCTCCTGATCGCTGCGCGTCGACCCTCTTCCGTCAAACGGGAGAGGGAAAAGATCGCGGATCAGTCGAGACAACCAGCACAAAAATCCCTCTCCCACTCGTGGGAGAACTCCGTCGCGCAGCGACCGGGAGAGGGAGGGGGCGACGCCGAGCTGATGTCAGCGCTGCATCGGGCCCTTGCGCATCGTCCACCCCGTCCAAAACCTCCTCTGGGCAGCGGTCGGATGGGGAAGGGGAACGGGGAGGCGCGGGATGGAGAAGAACGAGAAGAAGAAGATCGCGGTCGGCTTCATCAACGACATCCGGACGATGGAGGCCTCTGTGCTCAACGCGCTCATCCTCCGTGAGGCGGGGGAAGATCTCGCGCAGTTCTTCCTGTCCTACAGCGCGAACCTCATCTCCAAAGATCCCTCGCGCATCCTCGAGAACAGCTCCTCGCTGATGTTGATGGGCTACCTGATTCGCGCCCACGAAGAGCGGCGGCGCTTCGTCTGGAGTGGCGCCCAGGCCTGAGCGCGCCGGGCGTCGCTTGTCGAGAGATCTCGTCGTCGATGCTCCGCCGATGAGCTGGGGGTTGGGTCGAGGGAGGCGCGCGATGTGGCGTGAGCTTTCGAGGGCGGCACTGCTCTTGTGGATCGCCTGGGCGCTGGCAGAGATCGCGGTCATCTCGGTGCAGCCCGACGTTCCTGAGATGAGCGCGAACGCGAGCGAGCCGAGCGCTGCGGCCGCGACGGAACAGGCGCCCGCGACACCGCCGCCCCCGTCCACGCGCGTGCTCGACGCCCAAAAGCTGACTCCAGACAGCGCCACTGCCGCGCGCCAGGAAGCCCTCTCCGAGCGGCCTCTGCCACAGATGTTGCCCTCGCTCGCGCCGCTCGTCGAACGAGTGCGGCCCACCGTGGTCGAGGTGATGACGAGGGGAGAGCGGGGCTTCTGGGATCGGCTGATGGGGATGCTCGATGATGGGCCGCGCACCATCGGCTCGGGCGTGCTCATCGCGCCCGATGGGACGATCCTCACGAACAACCACGTCATCGAGGGCGCTGAGCGCATCCTCGTGCGGCTGGCCGATGGCCGAGAGCGCCAGGCGCGCCTGATCGGCAGGGACCCCGAGACGGACGTGGCGCTGATCCAGCTCGTCGAGTTGGACGAAACGATCACCTTTGCCGAGCTCGGGGCGTCGAAGTCACTGCGCGTGGGCGACTTCGTGGTGGCCATCGGAAACCCCTTCGGACTCCAGCTCACGGTCACCTACGGCATCATCTCCGGGACGGCACGCGAGCTGGGAGAGAACCCCTTCGACAGCTATCTCCAGACGGACGCGGCCATCAATCCGGGCAACTCGGGCGGCCCGCTGTTCAATCTGGAGGGGCGTGTGGTGGGCATCAACACGGCCATCGTGGATCAGGCCGACGGCATCGGCTTTGCGGTCCCGAGCGACCTCATCCGCACCTTGCTGCCCGTGCTCGTCGAACATGGCGAGATCCGGCGCGGCTTTCTGGGCGCCTCGGCCCGCAACCTCCTCGAAGAGGAGATGCGCGCCACGAACCTGTCCGAAGCCGAGGGCGCCTGCATCCGATCGATCCATCGAAACGGCCCTGCCGAGGCCGCGGGCCTCAAGACGGGCGACATCGTGATCGACATCGAGGGCGAGCCCATCCAGAGCGCCTCCCATCTCATCCGTCAGATCTCCCAGTTCACCCCGGGACAGAACATTCGGCTGAAGGTCCTGCGCGATGGCATCGAGCAGGAGATCAGCGTGGTGCTGGGCGAGCGCCCCAAGCGGTGAAGACTTCGAAGTTCCGTCAGTGCGAGCGAAGCAATCCAGGATGGTTGGCGAATTTTTTCGTCGATAGGACTGCTTCGTCGCTTTCGCTCCTCGCAATGACGACGGGGTCTCGAGATTCGAAATGAGGTTTTCGAGATAAAAAAACAGGCCCAATCTTTCGATCGAGCCTGTTTCCCTTCGATGGCGCCATCCATCATCGATGCAACGGCGATCTAAGCATTCTCCTGCTCCACAATCGCCGTGAGCGCCTGGTGGAAGCACTCCCACGGTGGGCTCACGAGGCCAGCGCCGACTTGGCCAACGCCCGCGGCCTTGTGCGCGATGCCCGTGTTGATGACCGGCAGTTGGTTCTTCTCCTCGACCAGGCGCACGTCGATGCCCGTGGGGCTGCCCTCGAACCCGAGCGCTGGAATCTGAAAGAGCGAATTTTTGCCCACGGTGATGCGGCCCATCTGGCGGCTGTTCTTGAGCGCGTCGTTCACTGTTCCGCCCACGAACTGCACGATGGCGGGTGCGGCGGCCATGCAGAAGGCACCAAAGCCAGCCGTCTCGGTGATGGCCGAGTCGCCGATGTCTGGGTTGGCGTGCTCGTCCGTGAAGCCCGGGAAGTAGAGGCCGCGGATGAGCTGCGCCGGACCAGTGAACCAGCGTCCCGGCATGCTCGCGACCTGGATGCCGAAGTCGGTGCCATTGCGCGCCATCACGCTGAGCACGGTCGCGTGCGCGATGCCCTCGGTCGCCATCAACATGCACTTGGCCATGGGCATCGTGAGGTTGAGGATGAAGTGATCGTTCTTCGAGATGAAGTCGAGGCACTTGGCCACGTCCTCGGCCTCACCGCCAAAGCGCACCATGGCGGGCGCGAGCTCGCGGAAGAGCAGCGAGGTGCCAGCGCGGTTGCGATTGTGGCCCTCGTCGCCCATCTGGAGCGCCTGGGCCATGATCATCTTCAGATCGATGGGACCGCGGCCTGCCATGGTCCGACCGAGCACGGGGCCGAGCGTGCGCTCGATGAACTTCAGGCGCGTGACGACCTCGTCGTTGTAGGCGCCGAAGCGCAGCACTTTGCCCAGGCCCTCGTTGAGCGTGCAGTAGGTGCGGTTGCCCGCGTTCGCGCCTGCCATGTCCTCGACGATCCAGACCGGCATCGAGGCCGTGACGACGCCCGCCATGGGCCCGACCGCGTGGTGGTGGTGGCACGGATCGAAGCGAATCTTGCCGGAGGCGGCGAGCGCCTCTGCCTCCTCGGGCGTCGTGGCTTTGCCCTCGTAGATGAGGCCGCCGATGATCGCGCCTCGCAAGGGGCCAGCCATGCGCTCCCACGTGATGGGCGGTCCGGCGTGCAGGATGAGATCGTCGCTCATGCCTGGGATGACCTCGCGCGCCACGCCCACACCCACGAGCGTGGGGCGGCTCTCCAGCAGACGTTCGAGGGCGATCTGGTTGGCCGCGTCGATCTTTTCGGCGAGCGGCGGCTCGAAGAGCTTGGCAAGCGCGCGCATCCGAGTCGCATCACCGCCCGCGGGCGGCTGGAAGGTCACCTCGACCACATTGGCACCGGCAGCCTTGGCACCTTCGACGATGCTCTCGATGCCCAAACCCACGAGCTTGAGCGGACCTTCGATGAGTTGTTTTCCTTTGGAGAGATCCATTGGTGTTCGATCCTTTCGGTTCGATGTTTTTGAAAGTTGGACAGACAGCTCAGGCGAGGAGTTCACTCGCGATTCGCGCGGCCTTGGAGGCGGTCGGCGCCACGAGGATGCCCGCAGCCTTCAGGATGGCCTTCTGGCGGGAGAGATCCTGCGGATCGAGCTCGGTGCCGGTGATGGAGGCGAGCACGAGCAGGTCGTCCGAGCCGCGCGCTGCCTTGGCCGCGTTCACGGCTGCCACGAGTTCGGGCGCTGGGTCGGCGTGCGATCCATCACCGAGCACGACGTCGAGGAGCAGCACGCCCACGGATTTGTCCGCGCCGACCTTCTCGATGAGCTCGCAGCGGACCGTTTGATCGACCATCGGGTGGGGCTTGCCGACCGTGTAGAAGTCCTCGCCCGTGTCGATGACGAGGTTGCCGTCGAACTCGATGGGACCGCTCGACTTCATCGCAACCTTGGGCTCGTGGACGGCGATGCCCTTTTGCTGGAGGAACAGGGCGGCCTCGTAAGCAAGCGAACCGCCGCTGTAGAGCCCGATGAGTCGCTTGGGGATGACGCGCCCCTCCTTGATCTTGTCGGCTTTGAAGCAGGCGTCGCCGCAGCCCGAGCACTGCTTCGAGAACGTGAGCGGCTCGCCGCGCGCGAGGCGGGCAGCGGCCTGGGCAGCCTCATCGATGGTCGAGGCATAGAAGACGTTGGACGTGCTCGGTCGCACCGCGTTGCCCATGTAGCGGACCACGACCGGCTTGCCGAGGCCTTCGAGGATGGTGTGGACGCGGTCCGCGACCTCGTCGGCCGGGTGCTTGGCCACGACGCAGATGACGTCGGTCCCGGGATCGGCTGCCAGCACGCGGAGGCCCAGATCGGTCATGCGCGCGCCAATGGCTTTGGAGAGATCGCGGCCGCCCGTGCCGATGGCCTGCGAGATCCCCTCCCCCTCTTGCTCGCAGATGAGGCTCGTGAGCTCCTGCATCCCGGTGCCGGAGGCGCCGACCACGCCGATGCGGCCTTGGCGCACGCGGTTGGCGAACCCGAGGCCAACGCCCGCGATGATGGCCGTGCCGCAGTCCGGGCCCATGACGAACAGGCCCTTCTCCAGCGCGCGCGTCTTGAGCGCGAGCTCGTCCTCGACCGAGACGTTGTCCGAGAAGAGGAACACGTGGCGGTCGGCATCGAGCGCGCGGCTGGCCACGTAGGCCGCGTAGGTGCCTGGGACAGACACGCTGACGAGCTGCGCGTCGGGGTTCTGAGTGAGCGCGGTGGTGAGGTCGATGGGAAGACCCGCGGACTCATCACCGGTCTGCTGCTCGCCTCCCTGGAGGAGTTTTTCGAGCTCCTGCTCCGCCACGGCGATCGCGTCGGCGCTCGCGCCCCGCAGCGCGACGACCATGTCCATTGGGGTGACGCTCTCGAGCGCCTCACCCATGAAGTTGGAGGCGGCCAGCAGCTCCAGGTTCATGGGCGTGCCCATGACCACGACGGCATCGAAGATGTTGGAGATGCCTTTGAGCTGACGGGTGACCCGCATCAGGAACGCCGAGTCGTGGTAAGCGCCTTTGCGCACCACAAGTTTTTCTTTCACGTCTGTCTCCTTGCTGGCTGCGGTGAAGTGAAATGAAAGAGCCTCGGCGGTCGCGCCGGACGCGCGCCGCAAAGGCCCGAGGAAACGGGGGCGGCATAAAGACCAGCGAGCGGGCCTTGTCCAGATGGGCCGATAGAAGGGCTGTCGGGCGGGCAATGTCGCGTCCGCCTCATGCCACACCCATCAAGCCATCATTCGATGAAGCACGGCCAAACACGACGAAGGCGAGGGAGCGGTCCGCCGTGCGTTCGATCTCGATCGGCTCGATTTGGAACAAGGCGTTGTGGCTCGTGCCAGTGATTGCGCTCGCCCTCACGATGTCGGTGGGCTGCGGTGTGTCAGATCAAAGAGACGGAGAAGGAGGGCGCGCCCGACAACACCGCTTCGCAGCCAGACGAACCAGACGGCGAAGCGTCGGACGCCTGCCATGCCACCGAGGAATCGTATGAAGCGTCAGGGGCTTAGGAATTATCCCTTCATTAGGACCTTTGCACCGCGAAGGACGGGGAATGCCAGAAGCGCCCCTCGGAGAGTCCGAAAGCATCCAGACGGAAGTGAAGAGCGAAACAACGAAGGCAGGCGTTTCACGGACGAGCTTTGGCGGCGGGATAATCGAGGGATAGGTCCTAAGTCCTTGGCGTGCGTGTTGACGGCCGAGGGCGGTGTGACGTGCTGGTGCCAGAACCTCGAAGGTCAGCTCGGCAACGGCAGCGTGCCCGAGAGCGTCGAGCCCGTGGACGTCATCGGATTGCAAAGCGACGTGACGGCGATCGCGGCAGGCGCTCGACACGCCTGCGCGCTGAACGAGGACGGATCGGTGACGTTCTGGGGCAGCCATTCCAACGGCCAACCCGCTGATGAGACGACGACGGGGCCCAGCCTCCCGATGCCGGTCATTGGGCTCGACGGCATCGTCACTGGCCTGATCGCTGGCAGCGCTCACACGTGCGCGGTGATCTGCTGGGGCGGCAACGAGGCAGGTCAGCTCGGCGACGGGATCAGGGAAGATCGGCCCACGCCTGTCCGCGTGTTGGGGCTCGGGACGCCGCAGCAGATCGAGATCGATCGGCTGCCCTGAGTGGCTGGCCGATCTCAGTCGCCGTGACGCTCACGAAACGCGCAGCGTCGCTGCCAGAGCTCACGGGCGCGCTGGTCCACGCTGGCGCCGAGCGCCTCCCATTCCGCCAGGGCAGCGCGCGCCTCGGCGAGGTCGCCTGACCAGAACGCGGCATCGACCCAGACGCGCAGGTTCTCCTCGACGAGCACGGGATGGCCGAGCGCTGCCTCGTGCGCGCGCCGCAGATACGGCAGCGCCTCGGCACCCTGTCCGCGTATCCAGAGCTGGCGGCCGAGGAGGTAGGGGGCGATGGGCCAATCTGGACGCGCCTCCGAGAGCCGCTGGAGCGCGAGCAGCTCGGCGAGGCCAGCGCCACTGTCGAAGTAGCGCCGAAGGAGCTCTCGCGACGCCTCGTCGCCGACGATGGCCACGAATTTGATCAGGGCGCTGCGCTCGTCGCCAGGCAGGAGCGGCAGCGCCAGCGCGCGCTCCAGGCGATCACGGGCAGCGTCGAGCCGTCCAGCGCGCCAGTCGAGCATGGCCAGCGCGAGCAACGCCCGCCCCTGGACGTGCGGAGCCGCGTTCGAGCTGCTGCTCAGATCTTCATAGAGCGTCGCCGCGCCGTCGAAGTCCTCCTGCGACCGTTTGAGCTCGGCACGCATCCACGCGAAGCCTGGATCGTCGGGCACGAGCGCCGCGCATCGATCGTAGAGCGCCAGGGCCTGCGCTGGATCGGCGTTGACGAGTGGTGCGGCCTGCCTCTCGAGGGCTGCGATCTCGCGCACGCAAGGCCGCTGGAACAGGCTCCCCCTGCCAAAGCGCTGCTGCGCCGCTGATCGAGCGCGCGGCGTGAGCTCGATCGTGTCGAGTGCTTCGAGCCACTGCGCGATGAGCGTCGGGAGCGCCTGGCCCGTGGCCGTCACGAAGTCGCCCTCGGGGTAGAGCGCGCGCAACGCGGCAGCGCCGCCGTGCCGCTCGTGGACGAAGCGCAGGAAGCTGCCGCTGGCCGTGTAAGCGCGGGCGCCGGGCTGCGCGTAGAAGCCCGCTGGATCGAGCAGCGCGCTCAGATCTGGGAGGAGCCCGAGCTCGCGCATGGCGCGTGCCTGCGCGTGGAGAGCGAAGTCCTCGTCGCCCTCTGCCTCGGCCGCCACGGCGAGACCTTCGATCAGCCCGACGTTGAGGCCAAGGATGCCGCGCCACGACACGCCAAAGATCGGCGAGCCAAACGCCGCGCCAAAGAGGTGGGCCAGCTCGTGGCGTGCCGTTGGGTGGGGCCAGGGTTTGTCGAGCACGTGAAATTGCGCGCGCCAGGGCTTGGCAAAGTCGGTGCGCGAGGCGCCGGTCAGGCGGCGCTTCTCCTCGGGGCTTCGATGGAAAAAGGCGTGCACCTCGCCCTGGGGCGTGGCGCCAAAGAGCTCGCTGAGCTCGGACCAGGCAAACGCCATCTCGAACGCGAGGCGACGGACCTGCTCCTTTGGCTTCTCGCGCGGGAAGTGGAGCGTGAGTTGCGGGGAGACGCTGAGCTTGCCGCCGAGCGTCGCGTCGATGTCGGCCTCGGTCGTCCGAAGCCCGAGCGCCGTGTCGAAGTGCCAGCACAATCCGAGCGCGAGGAGGCAGGCGCCGAACGCGCAGGCAAGCCATGACCTCGAGATCGAGCTCGATGCGCTGACGAGGGCCGTGAACAGCAGCAGCGCCAGCGCCCAGAGCAGCGTTAGCGCGCGGAACGTGAGGAGGCGCGCGTCCACGGCCAAGGCCTCGTCGTAGATTGGCCCGAGAAAGGCGCCGAGCAGGTGGTTGAGGGCAAAGAGCTGCGGCCCGGCCCATAGCGGCCAGAGTGAGATGGCGAGCGACGCGAGCAGGACGAGAAGCACGGCGAAGAGCGCGCGGCTCGTCTTTCTCAGGCAGCGCTTCAGGCAGATGCCGAGGCACACGCCCAACACCGCCGTCGGCAGAGGAAGGAGGAGGGCGAGCGCGCTCCCAGACGAGGGGCTGCATCGCTCACTCAGCGCGCTCGTGATCCAGGCAAACGCGAGCGGGAGGAGCGCGGCGATCACGGCGGGGAAGAGCGCGGCGCGCGCGGCTTTGAGCAGCTCGCGCAAGGTTGGGCGTTCGGTGATGAGGCACTCGGCGGCGCGGATGCCGAAGTAGGGCGCGGCCAGCGCGAGCATCAGCGTGAGCGCGCTCGACAGCTCGTAGCCGGGCAGATCGAACAGCGGCAACCACGTGAGCGCGCCGCCGACGAGGGCGATGAGTGCGGTGACGGCGAGCACCGAAGGGCGTTTCAGGAGTGAGGGCATGGCAGGGCAATCAAAGAAGAAAGTGGCGCGAGCCGCCTCAGGGAAATCGGGCTCTGGCGAATGACCGACGATCGAGGTGTTTTGTCGGAGGCGCGACGCTCGCGTCGCCATCGCGCGTTTGCCTCGTCCGTCATTCGCAGGGCGCTGCACACAACGCCCCTACACCTCCGATTCGACATCGATTTCGACATCGATTCGGATCGCGCCGCCCCCTGTCGGCGACGCCGACATCCCCCTCGGTGAAGGGGCCCCCATCGAAAGCCTCTCTCACCCAAGGAGGTGGCCCGGAGGCCTGGAGGGAGTGGGTGTGTCAAGTGATTTGAGGACTCGATTGCCCTGGACGCTGGGCATTTCCATCTTGTCACGCCAAGTGCCTTCACTCAGAAGGCGCGCCCTCCTGGCCGGAGGAGGAACAGACAGGTGACTTTGCCGATGAACCTCAAGACGTATCTGGAGCCCTTTGCCGCGCTCTTCAGCTCCCTGCCGCCCCCCAAGCGGAATGAGCACAACCCGCTGCCCGCGCCCTGCCAGAAGGAGATCCTCGAGGCTGTCGAGCGCGCCCAGATGAACCTCTTCGAGCAACGCATCGGAGATCTCTACTGGGACATGCCGCCCTACCTGGGGATGCACTACACCTCCCAGTTCTACCTTTTCCTGCGCTTGCTCGACCGCGAGCACACCAAGCTCGACGTCGAGCGCCTGCGAGGGTTGCTCCTCGAGAATCAGCTGCCGGACGGCTCCTGGTACGCGATCCAGGACGCGAACATCCCCGAGGGCGACCTCAACGCGACCTTCCTCAACTACTTTTTCCTGAAGGCCTCGGGCACGCCTGCCGATTCGGCGCCGCTCGTCCGCGCGCGCGGCTTCATCCTCTCGAAGGGCGGGATGGCCAAGCTGTCGGCGTTCAACAAGATCGTGGCCGCCTGCTTCGGGAACTACGACTGGGAGTTCATGCCCCGGATTCCCTACTTCGTGTTCAACAAGGCCTTCCCGTTCAACCACGACGACTTTGCGCAGTGGATCGGGCCGCACATGGTGGCCATCGCCTATCTGCGCGAGAAGCGCTTCCGACGCTTCATCGGTCCAGAATTCCTGCTGCCCGAGCTGTGGTGCGACCGCGCGCAAGAGGCGCGTATCCGCCGTCAGATCGATGCGCGCGACCGGCTCCTGCCGGACGAGGCGGACCAGAAGCTCATCCGGTTCATGCTCGACCGCCAGCAACCCAAGGGGAGCTTCGGCGGCTACACGCTCTCGACCATGCTCTCGACCATCGTGTTCGACGACTTCGCGCGCAACCGTGGCGACCCGGACCAGAAGCTCTCGATCGCCCTCGAGCGCGCGTTCGATTTCGTCGAGCACCTCTTCTTCGAGAGCGAGAGCGCCGCCTACCTGGGCGGCCTGATGGACGGCCATTATTGGGACACGGCGCTCGTCGGCATCGCGCTCCTGACGAGCGACATCGACCTGGAGGCGCTGCGACCAACGGCCCACTACCTGGTCGAGAACCAGAGCGCGCTCGGTGGGTTCGGCTATGGCCACGACTTCTGGTACGCGCCCGACACGGACGACACGGCCGAGATCCTGATGTTCCTCAAGCCGTTCGCCGGTGAGCCCGTGGTGGATCGCGCCATCGAGCGCGCCCTGAAGTGGCTGCTCTCCCTGCAGAGCGCGGACGGCGGGTTTGGCGCGTTTGCCAAGGACAACGTGGGCAACTGGTTCTTGAACCGCGCCGCTGGCGCTCTGGCCGACTCGGCCGACCTGTTCGACGAGAGCTCGCCAGACCTGACCGGCCACATCCTGGAGGCGATCGCCGACCATGGCCACACGCGCACATCGAGCCCTGCCGCGCGCCGGGCCATCGCCTACCTCAAGGCCACCCAGTCGCCGAGCGGCGCCTGGTGGTCACGCTGGGGCATCAACTACCTCAACGGCACGGGCGCGGCCGTGGTGGGCCTCGTCAAGGCAGGGGAGAGCCCGCACGAGCCCTACCTGTGCCGCGCGCTCGACTGGCTGGAGAGCCGTCAGAACCCGGACGGAGGCTTTGGTGAGAGCGTGCGCGCCTACGAGGACGAGGCGTGGGCAGGTCGCGGCGTGAGCACGCCCTCGCAGACCGCCTGGACTCTGCTCGCGCTCATCGCCGGTGGCCGGGCCAAAGGCGCCGCGGCCACGTCCGCCGCCCGCTTCCTGGTGGACGAGCTCCAGCGCGATGGCCGCTGGAGCGATCGCTCCACGGTGGGCACGGGTCACCCCTGCATCATCTATATGAACTACCCGTCTTACCCCTTGACCTTCCCCCTGACGGCGCTCGCCCGCTGGGCCAAGGCCGTCGGACTCAAGGTCAAGAGCGGCGCCAAACGGAATTGAATCGCAAACGGGCCAATTCGATTTCGAATATCGAAATAAAAACAAAATGGAGTGAAAGAATGGAGTAAACGAGAAGAGGGCGCGATGAATCGCGTCCTTTTTTTGTATTAGATAATTATTACACGTTTCATTTGAAATGGAGAATCGAAGCTCGAAATTGAATTGGTAGATCCGAATTCGAAAAATACCCTCCGCATTCCAGAAAGCTTTTGCTAAGCCGCCGCGCCCATGTCCCTCGTCCTCGCGCTCCTCCCGCTCTTCGTGATGGCGTCGTTTCCTTCGGCCAGCCCTGGTGCGGAATCGCTCCAGACGCTCTGCGTGGCCGCGGTCTCCGCCAACGCGACGGAGCAGCTCAAGCGGGCGCGCGCCCATGTCGAGGCCGGAGACTTGGAGGCAGCGCGGAAGATTCTGGCGCCCCTCGTCCAGCGCTTTCCGAGGTTTGGTCTGGTGCAGCTCGAATGGGCAGAGCTCCTCGAAAAGCTGGATGGGCCCATCGCCGAGCGCGAGCGCGCGCTCGACGCCGCCGCGCGGCTCGAACCGCGCAACCCGCGCGTGTTCCTGGCGCGGTGCCGTCACTTCGACCGCACGCAGGCCCTGGCGCAGGCCATCGAGAGCTGTTCGCGCGCGCTCGAGCTCAGGCCCGAAGAGGACGCCCTGGCGCTGCGGCTGGGCATCTTGCTGTCGCTGGCTGGTCGCGACGCGCAGGCCATCGAGGCGCTCCGAAAGGCGCTCGCCCGTGCTCCGCGCGACGGCGTGGCGCGTGCGCATCTGGCCGAGACATGTGAGCGCACGGGCGAGATCGCGTGTGCCCAACGTGAGTTCGAGATCCTCTTCGACCAGAACCCGAGGAGCGCGCTCCATGCCCGCCGCCTGGCTCGCTTTTATGAACGGCATGGACAACCCGAGCGCGCTCAGGCTGTTCTGAAGAAGTCGGGCGACACGCCCAGGCCTGCCATGCGGCCGCTGCTGCCTTCGCGAAACTGAAGCGAAATCTGAAATCTGAAACGGGAACGGGAACGGACATCGAGACCTCCGAGGACGCCTTGCCGATGCACCGCGACGACGCTCAGCTCATCTCCAGAACCCTCGCGGGCGACACGTCCGCCTGCCGAACCCTGTTCGAGCGCTACGTGCCTGCCGTCGAAGAGGTGCTCGCCCGCGCGCGGGTGCTGGAGACCGCCGAACAGAGCGATCTCGTCGAGGAGAGCTTCCTCCACGCCTTCTCCAACCTCGCGCGCCTGCGCGAGCCCAACCGCTTTGCCGCCTACCTCCTCGGTATCGCGCACGGCATGGCCCGCCAGCGCTGTGCCATCGCCAGCGGCAGCGAGGCGCACTTCTGCGAGAAGCCGAACTTCGATGTGTCCAGCCTGCAGAGCCCTGGGACGCGCCTCGAATTGGAGCTCTGCCTCAGGGAGGCGCTCGCCACGCTCCCACCAGAGACGCGGCAGATCGCCGAGGCCAGCTGCTTCGACCGGCAGGAGCGCCCTCAGGCCTTGGCCACGCGCCTCTCGCTCGACGTCGCACAGGTCGGCGCGCACCTGCAGATCGCTGAAGTGCGCTTCAAGGTCTTTCTCCTCGCGCGCCTGCTCGCTGACCAGCCTGGTTTGCCGGGCGACTTGGACGCCGCCGCCAACGCCAACGCCGATGCCACGGCGCCTTGGACGCCCCACCTCACGACCGAGCTCTACGAGGCGATCCTGCGCGGTGAGCCCGTGGACCATGCCGATCGCCTCTCTGCACACCTGCGCGCTGGCTGCCCAGATTGTGAGGCGCTCCTGTGCCACCGCCCCTCGACCGACGCGCTCGATGGGGTGCTCGCCGCCATCCTCTTTGCCCAGAGCAGACCGAAGCGCGGTCGCCACCGCGATCTCGCGATGTTCCAGCGCATCCTGCGTCGCCTGAAGATCGGCGCGCGCCTGAATGGTGAGCTGCCTGGCCTGTCCACCGTCTTGGGCAATCGACGCGACGTGATCCCACTCATCGCCGCTGGCCTGTTGGGCCTGGCGGGCCTCACGCTCTTCGCGCTGCGGGCAACGCCTTCGTTTCAGGCGACGCTGGACGAGAGCGCGCAGCGGGATCTGGAGCTCGCGTTCCATCTGGCAGAGCCACCTGCCCTTGGCGACGAGGCCAGCGATGGCGATGGCGATGGCGATTCGGAAGACGACGCGCTCGCTCCCATCGAAGGCATCCCGGGCCAGTCCACGCCCAGCTCGCGACAGCTTCTCCTGAGCTACCGCCTGCTGCGCTCCCGCTTCGTCGCGATCACGCGCATCCGGCCAGATGACTCGCTGGAGCTCCTGGAGCTCCCGGGACGCCGCTCGCCTGGCAAGCATCACCTCTCGATCAAGGGCGTCCCTGCGCGCCTGCTCCTGAGGGATGCGGTGGGCCGCAACCGCTTCGCCGTCCTCGCGAGTGAGCGGCCCATCGACGCCGCAGAGCTCAAGTCGATCAAGGCCTTTCTCCAGAGTGAGGGGACCGGCACGAGCGACGCGGGACTGCCCCAGGGCATGACGGCCGAGTGGTTCGATCTCGTCGTCACACCAGACCGCTGAATCGAGCGCTTGCCTCCATCAATCAACGAGGCGCGTTTGCGGTCAGGCAGCGACGAGCCGTGCCCTGTGGTCGTCATTCGGCACACACACGACGGGTAGGGCACGCCCTTCCCCTACCCCATCCGAAAAAACAGAACTCGATTGCCCTGGTGAACCCATGTCCCGCTCTTCCCGACCGAACGCCGATCTCATCATCCACAACGCCGCGCAGGTGTGGAGCTTTGGAACGCGCGTCGCTGGCAGTGGGCTACCAGACGTCATCGAGGCGGGCGCGCTCGCCGTGGCAGATGGCGCCGTGATCTGGGTCGGGCCTGAGTCAGCGCTCGCGACAGAGATCTGCGCCGCGCCAGACGCCGTCTGGCTCGACGCCGCGCAAGGCCTCGTCACGCCTGGCTTCATCGATTGCCACACGCACCTCGTCTTCGCGGGGACGCGCGCCGAGGAGATCGCCGCGCGGTGCGCTGGCGAGAGCTACCTGTCGATCTCTGCCAAGGGCGGCGGCATCAATGCGACCGTGCGCGCCACGCGCGCCACCTCCGAAGACGCGCTCGTCGAGCTCGCCCTGCCGCGCCTGAGCCGGTTGCTGGGCTTTGGCGTGACGATGGCCGAGGTGAAGAGCGGCTACGGACTCTCGACCGAGTCTGAGCTGAAGATGCTGCGCGCCATCCAGCGCCTCGGCGCGCGCCAGCCCATCGAGACGATCGCGACATTGATGTGCGCGCACGCCATCCCGCCCGAGTTCTCATCCGCGCGCGAGCGCTACCTCGACCTGTGCGTGTCCGAGATCGTGCCCGAGGCCGCGCGCTTGGGCTTCGTCCGCTTCTGCGATGCCTTCGTGGAGCAGGGCGCCTTCGAGGTCGAGGAGGCCAGGCGCGTTCTCGAACGGGCGGCGGCGCTCGGGATGAGACCGCGCCTGCACGCGGAGCAGATGACCTCGCGCGGCGCCATCGATCTGGCGCTCGATCTGGGCGCGGCCACGGTCGATCACCTCGAAGCGCTCCAGCCCACCGACATCCCGCGGCTGGCCGCCTCGGACGTCACGTCCGTGCTGCTCCCGCTCTCGACGCTCTTCCTCGACGATCCGCGCCGCGCGCCAGGGCGCGCCCTGTGGGACGCGGGCGCTCGGGTCGCACTCGCCACCAATCTCAACCCAGGGACGGCCATGAGCGAGAACGCCGCGCTCGCCCTGGGCCTCGCTGCTCGCTTCAATGGGCTGCGGGCAGAGGAAGCGCTCGAAGCCTTCACCCTGGGCGCGGCCCGCGCGCTCGGGCTGGAGGATCGGGTGGGGGCCCTGTGCCCGGGCTTCCAGGCCGACCTCGTGGTCCACGCGGCGCCGAGCCTCGCTCATCTGGTCTGGCACCTGGGCATCTCGCACGTCCGCCAGGTGGTGAAGCGCGGTCGCTTGGTGCTCGATCGTCGAGATGTGCCGCGCTGCTCATGAGACGGGGCAGTCGATTTCGGTCAATCGCCCGCCCCTTCTCCCCAGCGCTTCGCGTCGGCCCTCTCCCGCGAGCGGGCGAGGGAGGAGATCGCGGATGATTTTGCGTGGGGGGGGCTTTTCCCGAATGACGCAACGCCAAAAATCTCTCCCCCACGAGAGGGAGAGGGCCACTCTTACATGTCGATGAGGCCCTTGCGGATGCCCTCGGTGACGGCCTCGACGCGGTTCGTCACCTCCAGCTTGGCGTAGATGTGTTCCAGGTGCGTGCGGATGGTGGCCTTGGACACGCCGAGCATCGCGGCGGCCTCGTTGTTCGAGATGCCCTTGGCGATGATCTGGAGGATCTCCTTCTCGCGCTCCGACAGGGGCCGCTGACCAGGCACGAGAGCCTCTGGCGCGGCAGGCGCGTCGGCCCGGAAGTGCTTGAGCAGGTTCCGCGCGAGGTTCGGCTGAATCACCGTGCCGCCCGCCCGCACGTCGCAGATGGCCTCGACGATCTTGTCGGCCGTCGCGCCCTTGAGCAGGTAGCCCGAGGCGCCAGCTCGGATGGCCTCCAGGACCTTCTGCTCCTCGTCGAAGATCGTGAAGATGAGGATCTCGATGCCGGGCCAGCGCGCCTTGACCTCGCGCGTCACGTCGATGCCGCTCATCTGAGGCAATCCCAGATCGAGCAGGAGGACCTCGGGCTTGCAGTTCGGAATCTCCTTGAGCGCCTCTTCGCCGCTCGTCGCGGTCCCAATCACGATCAGGTCCGCGGCGGCGTCGAGGAGCTTGAGCTGGTTCTTCAGGATCTTGGGCTGATCTTCGACGACGAGGACGCGGATGGGGCGGCGGTCTTCCATGGGTGTCTCCTGGGGTGAGGCGGATCGCGGGAAGTGAATGGGGAGCGCTTCGGATTCAGAGGATCAGAACCGCGCCTCGATCGGCGCGTAGGGGATCTCCAGCGTGATGCGGGTGCCCTGGCCCGGCGCGCTGTCGATGGTGACGTCGCCGCCGACCTTGGCCGCGCGCTCGCGCATCGTGGTCACGCCGTAGTGGCCGCGGCGCGGGGCCTTGGGATCGAAGCCCTTGCCATCGTCGGCCACGACGAGGCGCAGCGCGCGCTCGTCGAACGAGAGCTCGACCCGGAGGATGGAGGCCTCGGCGTGTTTGCGGGCGTTGTTGAGCGTCTCCTGGAGCACGCGGAAGATGGTCAGCTGCGCTTCGTTGCGCAGCGCCCTGGCCATGCCCGCCCTGTGGAACTGGACGGGCAGCTTCGAGCGGTTCCCGAACGTGCGGCAGTAGTCCTCGACCGCTGGCACGAGCTCGAAGTCGGCGCGCATCATCCGCAGCGCGCGCCGCAGCTCATCGATCGAGTCCTCGGCACAGCCCTTGAGCTCCTGGATCTCGCTCTTGAGCTCCGGGGTGCTCGCCAGGCCCTCGATGTATTCGGCCTGGATGATGAGCGAGGAGAGCGTGGCGCCCAGGCCATCGTGGATCTCGCGCGAGAGTCGGTTGCGCTCCTCGGTGACCGCCAGGCCCTGGAGGTCGCGTTCGAGGGCCACGATGTCGCTGTGGGCCACCTCTTCGCGCTCGTGCAGATAGACCATCACATAGACGATGATGAAGTTGAGGGCCGAATACCAGATGAGGATGAGCAGGTCGCCGAAGTCGATGACACGCAGGCCCAGGAGCTGATCGAGCTTGGCCACCACGGGCAGGGTCAGGAGCGGCGGCAGAATCGCGAGCGGCTTGGGGAATAGCAGGACGAAGAGCACCGTGAACATGAGCTGCGTGGCGAGCAGCGGGCTCTGCAGACCGCCCGTGGATTCGATGAGATACACGGCGACGAGCAGGTCGAAGCAGAGCGTGGCAAAGGTCAGGGTGCGACCGCCCTTGGGGCGCTGCAATACGAGGAAGTTCACGATGCTGTAGCCGAGCATCCCGAAGAAGACGGCGAAGACGCCCTGGCCCTGGATCCCGAGCGAGAACGACCACGACGGGACGGCGATCACGGTCAGTCCGATCGCCAAAAATGCCAGGCGCGTGAAGAAGAGCGCGCGGGCTCGGGTGACGAACTTTTCCTCTTTCCAGGCACGATCCGAGGATTCGGCATTGGCAGAGGCGCCAGTGGTCGCCGGATCGGGGAGGTCGCCTCGAAACGACGCCGTCGAGTGGGGAGAGGGGAACGTTTGCACGGCGCGGCATCCTAGTCCGTTTCGAGGCGAGGTCCAGAAGGCGGGAGTCGGACGTCAGGCCGAATCGGGTTCTGGATTTGCGTGACACGCCCACTACCTCCGGCCCTCCGGGTCAACTCCCTCTGAGAGAGAAGTTTTTGATGGAGTCCCCTTCATCGAGGGGGATGTCTGCCAAGCCGATAGGGGGAGTGGCGATGCGAAGCGACAGAACTCGAAGGCCTGCGCGGGAGATGGGGGTCGAAATTTTCTTCGTGTCCCTCGGAGACAATCCTTAGAGGCGATTATCAATCGCCCGTGCGCAACAACCCTCGAC
This sequence comes from Myxococcales bacterium, assembly GCA_031262165.1. Classification (GTDB taxonomy): domain Bacteria; phylum Myxococcota; class Myxococcia; order Myxococcales; family UBA5297; genus UBA1203. The sequence continues at coordinate 34,466 of JAISIF010000129.1, read as the reverse complement.
GAGCGACTCACCTTCGAGGAGCGATCGACCCACCATCGACGACGGGCGATTGGTAATCGCCCCTACGCCCCCATCATCCGTGACATCCGAAAACCGAGAACTCGATTGCCCTGGGTCGGACGTCAGGCCGAATCGGGTTCTACCGATGGTGTGGAGCAGATCCGAGCGCGCTCGTAGAGGCGTTGCGCGCGATGCCCTTAGGCTCATCCCTCGATGAGGACCGAGCAACGCGAAGGCCGGGGAATGCCAGATTTTGGTGCGAGGCTTTGAGCTTCCAGACGGAAGTGAAGAGCGAAGCAACGAAGACTGGCGTTTCACGGACAAACGGGGCGACGAGATAATTGAGGGATAAGTCCTTACTCCTCCGGCTCTCGGCCAGGCCCGATCCCGAGCTTCTCCATGCGCCTATAGATCGTCCCTCGCGACTGACCGAGCGCGCGGGCAATGGCCGACACCTTGAACCCGAGCCGTTCGCTCGTTCGGACAAAGACCTCCTCCTCGATCTGCGCGAACGTCTTGCCCGCGATGTCGATGCAGCTGCTCGCATTGGCGTCGCGCCCAGCGCTGGCGCGGCTCACCGAGGCTGGCGTCGCGGGTGTCGCCTCGATCGTGGCCGGAAAGCCGCCAAAGCCCTCGTCGAAGAAGATGTCCCGCGCCTCGATGACGTCCGATCGGCGCAGGAGGAGGGTTCGGTTCAGGCAGTTCTTGAGCTCGCGCACGTTGCCTGGCCACGTGTGCGCGAGTAGCCGAGCCTCGGCCTCGGCGCTCAGATGGATGGAGCAGCCCACGGCGGTGAACGACTTGAGGAAGTGCCTCACGAGCGCGCGCAGATCCTGCTCGCCGCGGGCGCGCAGCGGCGGCAGCGCGATCGGGATGGCGGCGAGGCGCCAATAGAGGTCTTCGCGAAAACGACGGGCAGCCACCTCGGAGCGCAGATCGCGGTTCGTCGCGCCGACGACGCGCACATCGACGCGCTGGGGTAGGCTGGCGCCCACCCGCTTGATCTCGCGCAGCTCCAGCGCGCGCAGCAGCTTGGCCTGCAGGTTCAGGGGCAGCTCGCCGATTTCGTCGAGGAAGAGCGTCCCGCCGCTCGCCTCTTCGAAGGCGCCACGCCGAACCTTGTCCGCGCCGGTGAACGCTCCCTTCTCGTGTCCAAAGAGTTCGCTCTCGATGATCCCTTCGTTCAGCGCGCCGCAGTTGATCGGGACGAAGGGGTGTTCGGCGCGCCCACTGCGCGCGTGCAGCGCGCGGGCGACGAGCTCCTTGCCCGTCCCAGACTCGCCGACGATGAGCGCCGTCACCTCCGAAGGCGCCACGCGCTCGATGATGGAGAAGACCTCGCGCATGGCGGGGGAACCGCCGATCAGCCCTTCGAAGCTGATCTCGGCGTGGCCCTGCTCTGGTGGGGTGAGCACGAGCTCGCTGTGGCCGATGCGCGCTGGGACGCCAAAGGGCATCTCGGCCTCGACGATGCGGGAGCGGCCGAGGAAGGTCCCGTTGCTCGACTTCAGATCGCGCAGCCAGCGCACCTGGCCGCGGCGTTCGAGCAGGGCATGGCAGGCCGAGACGAACGGATCGGCGAGCACGAGATCGCAGCCGATGTCGCTCCCGATGACGAGTCGCTCCGGGCAGGGCACCACGCGCTCGGCGCTGGGCCTGTCGAGCTCGGCTCGGCCACGGACGACGAGTCGATCCCAGAACATCGGGAGCTCTTGCGTCTGCTCGATCGAGCGCCGCCGCGCGTGGGAGCGCTGCGATTTCTCGCGCTCCGGGCGATCGAACAGGCGTGTCGTGTCAGCTCTGGGACGAGTCGATCGAGTCTGCCCGCCATCTCTGCTCGCGGTCGTTGGATGGAAGATGGCGCGCCACTCGCCCAGCTCGATGTCGTGGCCGTCGAGGAGCTCGGCCGCTGCCCGCGTCACGCCACAGAGCAGGCTGCCCTTTCCAGACAGATCGGTGAGCCAGAAACGGCCCTCTGCGTCGCCTTCGATCGCGAGCTGGGCGCGCGCCACGGCTGGATCTGGGACCACGACATCGCAGGAGCCAGCCCGCCCAATGATGACGCGCCGACCAGCGTCGATCGAGACGCGCATCAACTCCTCCCGCCGCCTGAAAAAGACCAGCTCGGCCATGGGCACGATTCTCCTCTTTCATGACGTGGAGAGGAGGAGTGTAGGCGCTGGATTTTGGCGCGCCGAACGATTCCCAGAGCTTCCCCCAAAAGACCTCGTGGCGCCGATCACGAGCGCCGAGAAGGTCTGGGCTCATGCGCCAACGGGCGAGGTGATCAATCGTAACCCATTGGAATCATTGAGGAATTTAGATTCCAAAAAAAGTTGGACACTCTCTGGACGCCCCAAAAACCCTCACTAGACTCCGCCGCCCATGAAAACCTACGACCTCATCCAAGCCACCGTCGCCGCTGTCCGTGAACGCTGCTCCCTCCAGCCCAAAGTCGGGATCATCCTCGGCTCGGGCTTGGGTGCCTTTGCCGACTCCCTCCAGGACAAGGTCGCCATCTCCTACGGCGAGCTCCCCAATTTTCCGATCTCGTCGGTCGCGGGCCACGCGGGACGCCTCGTCATCGGCACCTTGGGTGACGCGCCCATCGTCGCGATGCAGGGGCGCGTGCACATGTATGAGGGCTACACGCCGCAGGAGGTCGCCTTCCCGGCGCGCGTTCTGTGTGCGCTCGGCATCAACAGCCTCGTCGTCACGAACGCCGCGGGCGGCATCAACGGCAGCTTCAAGGCTGGCGATCTGATGCTCATCAACGATCATGTGAACCTCACGTGCCGCAACCCGCTCACAGGGCCGAACGAGGACGCGCTGGGCACGCGCTTCCCGGACATGAGCACGGCCTACGACCCGGACCTCAGCGACATCCTGCGCAAGACGGCCGCGCGCCTGAGCGTGCCGCTCCAGGAGGGCGTCTACGCGTGGCTGACCGGCCCGTCCTACGAGACGCCCGCCGAGATTCGGATGCTCAAGACGATTGGCATCGACGCGGTCGGCATGAGCACGGTCCCCGAGACCATCGTCGCCAACCACATGGGCGTGCGCGTCGCTGGCATCTCGTGCATCACGAACCTCGCGGCTGGCATCAGCAAGGTGCCGCTCTCGCACGAGGAGGTCTCCGAGACGGCCGATCGCGTGCGCGGCTGCTTCACGAACCTGCTCGCGCACTTCCTGCCCGCCATCGCGCAGGTGCCGCGCCGCCAGCGCTGAGCCCGCGCCGCCCAAAGCCTCCATGGCCTTTGTGAAGACCCCTTCTCGTCTGCGCGGCAGATGGCGAGGGGTCTTCTCGTTCAGGCGATCCCTCATCGACCCCGAGCCCGCCTCTTCCAACTCAACCCACCATCCGACCAGAGGGAGCCTGCCATGACCGAAGAACGCAAAGACCGCCGCAGCGATCCAGAGCGCGTCGAACAATCCGTGGCCTTGGACCGCCGTGATTCTCCGCGCCTGCTCATGCCGTTTCGAGTGCGCGCCGACGCGGCGCATCCCTTCATGGATTGCGAGGGCGACGTGTCGCTGGGCGGCGCCTTCTACTCGGCGGATGTGCCGCCAGTGCCCAATCTCGTCGATTTCCGAATCGAGCTGCCCGCGGCCCAAGATGGCTCGACCGAGGCAGTGGAAATCGGCTGCAAGGCGAGCGTGGTCCGCACCCACCGAGAGGACACCGGCGCTTGGGGCATCCACCTGGCTTTCCAGGACATGTCCCTGGAGCACGAGCAGGCCCTGGCCAGGTTCCTCGATGCCTTTCTGCTGAGCAAGAAGGGCTGACCGAACAGCACGCCTCGACGTCGCTCCTCGCTCTCTTTCCTCGCCCGCTCGCGGGAGAGGGCCAACGCGAGGCGATGGGGAGAGGGCGCTGGATGAGGTGAGGCACCGAGGCGCCCAGTCACTCGCCCAGCGCCTCGAATTGGACGGTCAGCACATAGGTGACCGCCACCCGCTGGAGCGGTGAGGAGACCTTGAAGAGCGCTTCGGCGCCCTCTCCTTCCCGGGTCTCTTCGAGCTCATCGACCTCTTCGACGTCGAGCGCCGCGCTGCCCTGGGTGACCATGGCCTGGACGCGGGCGCGCTGGCCGGGCGGAAGTGCGATTCGGAAGAAGTCCACGTCGCTCCCGCAGATCGTCAGGCCGTTCGTCGTGCCCGCTGTCTCGACGCGCGTCGCCGCGCTGACTGCGTCATTCGGCTCGAACACGTCGAAGTCGCACGGCGTCCCGGTCGAGATAGAGAGGGTCAGGCCGTAGTCGATCCAGGTGCTGCCCGTTGGCGCGCTCGGCGCGACGCGCAGCGCGTGGCGGCCATCCATCACGGCCACACCGCTCACCGACAGGCCGCCTGCTCCGAGCGTGCGCTCCAGCGGATCGATGAGCGCGATCGACACTTGGCCATCGACGAGCGCGTCGACGACGAAGGTCGCGGAGAGCTGCTCTCCGCGCTCGAGCTCGATGGCATGGAAGTCGATGTCCGCGCCGCACAGCGCGAGTCCCTCGATGACGCCATCACCGAGCGTGCGCTCCGCCGCGAGGGCCGCGCCGAGAGTGTCGTTCGGCTCGAAGCGATCTGGCGCGCAGTCGCGCGGCAGGCACTTGCCCGAGGCGATGTCGCAGCGCTCGGACGAGGCGCACGATTCGTCGCTCGTGCAGGGTGGCTTCTTGTCCAAGCAGATACCGAGGTCTGGATCGCACAGCTGCCCCAGCGCGCAGTCGCGCTCGCTCGAACAGCGCGTCACGCCGCCGTCGTCGAGAACACAGGCGAGCGCGTCGAGATCGCAGCGCATGCCACCAGCGCAGTCAGCATCACCCAGACAGGCCGAGCAGCGATCGTTCAGACACTTCTCGCCCGGCAGGCACAGGTAGGCGGTGCTCTCCTCGGTGCAGCGCGTCACGCAGCGGTGGGTGGGCAGGTTGCACAGCTCGCCCTTGGCGCAGTCGCCGTGTTCCAGGCAGCCCAGGTCGAGCTCGCACACGCCGTTGAGCGCATTGCAGCGCAGGCCGCTCGCCAGGCATTGGCCATCGACGCACAGGGTGACGTCGAGCGCGTCCCTGCACACGCCCTGGCTACAGAACTCGCCCGCTTGGCACTCGTCGTTGAACGTGCAGTCGTCGCCGTAGCCGTCCTTGAACACGCAGCGCGCCGTGTCTGGCGCGCACCGCTCTTTGAGTCGGCACTGCCCATCGCTCACGCACGCCTCACAGCGGTTCGTCGCGCCGCACACGAGCCCTGCCTCGCAGTCGGAACGCGTCGAACAGGTGTTCGCGCTCGCCGTGTCGCCCGCGTCGATCCGAGTGGTCTCGCCTTCGGAACAACCCGCGATCACGAGAAGGAGGAGAGGGAGAGGGAGGAGCGTTCTCATTCGCAGGCCTCGCACACATCGATGGGAAAGAGCTCGCCGCCAGGCCAGGCCACGGCGAACGCTTCCCAGCGTGCGCCTTCGCTGCCGAGGGTTTGGCGCGACTCGAACACGAGCACGCCGAATCGGTAGAGGCGCAGGGTGGCCAGGGTCGCGGTCGCGGCAGCGTGGTGCGCCGAGAAGTAATGCACGAGCGCGCGGTAGCGCCCCGCGGAGGGCGCCGGGAACGAGATGATCTCTGGGCCGTAGCCAGTGAGCGCATCGCGCAGGAGTAGGGGATCGTCCGACGCATCGCCTGGAACGCCCCAGTCCGGCGCGAGGTGGCCATCGGCAAAGTGACAGTCCGATGGGTCGAAGAAGTCGTCTGGATCTGGGACGAGGTGCAGGTCGAGGTCGGCCTGGAGGTTGTCCCAGAAGAGCTCGACGCGCAGCGCCTCGGCCGTCTGCGCCAGCGCCGTCCGGAATGCTGGCCGAGACACACAGCCCGCCGCGTCTGTCACGCGCAGGGCGACGTCGTAGGTGCCTGGCGCGTCGATCTCGAGCGTGGCCTCTGGCGCGTCCGCGTGCGCGATGGCGCTCTTCGAGTCAGCAGGGCGCGCGTCGAGGGTCCAGGCAAAGGTGAGTGGCCCAGGACCATCTGGATCGTCTGACGCTGAGCCATCGAGCGTGAGCAAGGCGCCTGGCGCTAGGCCAGGAAAGGGCGCGATGTGGGCCAGGGGCGCGCGGTCGAGCGTGGCGTCGAGTGGGATGTCGAGGCGCGGCGCGGTCGGGTCGCTGCTGTCGATGACGAGGCGCGCGCGCCGAGGCTCCTCCGCGCCAAAGGGCGGCGCATGGCGCACGATCAAAGCGATCGATTCGCCGCTCGGGATCGTGATCGGCGTGCGTGCCGAGCCGAGCAGGGAGAAGGCGTTCTCTGATGTCGGCTCGATCGCGATGCCAGTGATCACGAGCGCGGCCGTGCCAGTCGATCTGAGCTCGATCTGCCCCAGGGCCTCGCTGCCCTCGCACTGGCCGTCGAAGTCGAGCGCGGCGCTGTGTTCGAGCTTGCCCTGCGTCGTGGAGATGCCCGTGAGAGGGACCGCGATGAGTGGCGCCTCTGGATCGTCCGTGGCGAAACGCAGGATCGCATCGAGCCCCCCCAAGCGCTCCGGACGCCAGTCGAGCGCGATCCAGGCCTCGCCGCCAGAGTCGATCGAGGTCGGCGCCTGAGCAATGGCCAGGTCATCGCCCGCGCCGTCGAGCCGAACATCGAACAGGGCGAGCGGTGCGCGGCCCGTGTTGGTCAACCGAAGCGAGGCCGTGCGCGTCACCAGCACGGGCACCTCACCAAAGTCGAGCGCAGCGCGCTCCAAGGTGATCTGTGGCGTGACGGCGACCGTGTTCCCGCCATCGCAGGCAGCGACGGAGAGGAGGCAGAGGAGCAGCCCAGCCAAGAGGGCGGTGATGAGGCGTGTGTCCATGAGGGGCTCTCAGCGCGGTAGGAGGAGCGACTCGTCGACGTGGTAGCTGACGACGACGCGGGCGCGCAGGCCCGGCAGCGCGTCTCCGTTGAAGAAGAGCGCGTTCGCGCGCGGCTCGAACGTCCAGCCGTTCGTCGCGTCAGCGGGCGGAACGCAGCGGATGCCGAGGGTCGAGGGCGTCGCGCCATCGCAGGCATCGGTGCGCTCCTGACATCGGCCGATGTGGGCTGGCTCGCTGTCGCAGCGGTAGAGCGTCTCGATCGAGATCGTCGAGGGATCCGCCTTGTTCGAGAGCTTGAACCTGCGCGCGAGGCCTGCCGCGTCCAGGGCAATGGCAGAGAGGGAGGTCTCGAAACTCTCGTCGCAGATCGAGGCCGTGATGCCGACCATCGACTCGACGAGCGCGCGGTAGCGCCTGCCCGGCGCCTTGGCGCACGTGGCGACAGAGAGATCGCCGCACAGGGTGGCCACGCGCACCGAGTCCTCGCTGCCCACGCCGAGTGACGTCTCGAAGAAGCGCTGGAAGAAGCGCAGCTCACCCACGCTCTGCTCGTCCTCGTCCGACACGAAGATGAGGTGCAGGTGCGCGTTGGGGCGCATGAAGATGGGCGTGTGGCTCTCCTCGCAGGCAGAGGCGCAGGCGCCGTTGCCCGAGGCGCATCCTTCGGCGCAGCGCTCGCGCGCGGCGAGGACCTCGGCAGCCATGGCCCGCTCGCGCTCGATGGCCAGACGCGCTGACTCGAAGGCCTCCTCGTGCCCCGTGCCGCCGACGCCGACCTGGACATTGCGCTGAAAGGCCGAGAGCGGGTCAGCGAGCTGCGGCGTGACGATGGCGGGCACGCCTTGGAACTCGCCGCGATCCGAGCGCGCGTCAGTGGTGATCACCGCGATGCGGTAATCGACGAGCCCACGATCGAGCAGGGTCATGAAGCGCCGCAGGCCAGCGGCGAGACGGTCCTGGTGCGGCTTCATCGAGCCCGAGTTGTCGATGACCCAGAGCAGGTCGAGCTTCGAGGCGGCCTCCTGCTCGAAGACGTCCTGGCGGTAGCCGTCGATCTCGAGCTGGACCAAGCGCTTCTCCTCTCCACACGCGAGCGACAGACAGAGCATCGGCGCGAGCACGAGAAGCGCTGTCAGGCCAGTCCAGGGGCAGCGGACATCGGAGGAGCGGCAAAGGTATCGAGACATCTCGAGAGGCTCCTGAGAGGAGGTGACGCCTGAGCCGGATTCGGAGCCCCTCTCATGGCGCCTCGCGACCGCCCTCTCCCTTTTTTCGGGAGAGGGCAGCGAATGAGGATGGCCTCATCCAATTCGTTCCAAACCGGTTTCCAAGAATTCCCTCGCCCGCTTGCGGGAGAGGGATGTCAGGGGATCACGGCCTCACCGAGCGGCTCACACGAGACGATCTTGGAGCCGTCCCACATGAGGAGCTGGTTGCTGACGTTGAGGTTGATCAGCTCGAAGCCGTCACCCTTGTGTTTCTTGGGGCGCTTCTCCGCCGAGAGACACCTCACCTGCTTGTTGGGCACGGCGCGGACGTATTGGAGCGGATCCTGGCTGCAGCGCGGGATCGTGGACAGCTCCGTCGGCGGCGCTCGCAGCGGCACCACATTGAAGCCATTGCCCTGGTTGAAGACGATCATCTCGGGCAGGCCCCTGAGCCTGAGGAACAGGTCGGGACGCTTGTCGCCGTCGAAGTCCGCGACACTCATGAAGGGGATCATCTTGGCCGGGGAGAGCTTCTCTTTCTCGAAGCGCAGCAGCGTCGCGTCGTTGGCCTTGGGCGAGTCGAGTTTGCCGACGCACTTCATCCTCGGCGGGAGGTTGAAGTGGACAGCCTCGTTGATGGCCTCTTTGAGCTGCGTGCTGAGCTCGACGACGAGCATCCCATCGTCGTTGATCTCGCTGCGCGGCGGGAAGCTCGCACCATCGACCACGCGCAGCTCGATTCCCTTGTAGGGCGGGCGCATCGCGACGCGCAGTCCCTCGAGATCCTGGATCACGGTCTCGGTCTGGAAGGTCTTGGGATCGATCTCCAGGCGGATCTCCTTGTCGTCGATGATCTCGCCGCGCTTGACGCCTCGGCGCCGCTTGGCCTTGGCCAGGGCGTTCTTGAGAAAGGCGGGATCAGCGTCGATGAACTGGCTGCTGTCCGGGACGAGATAGGCATAGGTCGGGATGACCTTGGCGATACGGTGGCGCGCCTTGGTTCGGGCTGCGGCCAGGCACTCATCGGCGCCCGCACTCAGGAAAAATCCGAGCGCACAGGCAAGGGAGAGCCATCTGAGGGATCGTTTCGGTGACATGCGTTCCTCTTCTTCTTCGCGAGCGTCGCGTTCGTTTTCGTTTTCGTGTTCTGTCTTCGTGCCCTGCCGCGCACGGCGGGCGGACGATGGGTGGCATGGATGGAATGGCGGCGCCTTATAGCGATCGCGCTCTGGAGGGCCAACGGCCTTCAACGGCAGGACAGAGCAATCGAGTTCTGCTGGTTTCGATTTGAATGGATGCGGTTTTTCGTAGGGTCACGGCGCGCCGCGCCCATCGTGTCTGTGTCGGAAAGATGTTCGACAGGGCACGGCACGCCTTGCCCCTACAACCCATTTCACGACATCAAAAATCAGAACCCAATCCTCAGTTCACCATCGCCACACCGCCCTTGCCGCGCCCGCCCGGAAACGTGCTATCGCGCGCCGCCTTTTCGTCGATACACGTGGAGACATGCCGGGCCTCCAGCCCCGGTGATGGGGAGTCATGCAGAGAGAACTCAAAGAATTTTTGGAGAAAACGCCCTTCTTCGGAGGCCTCGACGAGCCAGCCCTCGAGCGGCTGTGCGGAATGCTCAAGCAGCACACCTTCCGACAGAGATCGACCATCTTCTTCGAGGGCGATCGCGGGGCATCCATGTATCTCATCCACTCGGGTGAGGTCCTGATGGTCCGCTCTGGGGTCAGCGGTCAGCAGGTGCGCCTCGTGCGACTGCGCCGAGGCGACTTCTTCGGCGAGACGACGCTCATCGAGATGCAGCCGAGGCCAGCGACGGCCCAAGCCGAGACCGATGTCACCCTGTTCGAACTGACGAACATGGATCTGTATCGGCTCTATCAGGCGGACGTGAAGGCCTACGTCCTGGTGCTCCAGAACCTCAACCGCGAGCTGTGCCGCCGCCTGCGCGCCGCGGATGGCCGCGTGACGACGCTCGCCGCCGAGTCCGACGACCGCGAGGTGACGCAGATCGCCTACATGAAGCCCATGCGGTGACCCTTTTCCTTTGATCCCGAAATCACCAATTCTAATGGCGGTCTTCAGATGATTTCGCACGGGCGATTGATAATCATCCCTGCTTTCACAAAAACATCTCCACTAAGGATTTATCCCTCAATGAGGGCCGAGCAACGCGAAGGACGAAGTGAAGAGCGAAGCAACGAAGGCTGGCATTTCACCGACGAGCGGGGCGACGGGATAATCGATGGATAATCCCTAAGTCCTGACTCATTGAATCGATCCTGTATTTTCGTGGAGCGCTTTTCTTTTGGAGGGAAGCCTTTTTTGGATTCAAGCAATCCAAGCTCATCGACTTGATAATGCTTTCCTTCATCGAACACGCCTTTGATTCCACTCAATGCATTCGAATATGATTCGAGCGCCAGCAGCGCGGCGGGACTTTGCAAATCCTCGTTTGTTGTCCTGTATTCTTTGGAAGGCTTGAAGCCAACGCGCTGATAATACGCTGGAACGCCATAGATGAGCACCGCCCGATCCCCATCGTCCGTGCCAGCTCTATCGCCGCCCTCCCCTCCCCCAATCCTTTTTTTCTGACATTCAGGCAAAACGCTGAGAAGGCCCAAGGTCAAAACGACGTCTTCTCTGTCTGAATCTATGATTTCGGATTCACAATAGACGATATTCCCAACATTCTCGTCATTGCGAACCGCGACGACATCCAATTCTTTTATAAATTCTATTTTTCTCTCAAGCAGTTTGGTCCTATTGGATTTACAGTGTCCTCAAAAATAATTGACGCTATCCATCGAAGGTTTTGTAGGGGCGCAGCGTGCTGCGCCCGTCTAGCAAATAAAATGAACAATCTCATTCTTTCTCGAAAATGCTGCAAATTGCGAAGAGAAGCGAAACACCGCTGAAAGGCGGCATAATTTTACAGCGAAGCTGCAAATGATTGATTCCCGCGAAGTGGGACGCGGAATCTTTATTATTTTATTTCGAATTCAATGTTCTTTTTGGCGTCGTTGTGGCGTTCTATAATACTAATTTGAATGTGATCTCCTTTGTCGTTCTCTCTCACACGTAAGCGTCGCGCTGGCCCGAACGGACGCGCTCGACGAGCTTCTGGGACACGGCGCGCGGGATGGGCGCCATGCGCTCGATCTTGTCTTGGATGAGCCGCTCGCCCATCTGCCGCGTCTCGGGAGAGGCAAAGTCGATCAGGTATTCGAGGAATGTGGACAGGCCGTTGGGATCGCAGTGGCGTCGAATGTCGCCGGGCCGCGCGAGGTCCATGAAGTCCTTGCCCGTTCGGCCCATGCGGTAGCAGCCCGTGCAGAACGACGGGATGTGGCCCATGGACATCAGATCCACGACCACCTCTTCGAGTGAGCGGTGGTCGCCGAGGTGGAACTGGGCGGCCTGCTCGTCCTCGCGCTCGGTGTAGCCGCCCGGGTTCGTCCGGCTGCCGGCCGAGACCTGCGAGATGCCGAGGCCGATGAGCTCGTGGCGCATCGCGGCGCTCTCGCGCGTCGAGAGGATGAGGCCCGTGTAGGGCACGGCCAGCCGCAGGATCGCGACGATCTTGCGGAAGTCGTCGTCGCTCACTTCGTTGGGCGGGCGCGTCGCCATGTCCGAGCCGCACGCGGGCTCGATCCGCGGGATGCTGATGGTGTGCGGGCCAACGCCGAAGCGCTCTTCGAGGTGGTGGATGTGCTGGAGCAACGCGAGAATTTCGAAGCGCCAGTCGGCCAGGCCGAGAAGCGGGCCAATGCCCACGTCGTCGATCCCAGCCGCCATGGCGCGGTCCATGGCGGTCACGCGGAAGTCGTAATTGCGCTTGGGGCCGCCGCGGTGGACCTCCGCATAGACTCCGCGGTGGTAGGTCTCCTGGAAGAGCTGGAAGGTGCCGATGCGCGCTGCCTTGAGCTCGCGGAACTCATCGACGGACAGCGGCGCCACGTTGACGTTGACGCGGCGGATCTCTCCCTTGGGGCGCTTCACCGCGTAGATGGCGTCGATCGCGTCGAGCACGTAGCGGAAGCCCTCCTGCGGGTAGCGCTCACCGGCCACCATCAGGACGCGCTTGTGCCCCTGATCCACGAGCTCTTCGACCTCGCGCGTGATGTCGTCGCGGGAGAGCGCCCGACGCTCCAGTTCGCGGTTGCTCGCGCGGAACGCGCAGTAGAGGCACTCGTTGTTGCAGAGATTGGAGATGTAGAGCGGCGCGAAGAGAACCATGCGCGTGCCATAGATCCTCTCCTTGACCGCGCGAGCTGCCTCGAACAGCGCGTGGCAAAGCTCGGGATCGCGCAGTTTGGAGAGCGCGGCCACATCCGACAGCGACAGCCCTTTGAGCTCGAGCGCCTTGGCCAGGATCTCGCGGATCTCGGTGGGGGAAGCGGCGGCGCCTCGGTCGAGGACCTGGGCGATCACGCCGTCCTGGATGAAGTCACCTGTCTGAGCCACGCTTGCGTCTGACATTTGAATCGACCTCGTTGTTTTTGGAGTCTGCTGCGGGGAAGGAGCGCTCTGATGCGCCGCGCCTGATGGGGTTGCGCGGTCCAGCCAACGGAAAGCCCCTCGTCCCCAGAGAGCAGCTGGCATCGAGGATGGCCTCGACAGTGAGAGGCGATCGAGGGGCATCTTGGTCTGGATGCGTCTATTCAAAAAAAGGAAAGGGCGTTGTGTGTCCGTATCGTTTGCATCTCTGATGTTGGTCATTACCGCATCCGCTTCCAGAATTTCTTGGCAAGGGGATTTATCCCCTTGCTTGCCAAAAAGAGCAGGGCGAGAGGCCGTCGATTCCGAGGAACGATGAGGTGTGCTCCACACCATCTGGAGGACGAGAAACTTCTTTCACAATGACGATGGATCTTCCCGATTCAGAGGCGGTTGGAGGGGGAGGTTTTTGAGGAATCGTCAGCAGCTCCAAACCAGCATCAGGAGGTAAGATTCATGAGTGCTTTATTGCATCGAGCCACACTTCTTCTCGCGTTTGCCCTCCCCTTCACCGCGCAGGCCGAGACATGGCCAGAGACCTTTTCGCCTTCGGCGATGACCAGCTATCTCGGGCGCGCCGACACCACCGTGCTGCTCGTCGCGGGCGGGATGCCATCGGAGGAATTGGCTTCGGCCACGGCAGCGTTCGCCGAAGCCGCGCGCGAGGCGGGGGTCACGGTCCTCACTGGCGAAGCGCTCGGTTCGGTCGCCGAACTCGACGATGCCGCCATCGCGGCCAAGGGTGCCCAATTTCCCGCTGACTCGATCGTCATCGTGCGCATCTTCCCTGGTGCCTCCAGCACCCCGCCGACCGCGATGGTGACGCGCTACTCGAAGAAGGGCGAACCGCTGGATGCCTTCACCGTGAAGCGCGGGGTGGCCTTGGCGGCCAAAGAGGGGGCAGCGGCTCCGAGTGACGGCGCGCCCCCGGCCGCGATGCAGGCCATCTCGGAGATTCAGCAGACCGGAACGAGCGCCCTCGACGAATACGAGAAGAACTTCATTGGCTTCCAAGGGTGGACGGCAATCGGCGTCAATCAATACGGCCAGGTGGTCTCTGCCTCGTCCGGGGTCATCCCGGTCAAGGGTAAGTTCAAAGAGCCGCTGAAGGGTGCCACCTTCTATGAAGAGATCGGGCGCGCCGATCTCGTCAGCAGCTACAAGACCAGACGGGGCGCCAAAATTGGCCTGATGGCGGGCGGCAGCGTGGCCATGGCCGGTGGCCTGGTCGTCATGCTGCTTCCTCTGTTCGGCAGCGATGGCAAAGAGCCGGAAGATTGGGGCTCGCAGGAGTGGGAAGATTGGGATGCCAAGCAGAGTAAAAGAAAAACCAACTTTCTCATCGCTGGCGGCGTCATCACGGCAGTGGGCACGGCAGCGCTCATGACAGGCCTCTTTTTGCGAATGGCTCCCATTGATGCTGCCGAGGCGCGTCGGCTCGCCGATGAGCACAACAAGAAGCTGCGCCAAAAGCTCGGGCTCCCGGACAACGTCACGATCGACCTGAGCTTCTCGGCTGGCCCGGGCGGTGGTGGGGCGCTTCTCTCAGGGACGTTCTGATGCCGAAGCGATCGCTGTTCCGCGCCCTGGCCTTTCTCCCGCTTGCCGCAGTGCTCTCGACCGGCGCTGCACGGGCGGCAGAATCAGCCGAGGCCGCTGATCCCATTCAGGCGATCGAGCGCTTTCAGCAGGCGCTCTTCGATCGGATCGCACCGTCGGTGGTGCTCATCTCGGCCAAGGGCAAGTTCGGCTCTGGCTTCTTCGTGAACGCCGATGGGTTGGTGCTCACCAACGCCCACGTCGTGGGCGACAGTGCCAGCGTGGAGGTCGTGCTGCACGATGGGAAGCGGTTGGCAGGGGCGGTGGTCGAACGCGGGCAGAAAGACGTGGACCTGGCCTTGGTGCAGGTGGCGGCCAAATCTCCAACGCCGCTCGCGCTTCAGATGCAGGGGCTCAGGGTCGGGAGCTGGGTCGCCGCAGTGGGCCATGGGCTCGGCGGCATCTGGACCTTCTCCACGGGGATGGTGACGAACATCTACCCGATCGGCGCTGAGCGGCCGGTTTTCCAGACCCAGATCCCGCTCAACCCTGGCGCCTCTGGCGGCCCCATCGTCGATCGGCTGGGGCGAGTCGTCGGCATCACGACCGCCGGGATCCCTAGTGCCAACAACGTCAACTTCGGCATTCGCATCGACGTCGCGCCGCAGGTGCTCAGCCAGCTCGCCGACGAGTGTTGCCTCGTCGTCCTGGTGCCAGCGGACGTGCCGCTCTTCGTGGACGGGAAGATGGTCGGCAAGGGGCCGCGCGTGGTGTTGCCAGCCGAGGCGCGCGCCTACGAGGTGAGCGCCGTGATCGGCGGCCAACTCCGGCGGGAAGAGGTGAGCTTTCCGGCGCAGCGGCGCCTCGACTGGTCCAAGTAGAGCCGGTTCAGGTCTCCAGAGGCAGGGCTGCTTGGTAAATAGGCGCGTTCACCATATCAATTGGCGCATGAACAATCGAGCATCAGATTTCCATGATTCGTGTCCGAATCAAATTCATCTTGAATATCCTGACCTATTCGCATTGATAATCCAATTGCATTCTGAAACTCTCGTCTATAGTCACTCAACGCTTGCTTCTGTGCAGCTTCATGTGTTGAAGCACAAGATTCAACAACTATCGCCTGAATAGCTGAACCCATATCTGAACATGTTTGAACTCCCATTTTATGATGCTCTTTTTCATGTTCACGCAATTTACAAATAAAATTATCCCACATGCTGGCACATTTTTCAGGCTTATTTTTCCAGTCGGGCATAGTTAATTCGGTTTTTGAAGAAACATTCACTGACTCATTAACGATTTGGACGCAAATCTGACCATCAGCTTCCGTTTGCGTAATCTTGGAAATGGAAGTGGGATCACACAAAACCCTTGTTTCAGCAAAAGAACCACCGATAGGGCCGTTGTTTGAACATTTTCCAGAAAAAGGAATGAGCTTTTGATCACAAATAATTTCCTCGGAGTCCTCAAGTTGGTCTTGTGAACATTTCATATCTATCATTGTAATCGTCGGATCTTCACAGCTTTTACAACAAGAAAACAGCTCTTGAGAGAACTCTCCACATTGAGGGGTTCGAATCAAACAAGTTTCACATGGATAATTGAAAAAATTTCGATGACAGAGCCCTGCTGGGCAATCATTTGAAATTTTATATTTTGAAGGAAAGCATTTTTCTTCTGAAGGACCCTGAGCACCGTTTCCGGGATCTCGAGCGGCAACCGTAGAAAAAATGCCGTAGAACACCCGTTAGAATTCCAAATTGTGAAATGTTTTGCGTTGGAATAGGAGAAAAATCTCCATCATTAAGATAACCCAGTCGATAATGCTTTGGATACACAAGTTCAACAGGTTCTAAGAGAACACTCGTTGCGATTGAAATAGTTATAGACTTATTGAATTCTAATCCGGAAGGAGATAATTCATAATAGTCTTCCTTGTTTGGGTCTTCTGATTTTCCATATCGTGATACTTTTATAGAAACATTCTTGTCGAGTGCGCCCTCAGGAATAGTAAGAGTTGTAAAAGAAAGCTCGATACTCCCTCCTGATGGACCAATTTCCATTGATTTTTCTTCCATCAGGCTCTGTTCGGTATCTGAGCTATCCTCTGTCTTAGAGGAACAAGCGGTGGTCAAAAGAAGCCAAAGCATCAAGATCGTAGATATATGCTTCATCTGAGTGTCCTTTGCTCAAAAAATGGCCAAAATTCTTCTCCAAAAACCTAATTCTCCCCAAAACACTTTCCTAAACTCTGATTTTGAAGATCTGCTTTACGAATCCCATATCTATTGGTTTCTTTCAGCACGCCAATAAAGACTCCAAGCTGAGAGGAGACCTGTGTTGGGAGTCGCCAAAAGATAAAGGTGCCGTCGTCTCTGATAAGGCAAAACCTGTAATCTTCTGGATATACTTTATCGATTGTTTTTAATTCACTGCCTTCGTAGATGATGTCACCCGTGACGACGGATAGTGTCACAGAGCGATGAAATTTAATCCCAAAAGGCAGGATTTCGTAATAGTCATTTCTATCAGGATTTTTCGAAACACCGTATCGCAAAAACTTGATGAGCACTTTTGAGTCTAACGCACCTTCGGGGATCGTCAGTGTTGAAAAAGAAAGATGAATCGTCCCTCCTTCAGGGCCTATTTCCATGGACACTTCTTCCATGCTTTTTTGAGGACATTGAGAAGATTCCGCTAAAGGCATTTCTGGAAATACGAGTATGCCGATAACAACAAAGAGGAAGATGAGAACTGAGTTAACAGAATGAAGTTTCATCTTCATGTCCCTCCGTAAATATCGAAGAGTTCTAGGAAATCATTTTCATTTCTCTCGATACAGCGGAAACCGCTCCGTCAGCTCCCTGATCTGTCCTTTGACCCGACCGCGAACCGCCTCGTCCTCAGGATTCTCCAGCACATCGACGATCCAGTTGGCGACGTGCGCCATCTCGTCCGTTCCGAGGCCGCGCGTCGGTCAAGGAGCTGGGTTCTCACGCCGTCCTGGATGAAGTCTCCTTGCTGAGCCATGTTTGCGTCTGACATTTGAATCAATGTCGTTCCAAAGGAAAACCCCTCGTTCCCAGAGAGCAGCTGGTATCGGGGATGGCCTCGACAGTGAGAGGCGATCGAGGGGCGTCTTGGTCTGGTTAGGTGGGTAATTCTGAGCTGAGGTATTCCGTTATTTTTTGATGGCTTCGACGAGCCATACAAAATCATTGTATTGCTTGAAAGAAACGTCGAACCCCTGCTCAACAAAGAAGGGCTGGATATTTGGGATCAGCGGATAATATTCCCGTTTGAGATCAGCGCTTAAATTAAGATAATTCGCCGCTTCCGCTTTCCTGATCTCTTCATCGAATGCTTCCTGTGTCAGGAACATAGTATCGGCGTAGACCATTTTTCCGCCCGGTGCCAATAGAGCATGGTAAAGCCTCAGCGCTTCACGTTTTTCAGGGTCGGTCAAATGATGGAAGACAAATGAATGGGCAATCGTATCGATGGAAATTTCCGGCTTTGGAAAATCCAGCAAATCTCCATCATGAATGGTCACCAACTCGCCTAGTTTCGTCGAAGCGATGGACCTCATTTCAACCGAGGGCTCGATGGGAAAGACTTTTTTCCCTTTGTCTAAAAACTTTTTGGTGAGGTTGCCGGTCCCAACTCCGAATTCAATAATGGTTTGACCGCTTCGATTGACGACTTCATCAAGGATTTCATCATAGCGCTGAAATACTCTACTGTATTCTTCGGCAGCCCCTTCGATGAAGCCATCATAGCTGTCTGCCCAATCCGTAAAAACTTCTAGAAACTCACGTCCCATTTATTTTTGATGCCTCTTTCTCGACTGATTCATGATGACACATCATGAGTTTTCTTTTGAATATATCCCTTTGCTGAAATACCGATCGCCTCTGTCTGGGAAAACGGTGACGATATTTCCCTTGTCGATGGTCGCAGCGAACTTTTGGACGGCGGCCATGACACCTCCAGATGACGTTCCGACGATAATCCCTTCGCGTCTGGTCAATAGACGGGTCGTGGCAAACGCCTCCTGGTCGGTGATTTTGATGACTTTATCGACGAGGGACATGTCCATTGTGTCGGCGATAAAATCATTGCCGATCCCCTCTATCTCGTAATTCGCGTGTTCACCGCCGCCCATCGTGGAACCAACAGGGTCTGCCAAAATACCTTGAATGGCAGGGTTTTGTTCTTTCAGATACTTGAGAATACCGGAGAACGTCCCGCCGCTGCCTGCACCAGCGACGACGTAATCAATTTCTCCGTTTAAGTCCCTGTAGATCTCGGGACCTGTCTGTTCATAGTGCGCCAGCGGGTTATTCATGTTTTTGAATTGATCCAAGGTGACTGCACCCGGGATTTGTGCGCGCAATTCATCCGCTTTTTTGGACGCGCCGAGCATCCCCTCTTCTAATGGGGTATTGATGACTTCGGCGCCCAATGCGCGCAGCAATGTCTGCTTCTCGATGGAGAATTTCGTCGGCACGATAAAGATAATTCGGTAGCCGCGCCCCAACGCCGCAAAGGCAATCCCGAGCCCTGTATTCCCTGCCGTCGCGTCGATGATGGCGCCGCCGGGCTTCAGAAGGCCTTTGCGCTCTGCGTCATCCAGCATGTATTTGCCGATGCGGTCTTTGACGCTGCCAGCGGGATTGTAATACTCCAGTTTGGCAAAGACATTCACGCCTTGCGGAATATCCATATTGTTTAGTTTGACCAAGGGCGTGTTTCCAATCAACCCCTGCATTGAATCATAGTAAGCCATCAATTTGTCTCCGTGCTTTTTGCAATCGCTTGGTTGAGGTCGTCCAAAATATCGCTGATATTTTCGATTCCGACCGATAAGCGTATCAAGCCGTCTGTAATGCCCACCCTGTCTCGGATTTCTTTCGGAATGGACGCATGGGTCATACTCGCGGGATGACAGACGAGGGATTCGACGCCACCCAAACTCTCTGCCAGAGCGATGAGACGCAACGCGCTAAAAAACACTCGGATGTCATGGCCTTCGGTCAATTCGAAGGAGAGCATCGCGCCGCCATTCTTGGCCTGACGCTGATTGATCTCATATCCCTGACAATCAGGTAATCCGGGATAATATATCTTTTTGATGCTCTCGTTTGAATTCAGGAAATTCGCGACGGTGCTCGCGTTTTCGACATGGCGCTCCATTCGGATGCCGAGGGTTTTGATGCTGCGGATCAGGAGGAATGAGTCGAACGGCTGTAAAATGCCTCCGGTCGCGTTTTGTATGAAATGAATTTGCTCGGCGAGCTCTTGGGAATTGACGACGACCAGCCCTGCAATCAAATCGCTGTGGCCGCCGAGATATTTGGTCGCGCTGTGGATGACGATGTCCGCACCGAGCTCGATGGGGCGCTGCAGGTAGGGCGTCATGAAGGTGTTGTCGACGATGGAATAGATGCCATGCTGTTTGGCAAGGCGCGCCACGGCGGCAATATCTGTAATGGTGAGCAGCGGATTGGCGGGACACTCGACGAGAATGGCTTTGACGTCTTTCGTTATTTTGGATTCCAGGGAATTCAAATCGGCGGTGTCTGCGATGATGCAGCGAATACCGAAATGCCCGAATACCTTGTCTAAAATACGAAAAGTCCCACCATAGACATTGCTCGAGATGATGAGCGTGTCACCGCTTTTGAAAAGCCCGATGACCGCTGAAATCGCTGCCATGCCAGAGGCAAACGCGAACCCCGCTCGCCCTCCCTCGAGTTCGGCGATGAGCGCCTCGAGTGCGGCCCGTGTCGGGTTGCCAGTGCGCGAATATTCATAGCCTTTATGTTTTCCCAAACCCTCCTGCATATAGGTGGATGTTTGGTAAATAGGCGTATTCACCGCTCCCGTCGTCTCGTCCCCATAGATTCCACCGTGAATGAGGGCGGAATCTATGTGTTTGTATACTGCCATTCAGGCTCCTCTTGTTGTGTTCCAACTCGTTTTATCAATGGCCATTCATCAAAACCCTTTGTGAATTGCCTTATGATTCATTCATCCCGATACAAAGGAAATCGTTCGCACAATTCTTTGATTTGTCCTCTGACCTTTGTGCGAACCGCCTCGTCCTCAGGATTCTCCAGCACATCGACGATCCAGTTGGCGACGTGCGCCATCTCGTCCGTTCCGAGGCCGCGCGTGGTGAGCGCCGGGGTGCCCAGGCGGATGCCCGAGGTGACGGTCGGCTTCTCTGGGTCGAACGGGATCATGTTCTTGTTGACCGTGATGTCGGCCAGGCCCAGCGCTTCCTCGGCTGCCTTGCCCGTGATCGACTTGGATCGAAGATCGACGAGCACGAGGTGGTTGTCGGTGCCGCCCGAACACAGGCGCAGGCCGCGTGCGATGAGCGCCTCTGCGAGTGCCTGCGCGTTCGCGAGGACTTGCCGCTGGTAGGCGACGAAGTCGTCGGAGAGCGCCTCGTGGAAGGAGACGGCCTTGGCCGCGATGACGTGCTCGAGCGGACCGCCCTGAATGCCCGGGAAGATCTGCGAATCGACCTTCTTGGCCAACTCGGCCTTGCTGAGGATGAGGCCCCCGCGCGGGCCACGCAGCGTCTTGTGCGTCGTCGAGGTGACGATGTCGGCCACGGGCACCGGCGATGGGTGCAGGCCAGCCGCGACGAGTCCGGCGATGTGCGCCATGTCCACCATGAGCGCTGCGCCCACGCTGTCGGCGATGGCACGGAAGCGCGCAAAGTCGATGGTGCGCGGATAGGCGCTTGCCCCAGCCACGATGAGTGCGGGCCTATGCTCTTGGGCGAGGGCTTCGAGCCGATCGAAATCAATGCGCTCGGTCTTCGGGTCGAGCCCGTAGTGGAAGACCTCGTAGAGCTTGCCCGAGAAGTTGAACTTGGCGCCGTGGGTCAGGTGCCCGCCCGAGTTGAGGTCGAGCGTGAGGATGCGTGCGCCGGGCGTGAGCAGCGCCATGTAGGCGGCCATGTTGGCCTGCGATCCCGAGTGCGGCTGGACGTTGGCGTGCTCAGCGCCGAAGAGCTTTTTCACGCGGTCGATGGCGAGCGTCTCGGCGCGGTCCACCTGTGCGCAGCCGCCGTAGTAGCGGCGGGTCGGATAGCCCTCGGCGTATTTGTTCGTGAGCGTCGATCCGAGCGCCTCGAGCACGGCCTTGGAGACGAAGTTTTCGCTGGCGATGAGCTCGAGGCCTTCCTCCTGGCGACGCGTCTCACAGGCAATGATGTCAAAAATTTCTGGATCGGAGGCTCTCAGGGACTGGCGGTTCATGGTGGCGGACCTCGTGTCAGTCAGGCGTTTCCGGTGGGCGCGGTGGTGGTGTGGGTGGAGGCGGGCGGCTCGTCGCTGATCTCCTCGCGGTGCGCGTCGGCCCACAGGCCCTCGATGTCGTAGAAGGCGCGCGCGTCCGCATGGAAGACGTGGACGACGACGTCGCCGTAATCGAGCAGCACCCACTGGCCAGCGCGCAGCCCCTCGATGCTCATGGGGCGCCTGCCCTGGGCCTTCAGTGTCATCTCCATGTGATCGGCGATGGCGAAGAGCTGGGGATCGCTCTCGGCGGTCATGAGGACGAAGAAGTCGGTGTAGGAGGCCAGTTCGCGGACATCGAGCACGAGCACGTCGCTCGCTTTTTTGTCGAGGCCGAGGCGGGCCAGGGTGCGCGCCGTCTCTTGGGCGTCGGAGGCAGAGGCAGAGGCGGATGGGGAGGCGGGGGATGACGATGATGTCGTCGAGGGCGTTTTCGGCGTGGCCATGAAGCGTTGGCTCCTTGAGGGGAAGGGAGAGCGGCGCTTTGGGCCAAGGCCGAGCGCTCACTCGAAAAAGGGCGCGCACTTTGTTCGGAAAACGAAAGACTGCAACTGGTCCGTGCTGGGTTCGTCACATCCGATCCAGTTCGACCTTCAAAACTCCCCCTCTCCCACTCGTGGGAGAGGGCCGACACGAGGCGACGGGACACGAGGCGACGGGATGAGGGGCGCTCGATCGAGGCAAAAAAAATCCCGGGAGCCCCTCTGCCGATTCACATCGGAGAAACGGCGACTCCCGGGATGATCTGCTCGTGATTCGTGAAGCCTCGCGACGAGGCGCGCTCACTTCTTGGATGAGTGGCTCTTGTCCTCGGCGTGACGTTTCTCTTCCTCGGCCTCGCGGCCTTCTTCGATCAGTTCGCGCACACGCTGGCCGCCCTTGGAGCCGCCCATGTGACCGAGCTCGACGTAGCCCTCGTGGCCGAGCTCTTCCTTGCGCGCCTCGCCACCTCGCTTGCCAGCCTCGCGCACGCTCATCTCGCCCTTCTCGGGCATCTCACCCTTCTTGCCGTCACTCTTGTGGTCCATGTCCTGCGCCTTTCTCCTTTGATGCGTCGTTTCGTCGTCCCCATGAGGTCATGGGGCGTGGGGGAGGGGTGGAGCGCCGCCTGATGTGACCGCGGCGCGCGCGCTCACTTCTTGGGTGAGCGGCTTTTGTCGTCGGCGTGGCGCTTCTCTTCTTCGGCCTCGCGCCCCTCTTCGACCAGCTCGCGCACGCGCTGACCGCCCATGTGGCCGAGCTCGACGTAGCCCTCGTGGCCGAGCTCTTCCTTCCGGGCTTCGCCGCCGCGTTTGCCAGCCTCGCGCACGCTCATCTCACCCTTCTCGATCTTCTCGTCCTTCTTGCCGCCGTACTTTTTGTCCATGTCCTGCCTCCTGTTCCTTTCCCGTGTGAGGTGTGGCGCCTCGTCTGTCGTGACTGCGACCGTGAGGCGCGCGCTCACTTCTTGGGTGAGCGGTTCTTGTCGTTGGCGTGACGCTTCTCTTCCTCGGCCTCGGCCTCGCGCCCTTCTTCGACCAGCTCACGCACACGCTGACCGCCCATGTGGCCGAGCTCGACGTAGCCCTCGTGGCCGAGCTCTTCCTTCCGGGCTTCGCCGCCGCGCTTGCCAGCCTCGCGCACACTCATCTCGCCCTTCTCGTTTTGCTCGTCCTTCTTGCCGCCGTATTTTTTGTCCATGTCCTGCCTCCTGCTCCTTTCCTGAGTGAGGTCACCAGGTGGTGCTCAAGAGGTGTGGAGCAGGCGGACGAATGACAAGAGCGCCTCCTGGGGGAGAGGCGGCGCTGTGTGTCCAGGCGGGCCTAGTCTGGGCGAGCGAACGAGCGAGGCGAGCCGTTTGGATCGGCCCAGCCCAGCCCAGCTCAGCTCAGAAGCGTCCAGATCAGATAGAGCGCCGCGGCGACGAGGAGGCTCAGGAAGAACGCGAGCACGAAACCGACGACGAGGCCTCGGTTGCCCGCGATCACGGCGACGGCCGTCCCAGCGCGCTTCGACAAGGGCGGCGACTGCGATGGCGGGAGCTCGCCTTCGCCATCACCGCGAGCGTCATCGACATCATCATCGACATCGTCATCGTCGAAGGGCTCGCCGTCGGCGTCGTCCGCGCCGACGCTCGCCTCGGCCTGCGCCGACTTGAGCGCGTGCATCGTCCGCTTCCGCTCCTCGATGAAGCTGGTGCCGAAGAGATCGTGCATGAACTGCGACATCTCGCTGTCGGCGATCTGCTCATAGCCGGGGGCGAGGCGGTCGAGGATGGCCTGGAGCTCGCGCTGGAGCTCGGTGGCCTTTTGCTGGCGATCGCGCGGGTCGTTGTTCAGCGCGCGCATGAGCACGTAATCGAGCTGTTGCGGCACACCCTTGCGGTGGTTCGACGGCGAGACGAAGCGTGGCCGACCCGACTTGAGCCAGAGCTCCATCTCCTCCCTCGTCTGCTGGGGGCTGACGCCAGCGGCCAGCTCCCACAGCACGGCGCCCAGCGAGAAGATGTCCGAGCGCGCGTCCACCGCCTTGTTCCGAGCGTGCTCCAGGCTCCGGTAGGCCGTCTGCTGACTGGGTCGCTTGCCCAGCAGCGTCTGCGCTTCCCTCAGCGTGGAGTAGGCCATGCCGAAGTCGATGAGCGAGATGCCGCCCGAGTAGGCAACGAGCAGGTTGTCCGGGCAGATGTTGCGATGGACGAGCTGGAGCGGTCGGTTGCCCGGCCCCACGAGGCGGTGGGCATAGGCGAGCGCGTCACAGACGCGGATGCCGAGGTGGATCGTGAGGGGCAGCGGGAAGAGCTGCCCTGTCTCGCGCAGCCGATCGTTGATATCCGAGAGGCTCTTTCCCTCGACGAAGTCGAGCGCGAGGAAGGGCTCGCCGTCGATCTCTCCGGCATCGAGCACCTTTGAGATGTTCGGGTGATCCAGGAGATCCGTCACGCGGATCTCGTCGAGGAAGCGCGCGATCGAGTCGGGTTCGTGGAACGTGTCGGGCTGCGGCTTTTTGATGACGCACAGCTCGTTGGCGTCGAGCCCGTCGTCCGGGCTGGCCAGCCACATCTCGCCCATGTCGCAGTAGCCCAGTTGGCACAGCAGCCAGTAATGGCCGAAGCGTTGGACGCGCTGAACGGAGAGGCTGGGAATCATGGCGGAGCCCTCGATACGAAGTGAGTGATCTGGATCTGTTGGTCGTCGGAAGTCACGAGAGGAGACGGCGTTGGCGCTGCGCTCCATTTTTCTTCCGGCATGGGCCGTCCATCGACAGGGCGGACAAATTCGGGGCGCTCTCCTCCTGTCCTCTTTGCCGACATCCCCCTCGCTGGGTGGGAGGTGGTCCGCAGGGGCAGAGGGCGGTGAGAATTCAATTGCCTGACGGTTTCAGCCGAATGCCCTCGCTCAGCAGGGCGTCGATGCGCGCCAGGCTCTCTCGGAACGCGGCGTAGTCGGCTGGCTCGACGCGGGCGGTCTTGAGGGTGAAGGTGATGGCGAGTTCCACACGGCCATCCACCTGTTCGCAGCGCCGCGCGAAGTGGACGAGCGGCGTGTCGAGCTCCACGGGTGAGGGCAGGCCATCCACGACGAAGCCCTCGGGCAGCGCGACGCGGTAGGTCGTCGCCCGCGTGCTCGCCAGCCACAGCTCGAGCGGCAGCGAGCGCTCGCTCAGCGGCGCCAGAGTCTCGACGTAGCTCTTGCGTTGGCCGAGCGGCAGCACGATCAGCGCATCGCCATCGCGCTTGGCGAACCCGGGCGCCGTGAGCTCGAACGTGTAGCGGACGGGCGCCTCGATCGCGGTGAGATCGCCCACGTCGAGCGCGCGGACAGAGGCGCCGGGGAAGAGCCTGGACCAGGTGCGCTCGAAGTCCTGCGCGCGCTTGGCCTCTGCCAGATAGGCGCGCCGGAACGAGGGCGCGAGTTGGCCGGTCTGCGTGACGCTGCCCTGGATTCGCGCCTCGCCCGTGGCCGAGAGCGTGATCTCATGGAGCGCGGTCGAGGCGTTGCGCTCGGCGCCGAGCTCGGGGATGCGCGCGAGTGCGCTGGGCTTGCTCGGATCGATGACGAGCACGGCAGCGCCCGCGTCCTGGACCGGCAGCTCCGTGGTCCCGTGGTGCTCGGCCGTCCCATCGAGGAAGAGGTCGTGCTTCGGGAGGTAGAGGATGGCGTGGTCGAAGACGGCCAAGGACGCAGGATAGGGCGCGAGCGCGCCGCGCCGCTTCATGCGCAGCAGCACGAGCTTCGAGTCGATGCCGCCCACCTGAAGCAGCGCGTGCATGAGCGACGCTTTGTCTTTGCAGTCGCCGAAGCGGCGCGAGAGCACCTTGTCCACGGGGTAGGGCTTGAAGCCGTGGATGCCGAATTCGAGGCCCACGTAGCGGGTGCGGCTCACGACGAAGTCATAGACCGCGCGGATCACGGCCAGCTCGTCCTTGGGGTTGGCGAGGGGCTTCACGATGTCGGCGAACGCCTCGCGGATGGTCGGGGTGATCGTGAGCTGATCGTGCACCAGGCCCTCGTAGTAGCGGGCGATCTCGTCCCACGTCTCGTAGGTCGAGACGTGCAGCAGGCTGATGAGCTCCTGCGCACCGGGCATGCCTGGCTCGGGCACGAAGCGCGGGACCTCGCGCGCCGTGAAGCGATAGAGCCGACCGCCATCGGGTAGAGACTCTTCTGTTCTCTCGATCGGCGTCGAGGGCGTGTTGGCGTGGAGCTTTCGGCCTTGCGGCATTTGGATGACGACGTCGAAGCGCTCCTTGACGAGCTCGCCCTGGATGGGCCGCACGTCGCCGAAGTAGTCGGAGAGCATGTTGTCGCTGGCCGTGTCGTCGAGCCGGTAGGCGAGCTCCAGCACGTCGCCGGGCGCGAGCGCAGGGAAGCGGATGAGGCGGGCGCGGGCGTCGTAGTAGAGGCGTGTCGAGGGGTCGGACAGCGAGCGCTCCTGCTGGTTGAACGACTCGAGCACGGAGCCATCGGGCCGGTGGATGCGCGCCGTGAGGATTTTGATCTCCTGGCGATCGTCCGCGTAGGTCACCCAGTGCTGGCGCAGCGCCTCGACGCCGCGCGGCGTCTGGGCGCGGGCCACGACTTGGTGGAAGCGCGAGGCCAGGCCGCTCGGGTGGACCTGAATCGCGGTGAGCTGCGCGAGCACCGCGCCGTCCTGGCCCGGGCGCGGTGGAAACTGGGCGATGAGCTTGGTGACGTCCTGCGCCAACGCCTCACCAAAGCTCTTCTGGCCGCCCTTCAGGGCGTTCAGCGCCTCCTTGAGCCGCGCGTTCTGCGGCCTGAGCGCGAGGGCGCTTTCGAGGGCCGCGATCGCCTCCTTCGTGCGCCCCATCGAGGCCAACGCGTGGCCAGCGCGCTCGTGGATCTGGGGGTCGTCTGGACCGATCGCTCGCGCGCGTTCCAAGGCGCCGAGCGCCTCCTCCGAGCGGCCATTGGCAGCCGCGAGCTCGCCGAGTCTGAGCCAGTCCGCGCTGTTCCAGGGATCGAGCGCGAGGATCTTGTGGCGCTCGTCGAGGGCGGCGTCCAGGTCGCCGAGGTCTCCCAGGATGGCGGCAAGCTGGCGCCGCGCGCCCAGATCCGCGTGTTTCAGCGACAGGTAAGTCCGCAGGAGCGCGAGCGCCTCTCGTGGATTGGACTGGGACTGCCGGAGCAACGCCAGATGGAGGATGACCTCGGGCCGATCGCGCCATTGCTCGAACGTGGTCTCGACGCGGCGATCGGCGTCGGCGCTCAGGTCGAAGGCCGAGGAGAGCAGCATGGCCTTCTGGAGGCTCAAGGCAAAGTCACCCCCATTCTGGGCGAGCGCGGCGTCGATGAGATCGAGCGCCCGGCGTGGCTGGCCGTGCTTGGCCAGGCGCGCGGCGAGCCGTTCCGTGGCGCGGGCATGACCAGGATCGAGCTTCAGGAGCTCATCGAGCAGGCCGCGCTCCTCGTTCCAGTCGTCGGCCAGGCGCGCGGCGAGCCAGAGGATCTCCGGATCGCTCGGCGCGAGCGCGGCGGCGCGGGCGCTCTGGACGACGGCTGTCCGGGCCGTCTCGTCGTCTGGGTGAAACGCCTTGGCGAGCTCGGCGTGGTTGGCCAGCGTCTTGGGATCGCGGGGCGACCTCTCGGCCTTCAGACGCAGCGTATCGGCGAGCGTGTCGAGTCGCTCGACTTTGACCGTTGGCTGCGCGGCGGCCCTTCCCTTCTTCGGTGCGGGGGCAGAGGACGGCAGCGAGAGGCGCGCGCCGTCCTCGGGCAGCGTGACGCGCACGTTTTGGAGGGGGCGGCCATTGGGTTGCCGCAGGCGCATCGAGAAGCCGTGCTGGCCGCTCGTGGCCTGACAGAGCTTGAGCAGGAACTGGTGTCGGCCCTTGGGCAGCGCCACCTGCAGGCGCGCCTGCTCTACGCCCTGCGGGTGGTAGCCCGCGTCCTCGAACACGCGCTGGCCATCGATGAAGAGCGCGCTCGCGCCCGAGGTGCTCAACGACAGGAGCACGGACTGGTCGCTCTCGGCGTCGACCTCGGTAAAGGCGTAGCTGACGATCTCCTGGTCCGGCGTGAACAGGCGGTTCAGGGCGATCTGGCCGAGCGCGGGCTTGCCAGCAGGCAGGCGGCGCCAGCGCACGGGCCTGACCTTGCCCAGGTATTCGGCGCCCAGATCGATCTCGGTCTCGGGCGCCAGGCTCTTGTCGCAGCCGCCTTTGCCCTCGTTGTCGAACGGGCCGATGACGAGGAAGTCCGTGACGAAGCCGAGCCGCTGGAGCGCCTCGTCGCTTCGGCTGAGGCGGCCGCGTTGGCGCTCGATCTGGGCCAGGTGCCAGGCGGCCAGCTCTCGGACGCGCGGATCGACGCGGCTCGCGGTGGAGAAGCGCTGATAGAGTTGAGCGAGCGGCGCGAGGCTGGGCAGGCGCTCGCGCAGCTCGAAGGCGCGCAGGAGCGGGAGGCTGGCCTCGGGCTGGTCCTCGACCGCGATCGCCTCCTGTGTCAGGCGCGCGAGCTCTTGGGAGAATGGATCGCTGGGCTGAGTCGGCAGCGTGTCGCGGGCCATCGTGGGCGCACCGCGCTGGGGCTTGACGCGCTTGCCCGTGAGCTCGGCAGCGTCGAGCGCCAAGGGAAAGGTGAGGGCGAGAAGGCCAGCGATGAGTCCGCGTCGAAGGGCGAGGGCAAGTGAGTCCAAGCGGGGCTCCTTTGAGGTGGCTCTGGAAGGCCGGGGCGGTGGTTTTATGGACTTATCTCTCGATGAGGACCTGTGCACCGCGAAGGACGGGGAATGCCAGACGAGGCGCGAGCTTCCAGACGGAAGTGAAGCGCGAAGCAACGAGGGCTGGCGTTTCACGGACGAGCTTTGGCGACGGGATAATTGAGGGAGAAGTCCTAAGTCCTATGTCGAGGGCGGGCGCTCGGCTCGAAAGGCGTTGAGCGCCATCACGAGAAGGCGGGTCGCGGGCGACTTGTTGAGCGTGAAGAAGTGCAGGTGGCGCACGCCCTGGTTCATCAGGTCGAGGCACTGGAGCGTGGCGTGGGCAACGCCGAGCTGGAGCACGGCCTCGGAATCCGCCTGGTGGCGTTCGAGCTCGAGGCGCAAGCGCCCGGGCAGCGTGGCGCCGCACAGGCGCGTGAAGCGCTCGATCTGATCGAAGCTCGTGATCGGGAAGATGCCCGGGACGATGGGGACGGTGATCCCGGCCTTTTGGGTGCGTTCCACGAAGTCGAAGTAGTGCGCGTTGTCGAAGAAGAGCTGCGTGATGAGGAAACTGACGCCCGCGTCCACCTTGCGCTTCAGATCGTCGAGGTCGGCTCGTCTCGAGAGGGCCCTCGGGTGGACCTCGGGGTAGGCCGCGCCGCCCAGGCAGAAGTCGAAGCCGCGCTCGCGGATGAAGCGCGTGAAGTCCCTGGCCGAACGCGGGCTCGACTCATCGGCGCAGGCGCCATCAGTGGGGTCGCCGCGCAGGGCAAAGACGTTTTCGATGCCGCTCGAACGCAGCCGCGTCAGTTCTTCGAAGAGTCGTGCGCGCGACTGTCCCTGGCAGGTCAGGTGCGCCATGACCTCGACCTGGCGCGCTGTCTGGAGCTCGATGGCCAGGTCGATGGAGGGCGCGCGCGCGCTGCCGCTGGCCCCACAGGTGATCGAGATGAAGCCGGGCGAGAGGCTCTCCAAATCGCGCAGCGCCGCGTCCAGGTGGGCGCGCCCGAGCTCGGTCTTCGGGGGAAAGAACTCGAAGGAGAAACACGGCGCTGGGTCGGCGAGTCGGTCGGCGATGCGCATGGAAGAGGAGACCTTGGGGCAGGGAACAGGGAGCGATTGCTTTTCAAGGGGCAGGCGCCTGTGCCTGCCCAACGTTGCGTTCGGGTCGATCATCCATCGCCAGGCCACGCCATGGAGGGGGCTCTGCGAAAAACGCCCGTCGATGATCGTTCGATCTCCGCGCCTACCTCCCGGTCACGCCCACGGCACGGCGCACCTCTTCGATGACAGGCCGCGCAATGGCCTCGGCGCGCTGGGCACCGTCCTGGAGAATGGCCTCGATCTCCCCCATGTCCTTCTGGAGTTCGAGACGCCGGGCGCGGGCAGGATCGAACGCCGCGTGAAACGCATCGAGCAGCTGCTTTTTGTAGGCGCCATAGCCTGTCCCGCCCTGGCGAAAGCTCTGCGCGAGCACGTCGATTTCCGAGGGCGAGAGGAAGAGCTTGAGCAGCAAAAACAGGTTGCTCGCGTCGGGATCCTTGGGCGCCTCGACGGGTGTCGAGTCTGTGACGATGCCCATGATCTGCTTCTTGAGCTCCTTGTCGGTCCCGAACAGGTCGATGGCGTTGCCATAACTCTTCGACATCTTCTGGCCGTCGGTCCCAGGCACCACGGCCGTCGAGTCGAGGATGAACGGCTCTGGCAGCTTGAGGATGCCCTTCGTATGCTTTTTGTTCTCGCGGCCCTCGGGGTCCTGCGGATCGTAGCCAGGCACGTAGGTCAGGTTGAACTTGGTCGCGATATCGCGCGCAATCTCGAGATGCTGCTTCTGGTCCTTGCCCACTGGCACGCGATCGGTGCGGTAGAGCAGGATGTCCGCGGCCATCAGCACCGGGTAGGTGAACAGCCCCACGTCCGCGCCAAACCCGCGCGCGAGCTTGTCCTTGTAGCTGTGGCCACGCTCGAGCAGCGCCAGGGGCGTCACTGTTCCGAGAAGCCAATGCAGCTCGGCGTGGAACGGCACATCCGACTGACGGAACAGGATGGACTTCTGTGGATCGAGCCCGAGCGCGAGGAAGTCGAGCGCGATGGCAGCAGTGTTGCGAGAGAGCGCCTCGCCGTCGCGCGTCGTGGTCAGCGCGTGGAGGTTGGCGATGAAGTAGAGCGCCTCGCCCTCTTCCTTCTGGAGCTCGACGAATTGGCGCAAAGCGCCGAAGTAGTTGCCCAGGTGTAGGGCGCCCGAGGGCTGGATTCCTGAGAGCGTGCGCATGGCTGTGATGACCTGTGTTTCGAACCTCACCTACGGGCGCGGCGTTCCCCATCTGCCTTTGAAAGGGCCAGAGGGCGTGGCTCCACGAGCGAGGGTTTAGAGGAACACCTCCCCTTTGATGAGGAGGTGGATTTGGCGTGTTTCGCGTCAGCTCAGAACGAGCAGTTCTGGCTTCACGAGCATGATGAGGCCGAGCGCCAGCATGACCACGCCGCTGATGAGCTTGAGGACCTTGCCGGTGCGCTCCGTCACCCGGAAGTGGCCCATGGTCCAGACGAAGATGCCGACAATGATGGCCAGCGGAATCACGTAATAGACGTTGTAGAGCGCCATGTAGGCCAGCTGCGTCCCAGTGCCGATGCCACGCGAGGTGAGGACCTTGGTGAAGATGGCAGGCAGGCCAACGGTGCAGCCGAGCTCCACGATGTTGGCAAACCCCGCGAGCAGTGCCGTGCCGACGAAGGCCAGCACCATGTTCTGCTCCTGGAGAATCTTGCGGGCGCGCGAGGCGATCTTGGGCTTGGCGCTGTCGGGGATCATCAGTGAGACGCCCTTCTTGAAGAAGAAGAGCTCCTTCAGGTTGATGAGGCCCATGACGATGGCCACGCCAGCCAAAACGAAGGTGATAGCCGTGTGCATCCCAATCACGTGGAACAGGCTCAGCCACGCCGCCATGAATGCAAAATAGACCAGGCCCGACATGACGATGAAGGTGCCGCCCACCATGAGGATTTTGCGACGGTTGCGGGTGTGGGCGAGCAGGCTCAACAGGAAGGTGAGCACCCAGATGGCGCACGGGTTCAGACTGTCGAGAAGCCCCAGCACCAGGGTGAGCTGGCCGAGTGAGACGCGGTCGGTGCGGATGGAGCCGAGGAAGGGCACAGAGATTTCGCGCGCATCGGCGCAGTCTTTGTCTTCGCTGATGCCCGACAGCTCGCGCACCTTGTCGATGAGGCTCGCGCACGTCTTGTCCTTGTAGAAGCCGTAGAACACGTCGTCGCCGACGAAGAAGGCGGGCAGGCCCTGCGGCTCGGTGCCAAACTTCTTGGCCGTCTCGACAAAGAGGGCGCGGTTGGCCGGGGCATCGTTCACCGCGATCTTCTCGATGCTGAGGTTGGGATAAGCGGCTTCGAGCTCGGGCAGCCACTGCAGGGCACCTGTGCAATGGACGCAGCCACTCGCATCGTAAAACATCTTCATCGTGACGGGCTGGCGCGCTCGAGGCGCTAGCTTTGCTGGCACGGGCGAGGGCTCGGACAGAGACTTCACCAGGCGAGTGAGCTCTTCGCCGGTCGTGCTCTGATTGAAGCCGACGATTGTCTCCTCTCCGATGAAGAACGTTGGATAGCCGCGGACGACGGTGCCCATCTCCTTGGCGCGCGCCTCGAACAGGCCACGGTTCTTCTCCTCGCGCTTGACCTCGAACATCTCGACTTTGAGGTTGGGGTAGGTCTTTTGAAGTTCGGGGAGCCACGCCATGGCCTCGTGGCAGTGCGGGCAGTCGTAGGCGTAGAAGAGCTGGAGGGTGACAGGCTTTGTCGCTGGCGCTGCCGCTGCAGCGGATGTCGAGCGCGTGGTGGTGAAGGAGACCTGGGCGTCGGAGAGAGTCGGCGCCTGCTCCTCCAGTATCCCCTCGCCAGCGCCGCAGGTGCCCTCGACCTGCTGGATGCTGCACGCGGTTCCATCGGCGTGGGCAAGGCCCGGCGCCGCAGCGAGGCCTGTGAGGGTGAAGATGGCCAGGAGTCCAGCGAGGCGGCAGGCGGCGGAAGAGGCGTTCATCGTTGAGAGATCTTTCGAGAAGGGCCAGGGCTCTGGCGACAGCCTGTTTTGAGGATGGGAGGCAAAGTCGCGCCTCAAACGGCAGAGTCCTTTTTTTATTCAGTGGCAAGGCGAGGCGCTGGCAGGCGGAGAGGCGCTGGGCGAGGCAAAGAAAAAGAGCGCCGAAACCCATCGGGATCGGCGCTCTGGGAAAATCTGGCTACTGCCGCGCGAGGTTCAGATCGCTTGACCGAGGGAGGGCTCGACCGCGGCGAGCTTGTTGAGCAGCACTTCTCTGTCTGTCGCACCCAGCTTGTCGATGGCCGTGCGCAGCGTCGCGAATTCGACGCGGGCGACGTTGATCATCTTCCTGTCCTGCATCTCCTGGACGACAGGCATGTCGACGAGCTCGCGGACGAAACCGTCGAACGCGCTGTAGGCCGACGCCGAGGCCTCCCGGCAGCCTTCGAGGTTCGCCTTAATCTGATCGCCTTCTTTGCCGTAGAGCAGGTCGGTCTGGCTGGAGGATGCTTCGTCGAGCTGTGTGAAGGTGGCCTTGGCCGCCTCATAGGCCTTGCCCAGCGTGATGAGCTTCTTGCGCTCATCGGTCTCAGTGTTCGCGGCCTGCACGGCCTTTTCCTGTTCCTTACAGTTCAGGCTCATCATCGCGTTGGCATCGAGCGCCTGAGGCGCCTTGCGTCCAGATGAATCCTCATCGAGGCGATCATCGCCCGCGGGACCATAGGCAGAGTGAGAGGCACAGGCGGCCAGGGAGAGGAGAGCGAAGAGGCCCAGCAGGCGAGCGGTCGTGTGCATTGGGAAACTCCTGACGAGAAAGCTTTTGGGGAGGGAAAGGACAACCTGGGGACAAAAAAACGGGGCGGGCTTTTAGCGACAAGACAAAAGCGTTGTCAACACGGCCCAAAGGTATTCCAGGGCGGTCGAGTTCTAAAAAAGCTTGATAGAGACGTCGTCAGCCGGGCGCATTCTTCGAGACAAACAAAGGCAGGTGCGGGGAAATCGAGAGTCGTGTTTTGTCGGAAGAATCTTGGTGGCAGTAGATGTCGGTCGTGGAAAGAGGAGAGTGCGTGAGAGGGGAAATCCACCACCTATCGTCTGCTCGCCTGCAAACTTGCCAGACAAGTGCGTCGAAACCAGATGCCTGCCGTCCATCTAGACGCACAGCGACGTTTCCTTCCTTAAGCCCTTAGGACTTATCCCTCGATTATCCCGTCGCCCCGCTCGTCCGTGAAAGGCTAGCCTTCGTTGCTTCGCTCTTCACTTCCATCTGGAAACTCCCACCTCTTCTGGCTTGCCCCATCCTTCGCGTTGCTCGGTCCTCATCGAGGGATAAGCCTCAGGCGCGTAGATGGAGCGTCGAGGAGATTCATTCGTGGATCAATCGATTCAGAAAACTGTTGGTCCGGTTTGAGAAAAAGAAAAAAACCTATTTGGGACTTTTATATTTTTTCTGTGCGATCATTGTCTGGAGAAAAATTCTGAAGGTCCATCAATCATCGGTAAGATCATGTAGACATAAGTCCTATAGCCTCAATTTTGCGTTGCGTTCATTCCATCGATATGTGAAACGCCCTCGGCTTCGAAATAGCGCTTTGACCTGTCGACGACAGCTCATCTCGCTCATAACTGGCTAGAGAAAAGCCATTCGTCTCGACCAAACTCGCTATCACCGAAGCCTTTCTCCTCAAGGGTGCTCTTATGAAAGACAACACTATCGAAGGTCGTTGTTCTGGAGACGTTTTGTTTTCGAGGTCTAGGCCCTGTTTGAAAACCCTTGAAGAAGCCTAAGAGGGCTGAAAGAAGGAGCAAATGCACCGACACGAATTGAGCGAACGAGAGTGGAATCGCATTGCGCATTTACTTCCAATCAA
>JAISIF010000104.1 GCA_031262165.1 Myxococcales bacterium | reverse complement strand
TCCCATTTCGAGTGATTCAACTCTTCTCTTTCGTCCATGATTGCCTCACATTTTGTGTGCTGAGCGGCTCACAAAATGGGACTTTCATGGACGACTTACTTAAAGGTCAAACCTCTTCGATCCCCCGGCAAAGCCGGGGGTTTTCCTGATGGAATAAACTTAGGACTTATCCCTTCATTATTCCGTCGTCCCACTTGTCCGTGAAACGCCTCTCTTCGTTGCTTCGCTCTTCACTTCCCTCTGGAAGCCCCCGCCTCGCGCCTCGTCTGACATTCCACGTCCTGCGCGGTGCAAAGGCCCTAATGAAGGAATAATAATTCCTAAATTTTATCAGAAGTAAGTGATGGCTCGTTGGTTCTGGATTGTTTTTTCCTTCTGAGATGAGCGCCCATTCTGGCTCCCTGCCAGTCGATTCATCACTTGTCTGACTGTCCCGTTTCTTGGGACCTCCTCACAGACTTGTTTTGAAACAGGTTTAATGAGCAGCAAAAGCCAATGAAGCCTTCGTGGTCAGGGCATTCATAAAAAAACAGGGATACCGAAGCGGTGCCCGGTATCCCTGTCAGTCCTTCAGAGGCAGTCGTCTGCGTTTGGTGACGCGGCTCAATCGAACGATGACGAGCCCGACGACAGCTCGCGCTTGCGCACGAAGCTCTCGTGAATCAGGTCGGAGTGGCGTAGCTGCACCACGATGTCCGCCGTCGTCTTGAGCTGCGACGAGTAGATGTTGCTTTGGCGATCGTCGCGGAACTCGACGGCGATGACCTGCTTGCCCTGCCGCTTGGCGTAACGGATCGATGGCACGCTGTCCGCGTCGCCCGAGACGACGATGGCGACGTCATAGGTGTCGATGAGGTCGAGCATGTCCACGGCGAGCTGCGTATCGAGCCCCTTCTCGATGACCCGGCGGCTGAGGAAGTCGATCTTCCAGCGGCCACACTCGATGATGTCGAGGAAATCCGTCCGGTTGCGGACCGCGCAGTAGAAGCTGCGCATCCGGCGCAGGCGCTCGTTCTGCCGCGCGTACCAGCCCTCGAAGTCGGACATGCAGAGGCCAAAGGCCTTCTGCTGCGCCTGGGCGGTCGTCAGATCGGGGTTACCCGCGGAGGCGCGCGCCAGGTAGCCGCTGCGCAGGTCACTGGCGTCGCGGCTCTCGAACAGGGAGTGGAGGCTCGACTCGGTGCGGGCGTTCTTGATGTCCCACTCGTCGATGGCGCCGATGACATACCAATAGACCCGTGTCAGCTGGCAGGTCGGCTCCAGACCAAGGATGCTGCCCGTCTTCCAGGTGTTGGCGCAGTCGGAGAAGATGCGACGGAATAGGCGCTCGTAGTCTGTGACTTCGATACCGAGGGTCCGGCTGAGAGAGCCGTAGAGATTCGACCCATCTGCGAAAATGGCGAAACGTGTATTCATGTGTGAGCTGTCTTTTCTCGTGGGTAGTGGTTGAACGAAAAGCGGGCCTCTTCGAAGAGGCCCGCAGGAAAAACGGCGCGCCTTTTAGCTCCACTCCAACATGCGTTGCAATGGCTTCGCGGCGCGCTCGCGGAGCGCGGGCGGCATCTCGATGGCGGGCACCCGATCGCGCAGGCAGAGGTAGAGCTTCTCCAACGTATTGAGGCGCATGTGCGGGCAGGTGTTGCAGGCGCAGCCTGCCTCGTTCGGGACAGTGAAGAACCGCTTGCCCGGCGCGCGCTTCCTCATCTCGTGCAGCACGCCCGGCTCGGTGACCACGATGAACGCCTCGTGCGGAGCTGCCGCGATCTTGGCGAGCATGGCCTGCGTGGAGCCGATGAAGTCCGCGTGTCTGAGGACGCGTTCCTGGCACTCGGGGTGGGCCACGACGAGCGCCTCTGGGTGGCGGCACTTGAGCTGGACGAGCGCCTTCTCGCTGAAGATCTCATGCACCTCGCAGCTGCCTGGCCACAGCACCAGCTCACGGCCCGTCTTCTGGGCGGCGAAGCGGCCCAGGTGCTGGTCGGGCGCGAACACGATCGTCCGATCGCTCGGCGCGCGCTCGACGATTCGGAGCACGTTGCCACTCGTGCAGATGACGTCGCTCATCGCCTTCACGGCAGCCGACGAATTCACGTAGCTGATGACGAAGGGGTCGTCGTAGCGCGCCAGAAAACCCCTGAAGTCGCTCTCGGGGCAGCGGTCGGATAGCGAGCAGCCAGCCTTGGGATCGGGCAGCAGCACGAGCTTGTCCGGGTTCAGGATCTTGGCGGTCTCGGCCATGAAGTGGACGCCGCAGAACACGATGACGTCCGCATCCGTCTGAGCCGCTCGGCGCGCGAGGGCCAGGCTGTCGCCCAACTCGTCGGCGAGGTCCTGGAGCTCCTCGTCCTGGTAGTAGTGGCAGAGCAGGATGGCGTTCCGCTCGCGCTTGAGCCGCAGGATTTCGGCGCGCAGGTCGAGGCTGGGATCGATGGTGTCGGTGGTCGTTGGATCGGTCATGGGTGTGTCCGTTGTGGTGGATGGGAGGAGGCGCGCCTTTACACCGGACAGCGGCTCAGGCGAGCGCGGCGATCACCTCGAAGAAATTTGGAAACGACTTCTTCACGGCCTCGCGGCCGCCCTGGATCTCGATCGGGACGCGGGCGGCGAGGTTGGCGATGCCCAACGACATGGCGATGCGGTGATCCCCGTGAGCCGAGACCGCGCCGCCGTGGAGCGGGAGAGCGCCATCGATGAAGAGGTCCGCGCCCTCCACCCACAGGCGCGCGCCCAGCGCCGAGAAGACCTCGCGCAGGGCTACCGGGCGATCGCTCTCCTTGAAGCGCGTTCGGGCAATGCCGCGCAGTCGCGAGGTGCCAGGACAGAAGAGCGCGAGCACGGCGAGCGGGGGCAGGAGATCGGGCGTGTCCCCGAGCGAGAAGTCGAGCGCTCGCAGCGCACCGCGACGGCATCGGAGCAGCTCACCGCGCCACTCCAGCTGCGCGCCGACGCTTCGGAGGATGTCGAGGATGGCGCGGTCGGCCTGCCTCGACTGGCGATCGAGGCCCGCGAGATCGATGCGCGCCTCGGGGTGGATGGCGCCGAGCACGAGCAAGAACGCGGCAGCGGACCAGTCGGCCTCGATGGTGAGCGCGGTCGCTCTGTAGCGCTGTGCGCCTGGGATCTCGAACACGCCGGTGTCCGACGATCCGTGGAGCTCGATCCCAAAGGCGCGCGCCACGTCGAGCGTGAGGTCGAGGTAGGGGCGGCTCGCGAGGTTCTGGATCGTGAGGCGCGAGGGAGAGGCGCACAGCGGCAGCGCCATCGACACGCCGCTCGCGAGCTGTGACGTGAGGCTGGCGTCGAGGGTGAGCGCCCCCCCGTGGAGGGTGTGCGCGATGGTGACAGGGAGCGTCGCGCCCTCGGGAAACGTGAAGCGGGCGCCCAGCACTTCGAGTGGCTGGAGGAGCGATTCGATCGGTCTGTCGAGCAGCGATCCGCGGCCGCTCAAAACCTTTGGAAAACCGAGGCAAGCGCCAATCGGCAGCATCAGGCGCAGGAGCAGGGCTGACTCCCCGCAATCGAGCGCGTCGATGGGAGAGCGCACGCCTGGGTGAACGTCGAAGCCATCGGGTGTCGCGAAGACTTCGGCGCCCAGGGCGCGCGCGGCCCGGACGGCGGCCTCCACGTCGGCGGCGAGCACGCCGAGTTCGAGCCCGTGGCCATCGAGGTGGCTCGGCCCATGGGCGAGCGCGGCCGCGACGAGGGCACGCTGGAGTTGGCTCTTGGAGGGCGGCAGGTAAATGGGCATCGAGGTCTCTCTTCAGACACTTCATCGGGCGAGCGCGGACCAGAGGCGCACGATGTGGGCGGCGAGGTCTTCGATGGAATGGCGCGCGTCCAAGACGACATCACATGTGGCGAGGTAGCCCGCGCGCCGCGCGTCGAAGAGCTGATGGAGATCGCCCTGCTCGAACAGAGGCCTGCTGCCTGGCGTGACGCGCGCAATCGCCGTGTCCAGATCGATGGCGAGGTGGAGGACGAGGCGCTCTTCGTGGACGATGGGCCAGTGCGATGGATCGAGGAGGGCGCCGCCCCCCAGAGCGAGGATCGAGGGCTCGGGAGAGATCGAGGCGAGCACGTCGCGCTCGAGCTCACGAAACCCCGCCTCTCCCGACGTGCGAAAGAGCTCTGGGATCGATCTCCCTGTTCGGCGCTCGATCTCCAGATCGAGATCGATGGCGGGCAGAGAGAGGTGCCGAGCGAGCTCGCGACAGAGGGCGCTCTTGCCAGCGCCCGAGAATCCAGTGAGTGCGATGCCGCGCCGCGAACGGCGCCTGGAGGAATCGACGGCGGCGAGGCCTGCGCGCATGGCCTCGATCGGCGCCCGTGCCCCGGTCCAGAGCTCGAAGGCTGCAGCGCCCTGGTGGAGCAGCCACGCGTGCCCATCAATCGTGCGACAGCCTCTCTGCCGAGCATCGAGGAGGAGCCGCGATGACGCCCCGTAGTTCGCGTCGAGGACGACGGCAGTCGATGCAATCCATTCGGGATCGATCACCCGTTCGCGCGTGCTGAGCGCGCCGACGATCAGCGCCGCGCGCTCGATCGATCTGCGCGCCTCTGCGCCCTCGAACCCAGCAAAACCAGAGGCGCCAAAGTCACGGGCGAGCGCCTGTGCCTTGCGCACGTCGCGGCCAAGGAGAGTGATGTGTGCCCCCCGTCGTGTGAGCGCGAAGAGCGCGGCGCGCGCCGCGCCGCCGGTTCCGAGGACAACGGCGTGCTCGTCGGTGAACGAGGTCACGCCAAATTCGCGCAGGGCCCCCAACACACCGATGGGATCCGTGTTGAAGCCAAGCGCGCGAGCGCCGTCGAACCTCACCGTGTTGATGGCGCCGATCTGCCTCACGGAGCCCTGAAGTTCGACGAACCGCGCGAGCTCTTCTTTGAACGGCGATGTCACGTTGAGGCCGCTCAGGCCCAGGCGCCGCGCCAGATCAAAAGCCCGGATTGGATCCGCTTCGGCGATGGTGAAGTAGCGCGCGTCGATTCCAGAGGCCGTGAAGGCCGCGTTCTGGAGGAGAGGGCTCGCGCTGGTGAGCGGCGCATTGCCGAGGAGGGCAAAGAATTGGGGCATGACGTGCGACGAGTCTCGATGAAATCGACTTCAATATCTCTGTGGGTAGCGACGCGTCGGTCTGGCAGGTGTGAGTTTCCAACGACGTCGGCGTGAATGAGGCCGAGGGGGAGGGCGTGTCCTCAAATGCTCCCGTCGCCGCGCTCGTCCGTGAAACGCCAACCTTCGTTGCTTCTTCGGTCACTGCCTTCAGGAAGCTCAAAGCCTCGCGCCTGGCCCGTCATTCCTCGTCCTTCACGGGAGGGGGGAACGGCCCGAAGTCGAAGTCGAGGACACGCCCTAGGCGACCGTTGGAGTCGAGCCTTCTTCACCCTTGGCGTCACCGCCTCCATGGGCGCGGCGGGCGCGCGCTTCGAGTCGCGCCACGAACGGCCGATCCGCTTCGGTGAACGGCAGGCGCGAGAGCTCGTTCAGCGGGACGAAGCGGACATCGGCGGCCTGGAGATTCTGGATCTCACCGCTCAGGATCTTGGCCCGATAGAGCGACAGCTCGATGTCGAAGTCCGGGTAGGCGTGGCAGACGCGCTCGAACAGGTGCTCCACGCCGATCTCCACGGCGAGCTCTTCCCGGCACTCGCGGACGAGGGCGTCGGGCGCACTCTCGCCTGGCTCGATCTTGCCGCCAGGGAACTCCCAGAGCAGCGCGTGGCGGGTGCCCGCGCGCCGCTGCTGAGCGAGCACCGCGTCGCCTCGGAAGATGAGCGCGGCGACGACGCGGACGGTTCGGCGATTCGGCTCGGCCATCGAACTCAATTCACGCTCTCCTCATCCCGAAGCCCAACCCTCGAATCATGGGTGCAGGGCCAGGCCGTAGATGTAGCCGCGGTTCGAGAGCACGAAGACCTCGCCCGAGCTGCCAGGCCGCACGGGGGCCGTCACGCCGTGGCCCGGCTCGAACACGCGGCGGACGCGACCGCTCTCCTCCTCGATGACGAGCATGGGATGGGCGCCGTTCACGGCGAGGAGCTGGCCATTGGTCGATGTGAGTCCCGTGACGACGGCGGCGTCTGGCAGCTCACGCCCCCAGCGCATCCTGCCGTCCTTGGTGTCGAACAGGCCGACGAAGCCCTGACCGCCCGCGTAGATCTTGTTGCCGACCTCGTTGAGCGCCAGGGAGGTCAGGCCTGGGCGCTGCTGGTTCCAGCGCAGGTTGCCCGTGGCCGCTTCGAGGCAGAAGAGGCCATCCGAGTTCGAGGTGAAATAGACGTTGCCCTGCGCGTCGAGAACGGGCGCGCCGTCGATGTCGCGGAAGGCCTTGGCCCGCGAGAGCTCACGCGCCCAGAGCACGCCGCCGTCCTCGAGATCGAGCGCCACCGCGAAGCCGTCGGCGAATCCGGCGAACACGCGCTGTCCAGACACGGCGGGCCGGGCCGCGCCGAACAGGGTCAGGCCCGAGGGCAGGTCGCGCCTGTATTGCCAACGCCAGGTGCCGGTCGCCCGATCGAGGGCGATGAGCGTGTCGGCCGCGGTCATGGCGAGGACCAGGTCATCGGCCACGACGGGCTGCGTCATGAAGGCGTCGGTGGTGGTGTAGCTCCAGCGCTTCTCGCCAGTCGCTGGATCCAGGGCCCAGAGCGTGCCGCTGCCGCTCGCCACGTAGAGCGTGCTGTCGCTGGCGGCCTCCGCCGTCTCCTTGTTTTGCGGGAGAGACGACCGAGGGTCGTTGACGAGCAGGGGACCGGCGTTGAACGGCCCACCCAGATCGACCTCCCACAGGCGCGCGCCCGCCTCGGAGAAGGCCGTCAGAAAGCCATCGCGCGTCGCGACGAAGACGCGCCTGTCCACGGGATCGAACTCTGGAGCGGCCAGCTCGATGGGCCTGAAGGGGCGCTGGAGGGTGCCCTCGACCTTGTGCCACCAGAGCACGGAGAAGGTCTTTTCGGGCACGACCCGCGCCTGGGCTTCCCCCTCCTGACCCATCTGGGCGATCACCGTCTCCTGAACGCTGACGCACGAGGCGAGGCACAGGGCGGCCACGCCCAGCACTGGGAGGCCTGCCGCTCGAAGGAATGTCGCGAGGGTCTTCTGCATCGAGGGCTGCCTTTCAGGAGCGAACGGGGCGATCGGTTGGACGAGGCGTCGAACGTCCGACGCCAACAGCAACAGATCGATCGAAAAAACAGAACCGATGCGCCGCGTCTCGCGCAGCGCACCGGCTCTTGAAGTGAAACAGCGCAGAGAGCCTCTTACAGCGCGGCCTGGGCAGCGGCGGCAGCCGGAGGCCGCACGCCTTCGGCGGCGAGGAGAGCGAGGCGATCCTGGGCGAGCAGGACGATCGCCGTGGCCTTGGTGAAGTCCTTGGCGACGCGATCGAAGGCCTCGGCGGCTTCGGCCTTCTGGCCCTTCAGGACGAGCATCCGGCCCCGGTGGTAGGCAGCCTTGGCCTTCCAGGTGTCATCCTGGGAGTCGCGCCCGAGCTGCTCGAAGAAGGCGAGCGCGCCATCCGTGTTGCCACGCTTCTCGGCGACATAGCCGCGGCCCTCGATGGCCATCAGGCGCAGCGGAGAGTCGGCGCGCGCACCGCGAAGGAATTCCTCATAGAGCGCGTCGGCCTCGTCGTGCTTGCCGAGCTTCATCTGCGCGTCAGCCAGATAGTAGGCGGCCACACTGGCGGCACGCGTGCCCTCGTGCTCGACACGCAGCTTGGTCAGGCCATCGGCCAGCGCCGTGTATTTGTCCTGCGCCGTCGCGAAGGCGGGGAGGTCGGCGCCCGAGAGCAGCGCCTGCGGCGTGCCCTGGATGGGGCGTTCGGCCAGGGTGAGGGCATCCAAGAGGGCCTCTCCCGAGGCTTGCGTCTTCGCCTTCGAGACGTTGGAGAAGACGATGATGACGAGGGCGAGCGCCAAGAGGCCAGCTGCCACCGAGACGATCAGCTTTTTGTTGGCCGAGGCCAGTGCCCAGTATTCGGCGGAGGCCTTCATGAATTGATCGGGCTCGCGGATTTCTTTGCGCTTCTGTTTGTAAGACACCTGAGCGACTCCTTGAAAAATGGCCCTCGCGACAATGGGGCGAGGGCTGAACGACCGGATAGGGGGGGGGGGGTGGAAAAAAGCGGCGGTTTCTAGGAGGCCCCTCGTGGGAAGTCAACGCCTCGCCCAGCCGATTTCGACCCGACGAAACCCGATGCGTGGCCAGAAATTCCGAGGGTAGGCCGCTCACCCCCAAGCCCCATCGCTTCAATGCAATGATTGATTGTGTTTCGCAGGAGCGATTATCAATCATTCGAATACGATCTATTCAAACGAGCGACGACGTTTGAATCCAATCCAATCCAATCCAATTCAATTCAATTCAAGCCAATCCCATTCAATCCAAATCGTCTTCGACGACGGACGAAGTCGAGGAGAGGCCCTCCGATCCCTTGGCCGCGAGCTGGCCGCACGCCGCAAGGATGTCGCGCCCGCGGTTCTTGCGGATCACGGCGACGAGGCCCTGGCCGAGGAGCAGGTCTCGAAAGCGCTCGGCGCGCTCGATGGGCACGCTGCGAAACGGCAGCCCAGGGCTCTCGTTGTAGGGGATGAGGTTGACCTTGGCCTCGATGCCTCTGAGGAGGCGCGCCACGCGCCGCGCGTCGTCCATCGAGTCGTTGATCTCGTCGAGCAGCACGTATTCGAAGGTGATGCGGCGGCCTTGGCGCAGCGGGAACCGGCGGCAGGCCGCGAGCAGCTCGGCGAGTGGGTAGCGCCGGTTGACGGGCATGAGCGCCTCTCGCTGCGCGTCGCTGGAGGCGTTGAGCGACACGGCCAGCTTGTTCTCGGTGAGCGCGCCAAAGCGTTCGATCATCGGGACGATGCCCGAGGTCGAGACCGTGATGTGGCGGCGCGAGAAGTTGAGCCCCGCGTCGTCTTGGAGCAGCGCGAGCGCGGCGAGGAGATTGTCGAAGTTCAGGAACGGCTCGCCCATGCCCATGAACACGAGGTTGGTGAGCGGCCGCTTGCCCTCCACGCCGAGCGCCGCGATCGCGCGGTTCACCTCGTAGACCTGCGCGAGGATCTCCGAGGTGGTGAGGTTGCGCGTCAGGCCTGAGCGCGCGGTCCGGCAGAAGGCGCAGCCCATGGGACAGCCGACTTGCGTGGAGACGCACAGGGTGCGGCGGTCGTCCTCGGGCAGGAACACGGCCTCGACGAAGTGGCTGTCCTCGGTGCGGAAGCGGAATTTACGCGTGCCGTCGTTCGAGAGCTGCGTCTCGTCGATCGCGAGGGTGGTCAGATGGGTTTCCGATGCCAGTCGCTCGCGCAGGGCGCGGCTCAGGTCGGTCATCTCATCGAGCGAGCGCGCGCCGCGGCCATGCAGCCAGGCAAAGAGCTGGCGGGCGCGAAATGGCTTTTCGCCGAGCCGGGCCACGAGCGCCGAGAGTTGATCGCGAGAGAGGCCACGCAGGTCGGTCGGAGGCGTTTGGGAGGTTTCGGGGAGCATGGATTTGGCGTGGCGCTGAAAATGAAACGAGGTCCCGCGCTCAGGAAGAGAGGGGACCTCGGTAGCGATTCGATTCTTCGTTTGGCTGGATGGTCGGAGGCAGGGTTCCCGCTATTTGGCGGCGGCCCCCTTGTCCTTGTCGAGGAACGACTTGTCGAAGGAGAGCGGCAGGAGCTCGCCGAGGAGGTGGATCGAACGCTTGGGGCCCGCGGTGAGCGCGACGGGCATTTCCGGGCCACACAGCTCGGCGAGGACCTGACGGCACGCGCCGCATGGAGGGGTGGGCTCTGGGCCATCGGTGGCAATGACGAGGGCGAGGAATTCGCGCTCGCCCGCCGCCACGGCCTGGAACAGCGCGTTGCGCTCGGCGCAGATGGTCAGCCCAAAGGAGACATTCTCGACGTTGCAACCGACGTAGATGCGGCCGGACTTGGCCTTGAGCGCCGCGCCCACGGTGAAGCGCGAATACGGCGCATAGGCGTTTTGGCGGACGTTCTCGGCGGCCTGAATCAGCTCACTCCAATCGATCTTGTTCATGGGTGCACCTAGGGCTTGAGAAAGGGGCGCGGCTCTTACTCTCTTGGAGCGGCGGCGGACAAGATGGGCCATGGAGGTTTTTTGAGTGGGGAAGCGCTGATTTCTGTCTGGCAAAGAGTGGTCGTCACGCCGTCTCGTTGCGCCTCCATCAAGTCCTCCTTAGCTTTGAATTCATTTCATTCGACGGAAACGTCCTTTGCGAAAACAGAGGAGGAGACAGATGGCCAAGGAGACGATCGATTCTCTTCAGGGCTCAAAAAACTCGAAGTGGCGCGATGGCGAGTCGCCACGGATGCCGCCACCGCCGACGGTGAACGCGAAGAGCCAGGCCCGACGGCGTGCCAACGAGCGGCGGCGCCTCGAACGCGAGCGGAGCGCCGTGGAGCACGACGAGCTCGACCGCATCGTCCAGGTCTATGGCCAGCCCAAGCCAGGCATTCCGCTGCTGCCAGGGGCGCAGC
Organism: Myxococcales bacterium; assembly: GCA_031262165.1. GTDB lineage: Bacteria > Myxococcota > Myxococcia > Myxococcales > UBA5297 > UBA1203. The sequence goes on along the minus strand of JAISIF010000104.1, from coordinate 14,565 downwards.
CCTCGACGGCGCTCGAAGATCTCCAGCGGCACGTGCGCGAGGATCTCGCCACCATCCTGGCTGGATCGCGGGTCATCCTGAGCGGCGCACTCGACCTCGGACGCACGCCGCTGCGCCTATGGAGCGCCTTCCAGCTGTGGCGCGCACGGCGTCCGCTCCAAGACATCGACATCCCATGTCAGGGTGAGGGGAAAGACTGAGAGGCGGTCTTGCCGCGCGCGATTCCGAAGGGACTCAAGGCAGCGATCGGTCCGTGGGTCAGCCAGTCGATGCGCCTGCTCGTGCGGCGAGGCCTGCTGCCCCTGCTCGCCCGCGCGTCGGCGGCGACGGCGAGTCCGGCGTTGAGCGCCAGCGGTCGGCGCTTCTGCATCCTTCACCTCGACGGCGTGTCGCGTCAGAGCCTCGTGCGCGCCATCGACGAAGGTCAGATGCCCTTTCTGGCGCGCCTGCTCTCGACCAAGGCTTACCGGCTCTCGAACGCCTGGTCGGGCGCGCCTGCCTCGACGCCCGCGTTTCAGGCGGGTCTGCTCTACGGCGCGCAGGCGGCCGACATCCCCAGCTTCGTCTGGTTCGATCGAGGCTCGCGCCGCGAAGTGCGCATGGACCGGGCAACGGACGCGGCGCGCGTCGAGTCGCAGCTGCGGGAGAACGGTGGGGCCCTGCTCGAACACGGCAGCGCGGCGTTCTCGATCTTCCCGGGCGGCGCGCGCAGGAACGCCATGACGCGCTCGTCGTGGGGCATGCCGGGCGAGCTCTCCTTCGTGGATCCAGCGCTGAGGCACGACCACTGGCAGCTGGGCGCCGCGACCACGGCCCACGCGCTCACTGCGGCCCGCATCGTTCGAAGGCTCTTCAGCGAGACCCTGCCAGCGGTCGGCGAGGTGGTGAGCTGGTCGCGCAAAATCGGACGCGTCCAGCACGAACCGACCTTCCTGATGAACAAGATGGCGCTGTGCGTGGGCGCGCGTGAGGCTGCGACCTGGGGGACCGTGCTCGACATGGCGCGCGGCGTCCCGGCCCTCTACTCGTGCTTCAGCGACTACGACGAGATCGCGCACCGTCGGCAGCCCGACGCTGGCAGCGCGTTCGAGGCGCTGCGCGGCATCGACTGGTCGCTCGAACACATCTTTGCCGCGGCCGACGCGCTGCCAGAGCGGCGCTACGATCTCTACGTGCTCTCGGACCACGGCCAGGTCATCACCGAGCCGTTCGAGGCCATCACTGGCGTGGGCCTGCTCGACTACATCGCGCTCGCCGAACCAGGGCCGGACGATGGCAGCGGCGCTCGGGTCCCCTTCCTCGACGGGTCTGCCGTGCGCCAGGTTCAGCGCCTGCGGGCCATCGAGCGCGCCGCCTCCAACGTGCTCCCCGAGTCCACGCGACAGCAGGTGCATCGCGGCGTTCTCGCCATTGCGCGCGCCCTGCGCAGCTCGACGAGCGGGGATGGGCGTGGAGAGGCGCTCGAAGAGATCGAAAAGCTCGAGGACATCGAGTGCATCGAGGCCGGGGATCTCGCCCACCTCTATCTGGGCAAGGGCTCGACACCGCTCGCGTGTGGCGAGATCGAACGCCGCTACCCGAACCTGCTCCGGCTCCTCGTCCAGACACCAGCCATCGGCGTGGTTGCCGCGCGCGAGGGGACATCGGGCGTGGCGTTCTGGCAGCGGCGGCGCTTCGATCTGAGCGACGCGGCTGACTGCCAAGCGCTCGACCTGGGCTACGGCGGCGCCATGACGCGCGAGTTCCTGCTGAAGATGCTCTCCCTGCCGTCCGCCGGGGACCTGGTCGTCTATGGCAACGGCGCCAACTGCGGGCTGCACCGGCACGTGGCCTTCTCGTGGGAATTTGGCTCGCACGCAGGCATCGGCCAGGAGGAGGTCGAGACGTTCGTGATCCACCCCTCGGGTGTCACGTTCGATTTTGGCAGGGCACACCACAGCGCAGAATTGCACCGGTTCTTTTGTGAGACCTACGAGCGCTGAGAAAGAGAGCTCGGATCACCATCGAAGGCGCTGAACGTGGCGAAGGGCTGTCTTCCCATGCCTAATCGGATGCTTTCAGAAAGCACGTCGTCATTGAAAGCGAAGCAATCCAGGGTGATTGTCGAGGTTGCTCGTCAATGAATGATGGATTTCTTCGTCGATTCGCGCCTCACCATGACGACGATACATTCTCGAACCTTTCGGAGCCATGCTTTGATTTTTGACCACATTGGTTCTATTGAATTTACAGTGTTTTCAAAAAACAATTGACGCTATTCATCGAAGGTTTTGTAGGGGCGCAGGGCACTGCGCCCGTCTAGCAAATAAAATGAATAATCCCATTCTTTTTTGAAAATGCTGTAAATTGCGAAGAGAAACGAAACACCGCTGAAAGGCGGCATAATTTCACAGCGAAGCTTCAAATGACTGGTTCCCGCGAAGCGGGACGCGGAAATTTTATTATTTATATTGATTGCTTCGTCGATTCGCGCCTCGCCATGACAACGATACACTTTCCGAGAAGGTATCGAACCATCATTGAAAGCGAAGCGAGGTTTCCCATCTTTATTTGTCGAGACTGCTCGTCAATGAATGATGAATTGCTTCGTCGATTCGCGCCTCACCATGACGATGCACTTTCCGAGAAATCATCGAACCGTCATTGAAAGTGAAGCGAGACCTCCCATCTTTATTTGTCGAGATTGCTCGTCAATTATTGATGAATTGCTTCGTCGATTCGCACCTCGCCATGACGATACATTTTCCGAGAAGGTTTCGAACCATCATTGAAAGTGAAGCGAGACCTCCCATCTTTATTTGTCGAGATTGTTCGTCAATGAATGATTGATTGCTTCATCGATTCGCACCTCGCCATGACAATACACTTTCCGAGAAATCATCGAACCGTCATTGAAAACGAAGCGAGGCTTCCCATCTTTATTTGTCGAGCTTGCTCGTCAATGAATGATGGATTGCTTCATCGATTCGCGCCTCACCATGACGATACATTTTCCGAGAAGTCATCGAACCGTCATTGAAATCGAAGCGAGGCTTCCCATCTTTATTTGTCGAGATTGCTCGTCAAAGAATGATGGATTACTTCATCGATTCGCACCTCGCCATGACAATACACTTTCCGAGAAATCATCGAACCGTCATTGAAAGCGAAGCGAGGTTTCCCATCTTTATTTGTCGAGATTACTCGTCAATTATTGATGAATTGCTTCATCGATTCGCGCCTCGCCATGACAACGATACACTTTCCGAGAAGGTATCGAACCGTCATTGAAAGCGAAGCGAAGCCTCTCATTTTTATTTGTCGAGGTTGCTCGATAATGAATAATGGATGGATTGCTTCATCGATTCGCGCCTCGCCATGACAACGATACACTTTCCGAGAAGGTATCGAACCATCATTGAAAGCGAAGCGAAGCCTCTCATTATTTATTTGTCGAGGTTGCTCGTCAATTATTGATGAATTGCTTCGTCGATTCGCGCCTCGCCATGACAACGATACACTTTCCGAGAAGGTATCGAACCATCATTGAAAGCGAAGCGAAGCCTCTCTTTTTTATTTGTCGAGATTGCTCGATAATGAATAATGGATGGATTGCTTCGTCGGTTCGCACCTCGCCATGACAATACACTTTCCGAGAAATCATCGAACCGTCATTGAAAGCGAAGCGAAGCCTCTCATTTTTATTTGTCGAGATTGCTCGTCAATGAATGATGAATTGCTTCGTCGATTCGCGCCTCACCATGACGATGCACTTTCCGAGAAATCATCGAACCGTCATTGAAAGCGAAGCGAAGCCTCTCATTATTTATTTGTCGAGGTTGCTCGTCAATCGAGCTGTTCCAAAACCGAGTCCGCACAAGGTTTTTCATTACGAGAGGCGCGATTTATCACGTCTTCTAATCTGAATACTTGAACCGAACAGTGCGACATAAATGTCGCCTCTACAAAAAGACATCGCATCAGCGATGTTTTGGAACAGGTCTAATGAATTGATTCGTCGACTCGTGCCTCGCCATGACGAATCGTCGAGATGAATGATGTGAAATAGGGCGTGTCATCAAATTCTCCCCTCGCAGCGCTTGTCCGTGAACAGCCAGGCGCTCAGAAGCCAGAGCCGATCTTCCAGAAGAGCAGAGGGGTCTGACATTTCCGGGAGGCCAGAGCTCCCCCATGGGGGGCAAAGGGCCCCCATCCCGATCCTCTCACCCAGGTCTGACATCGTTGGCCCGGATCAGCGGCGGCTCTTGGGAGAAAAAACCGAGTGATTTCGGGATGTTGAAACGCCCTGAGGCACGATCTGGAGATTTTTGTTTCCGCCTGGAGAGCGCTGCTCGAATGAAATGATTCGAATCAACGAGCTGAATCCAGGTCGCCGGATTCATCCGATCAGGCGGACCGCGAGCTCTGTATGCAGATCGAGCCCTTTGCGCGTCAGCCACAGTCGATCGTCCGATCGTTCGAGGCAGCCCTCCCAGCCCCGAGCGATGAGCGCCTCGGCGCGCGCGTGGATGGCGTCGATCCGGGAGCGGGGAAGCTCGAAGCGCTGGATTGCCTCGACGAGATCCACGCCAGCACATTGGCGCAGGCCCAGCGAGAGCCACTCGTCGAACAGCTCATCGGCGTCCAAGTCCTCGCTGGATGCCTCGGGGAGCTCACCGCGTTCGAGGGCGCCGAAATAGCGATCTGGATCGCGCAAGTTGACCCAGCGTCGGCCGCCCAGGGCTGGGCGCGAGGGATCGTGGAGCGCAAAGCCGACCGCGCCACACCCAAGGCCCAGGTATTCGCCGCCTGTCCAATAGAGCTGATTGTGCCTCGACGCGCGGCCTGGCCTCGCGAAGCTCGAGATCTCGTAGCGCGTCAGTCCTGCGGCGCAGGCGCGTTCGACGAGGGCCTGGCCCATCTCGAAGACCGCGTCCTCGCCTGGGAGCGACACGGCGCCGCGCTCGACATCGCGGGCGAGCGGCGTCTTCGTTTCGAGGTCGTCGATCATCAACTCATAGTGCGAGAGGTGCTCGATGCCCGTGTCGAGAGCCTGGCCGAGATCGTCGAGCGCGGCCGTGAGCGTCTGACCTGGCAGGCCATAGATGAGGTCCAGGCTGAGGTTATCGAACCCTGCCGCGCGCGCTGCCGCGAGGGCCGATCGAGCCTGAGCGCCCGAATGGCGGCGCCCGAGCTGAGAGAGCAGCGCATCGTCGAAGCTCTGGATGCCGAGCGAGAGTCGATCGAAGCCGATCGCGCGGAAGGCCGCCAGGCGCGCGGCATCGATGGTTCCGGGGTTGGCTTCGAGGGTCCACTCCGAGTCGGAATCAAAGGTGACGGAACGAGCGATGAGCAGCATCGCCTTCTCCATCGAGGTGGGCTCCCAGAGCGAAGGCGTGCCGCCGCCCAGATAGAGCGAGCCTGCGCGGCGATTGGCCCACTGCACTTGCCGCAGCCGCAGCTCCTCGCCGATGGCTTGGGCATAGGCCTCGTGCGGCGCGGGCGAGGTCATCGAGAAGAAGTCGCAGTAGCGGCACTTCGAAAGGCAGTAGGGGAAGTGGACGTAGATGCCGAAGCGCATGTGAGGGCTCGATTCGGAGGATGTGGAGGGGCTGCTGGGGAAGAGGGGCTTCAGGCGCTTGTCGATGAGCGCCCGAGCCAGCCCCGGGCAAGTGAGTCGTGGCGATTTCGTTCAGGCCCGATCCGCTCTCGTCGAGGCGTCACGCGCGAAACCACGATCCATCCCGATTCGACCTCAACAATGAGGCCTTATCCCTCAATGAGGATCGAGCAACGCGAAGGACGGGGAAAGCCCGACGGAAGTGAAGCGCGAATGGCGTTTCACGGACGAGCGGGGCGACGGGATAATTGAGGGATAAGTCCTCAAGCTCGATGTTTCGAGGGATCGAGATCGAGCTCGCGAGGTCCTGAGCTCGTGAGGTCGTGAGCACGTGAGGCTGATGGCCGCACGGTCAGTGCTTCCCTGTCCAGCTGACCGACTGAAGGCCGAGAAAAAGTGCTTGTCATCGAAAAGCGCCCCCTCATTTTGCGCCGCCTCGTTGGAAGCCCCACCTGCCATGTCCCACTCCTTTCGATTCCCTGATTCCAATTCGCCAAGCCCTTCCAATCCGTTCGGACGATTGGCCGACGCAGCTGCGCTGGAGCGAGAGGCCATCGTGGAAGAGGCGGGTGCCGTCGAGGACGATGTGGCCAGTGCGTTGCGGCAGTTCGCCGTGGACAACGCGCTCGCGAGCTCGGAACCGCCGCGCGCGCCTCATGCCCTGTGGCACCAGGGCCAGGCCGTCGGCTCGAACAGGCGCAGGCCACTGTCGCCGTTCGAGGCAGCCTTCGAGCGCGCGCAGCTCGATCTGGCGACATCGCTGACAGAGGCGCCGTTGCCTTTGGAAACGATTGCGCCGCCACCGCCCCCAGCCCCCGAGATTGCGACCAGCGCGCTGGCCACGCTGACGCCTCTGCCATCATCGCCACCAGAAGCCCCCGAGAGTTATCAGCCCCGGCCTCCTCCTCCCCCTGTGCCGGAGTCTGCGCCACCCGACGCGCCATTGCCCACGCTCACGCCTGCTCAGGTGGCGGCCTGCGCCGTATTCCGAGACGCGCTCAGCGATCTGTTGGGCATTCGCGCCGACCAGCCGCAGGGCTCTCCAGAGATCCTCTTCAAACTTGGGAGCCGTCGCCAGGCGGCACGATTTCAGGCCTTTCTCGAAGATGCAGCGCGTCAGGAGCTGCCTGCATCGGTCAAGGGCTTCTTGGGGTTGAGCCACGTCTATCTGGCCACTCAGCTGAAGCCCGTGCTCCTGCTGGGGCGCGCCAACGCGCGGCGGTTGAAGGCTCTCGAAAGCGGGCTTGCTCAGTGCGCGAACCTCGACGCGCTCATCAGCGGTGCGGTGACCTATGGCGCGCTGGGCGCCACGGTGCGGGAGGCCTTCTGCGAGGTGGTCGAGCAGATCCTCGACTTCCTGCGCTTCTGCTCGCGAAAGGACGCCGATCCCGCACTGCCCGAGAGCGTGGCGCTCTACGTGGACGCCGTGCGCAAGCGCCGCTTCGCCACCAAAGCGAATGGCGATCTCGACGACCGCTGAACAGACAGGCGCCCTCATTCCTCGCCATCCCTCTCTCCATTTCCCCCACTCTTCTCGATTCTCCCTTCGTCTGTAGGAGCTGACATGGCCACCCTCATCGTCAACGGCACCCTCGTCACGGCCTCGGAGAGCCTCAAGGCCGATCTGCGCATCGAGGGCGAGAAGATCGATCGCATCGGCACCAACCTCCCCTGCGCGCCCGGCGACACGATCGTCGATGCGAGAGGGCTGCTCGTCATGCCCGGCGGCATCGACGCCCACACGCACCTCGATCTGCCCATCAGCGGCACGCTGCGCGCGAGCGACGACTTCGAGACAGGGACGCGCGCGGCGGCATTCGGCGGGACGACGAGCGTCATCGACTTCGTCTCCCCCGCGCGGGGCCAGGGGCTGATGGCCGCGCTCGACACGTGGCACGGCCTGGCGCGCGGCAAGGCAGCCATCGACTACGGCTTCCACATGAGCGTCGTGGACGAACGGCCCGAGATCTTTGCCGAGCTCGACGCGGTGCTCGACGCCGGGGTCCCCTCCTTCAAGATCTACACGGCCTACCCAGACACGCTGATGATCTCGGACGGCGCGATCTTGCGGTTGCTCACGTGGTCGGCGCGGCGCGGCACGCTGGTGCTTGCGCATGCTGAGAACGGAAGTGCCATCGCGGAGCTGACCGCATCGCTCGCGCGCGAGAAAAAGCTCGCCCCTCGCTACCACGCCGAGAGCCGCCCCTCGATCCTCGAAGGAGAGGCAACGGCCCGCCTCATCGCGCTCGCCGAGGTGGTGGACGCGCCGCTCTACATCGTCCACGTCACGTGCATCGAGGCCTTGGAGGCGATCCGCGCTGCCCTGCGCAGAGGCCTGGACGTCTATTCCGAGACCTGCCCGCACTACCTCTTCCTCGCGGAGGAAGCGCTGCGCAGGCCTGGCTTCGAGGGCGCCAAGTTCGTGTGCAGCCCACCGTTGAGGCCGCAGGCGCACGCGCAAAAACTCTGGCAGGGCTTGGCGCTCGGCGACATCGACGCAGTCTCGACCGATCACTGCCCATTCGACTTCGATGGCGCGAAGACCTTGGGCCGCGAGGACTTTCGCAAGATTCCCAATGGTCTGCCGTCGATCGAGACGCGCCTGACGCTCATGTGGCAGGGCGTGCTCCAGCGCCGAATCAGCGAGAACCGCTTCGTCGAGTTGGTCTCGACGGCGCCCGCGCGCATCCACGGTCTGTGTCCGAGAAAGGGTGTGCTCACGCCCGGCGCTGACGCGGACATCGTCCTATGGGACCCGAACAAAGAGGTCCGGCTCGACGCCTCCGCGCTGCACATGCGCGTGGACTACAGCCCCTACGAGGGCATGACGCTCAGAGGCGCGCCTTCGCAGGTCTTCTCGCGCGGCGAGTGCATCGTCGATGGCGAGGCATTCCTCGGGAAGCCAGGCCGGGGTCAGTTCCTCAGGCGCGCGCCGACGCAGTAGAGAAAGAGCGCTGGGACGAAAACCTTTACCGACACCTTCGACTCACGACAGCGAACAAAAAGATTTCAGAGGAGATCGCATGAATCTCATCAATGAGATCAAGGGAGTTCAAAATTTGCCTCGACGAACCATTCATCATGGCGAGGCATGAATTGATGAAGCAATCCTTGATTCATTTGACCTGTTCCAAAACCGCATCCGAACGAGAATTCTTTTTGCGTAAGAGCGCGATCTATCGCGTCCTCTCTTCTGAATAGTTGAACCGAACAGGGCGCCATGAACGGCGCTCCTAAGAAAAGACATTGTATCCCCATGACGGATTATCGAACCGAACGATTGATGATGAGGGATTAGAAGACAAAATCCAATACCAATTAAACCAACAGCCTCGCGAATCGAGTCGCGAGGCTGTTTCATTTTTTACAAAAGCGTTTGGAGATTCTAATCTTTGAATTTGAAGATCAGATTTGCCGAGACGAGGCTCACGCCATGGTTTTCCGTGATCGCGCCCTGCCAGCGCAGCTGCATCCCCATGCTGAATGATTCAGACATCGGAATGTCCCAGCCCATCGAAAACCCGAGTCCGACGCCCGAGCTCACTTGTTCCGGCTTTTCACCATAATCCAGGACGATCAGAGGCGCGACGCTCAGAGAAAACCTTTCGACGGGAAAGAAACCAAAGCTGGGGCCAAACGACAGTCCCCAGGCGCCCTTGGCATATTCTTCCTCACATTCGTGGGCCATGCACTCATCCGAATCCATGGGCTCGACGATCGAATACCAATGGAATTCGGCCTCCAATCCCATCTTGAAGGCGCGGCCGAACTGGATTTTGGGGCTGGTCGAAATCATCGGACCATTTCCAAAGCGAGGGTTCGTCGAGATGTTCCAGCCCAGCCCCAGGGCGATCTCATAGGGGCGCGACGCTCGAGGCGTGGGCTCGGCCTGATAGGCGGGCGCACGATGGGGCTCTGCCGCTCTCGTGGGCTGCCGTCTCTGGCGGCGCTGCTCCTGGCGAATCGCCCGCTCTTCGCGACGCGCGTCACGCTGTATCTGCCGAAGCTCCCGAATATCTTGCGTCTGCGCGCGCTGGCGATCTTTGGCTTGAACCGCGTCCTGCTCTGACTGCTGCTGCTCCCCCGTCTCTTCGAGCTGCGCATCCTGGCGATCTGGCGATGCCTGGAGCTGGTGGGGCGCCACCGTCAACGCGGTGTCGGCCTGCTCTGCCGCTGTGACGACGCCCTCTTCCTGTGCCCATGCCGCTGTGGGAAGCGCCGAGAAGAAAATTGCGGAGAGCAATCCTGAAAAAACATGTGAACGCTTGAGATTCAGCATCAAAGACCTCTCATTGAAAGCCTGGAAAAATTTCCAAGACAATCCTCATTTTATAGATTCATCGCTATGGAACTCAAGCATCATTATAATGACGCATCGGGCCGTTTGTTTTCATTCATATGACATAAATCTTTGGAGCTTTTTTTCAGATTGAGGAAATCATTTGGACTCAGGACTTATCCCTCAATTAGGATCGAGCAACGCGAAGGATGGGGAGTGCCTGATGAGACGGGAGCTTCCAGACGGAAGTGAAGAGCGAAGCAACGAAGGCTGGCGTTTCATTGACGATCGGGGCGACGGGATAATCGAGGGATAAATCCTCAATCAGGCGCTCCAGTGGCCAAAGAGGTGGTCAATATAGGTCGGGATCTCCCTCGTTCGGTCGAGTCTTGAAGCGTCGATGCACCCAAAACCACTGCTCGGGGCTCTCGCGAATCTGGCGTTCGAGGCACTCGTTGAGCCTGGCTGTAAACGCGCGGATATCGTCCTGCAGGTCGTCACTCTTCCTCTCGAAATGCAACGGGCCCTCGATGATGAGGCGGTATTTGCCGCGCGAGACGCGCTTGAGCAGGGCCAGAAAGACCGGCGCGCCCGTCTCGATGGCGACCTTGGCTGGCGACGGCGTCGTCGCTGCTTCGATGCCAAAGAAAGGGACGAAGACGGCGCGGCGACGGAGCATGTTCTGGTCGATGAGCAGCGCCAGAGCATCTCCTCGCCGGACCGCGTCGAAGAGGTTGTTCCAGCCCTTGTGGATCTCGCGCACGCCAGCCAACTCGCGCGTCTTGACCCAGGCGGCGTTGGCGCTGCCCTTCAGCACGCGCGTCAGGATGGCGATGGGGACTCCACGCCGCCCAGCCCACACGCCGAACAGCTCGAAATTGCCGAAGTGCGCCGTGGGCACGATGAGGCCTTCCTTGGCCTCGATGAGCCCGCGCACTTTCTCGTAGTCATCTGCCTCGACCATCGAGAAGAGCGCCTCGTCCGACATCTTGGGGCTGCGCAGGAAGTCGGCCGCGCACTCGCCCAAGTGCAGATAGTTGGCTCGGACGAGCGCGTCGCGCGATCGCTCGTCCATCTCTGGGAACGCGAGCGCCACGTTGCGACGGGCGATCTTCCGCCGAATCCCAAGGGCATGGACGACCCTTGCGGCAAAGCGCAGGAGCGCACGCAGAACATCGGGTGGCAGCTTGGCGAACAGCCAGAACAGGAGATTCATAGGGCCAGGACCTCATCCAAGAGCGCGCTGCCCGAGACGATCTCGAGTTGAACGTGAACCACGACCACGCGGCAGGAAAGGGGCTCTTCGAAGGCATCGGGCGCGGCTTGGGCAATCGCCTGGATCTTGGCCGCGTCCTTGGCCGTGATCGCGATGGTCTCGGCGCCGAGCGCGCGGGCACGTGCCTCGATGGAGGCCAGATCGGCGGCGCAGAAGGTGTGGTGATCGTCGAAGAGCGCCTCACCGACGATGGTGGCTCCCAGGGATTGGACGGTCTTGTGGAAAGCCTCTGGCCGCGCGAGGCCGCACGCGAGAAAGACCCGCGCCCCAGCGAGCGCCTTTGTCCCGAGTGATTCTCCAGAGAGCTCGGTGACATCACGAACGCGTGTGGTCGAGAAGATGGGCGGCCGCCCGGTCATCGATTCGAGCTGAGCCGCGAGCGCCTCCACCTCACCCGGCCGCGCGTTCTCCAGCTTGGTAATCCACGTGAGATTGGCGTGTCTCAGGGCAGATTTGCCCTCTCGCAGTGGCCCGCGCGGGATCAGATGCCCGTTGCCAAAGGGGTTCGAGCCATCGAAGAGGACGATGTCCACGTCGCGCGCGAGCTTCAGGTGCTGAAAGCCGTCGTCGAGCAAGAGAAACTCGCAGCCAAAGCGCTCGATGGCCATGTCTGCGAGCGCCGCGCGATCCTGACCGACGAGGACAGGCACGCTGGGGAGCGCCTGGGCGATAACGATCGGCTCATCGCCCCCTTCCTCGGCGGTGGCGAGGATCGACGTTCCATCGCTGACGACGAGAGGCTCTGTCTCTTTGCGCCCATATCCCCGAGACAGAATGGCCACGCGACGCCCACGGGCAACGAGACGCTGGCCGAGCTCTATGGTGACCGGCGTCTTGCCTGTCCCACCGACGGCGATGTTGCCTACAGAGATCACACGGGCAGAAACACGATGCGCCAGCGGCGATAAGCGAACACGCCGCTGGCGCACGACGAGCGCCACGAACAAGGAAAGAATCCACAGCGGAAAGAGGAGCAACTTGCGGAAGAGGCTCTCGTCACGCTGTAGCCATAGAAGCGAGATAATGGAACGCAGCGAATTTTGGGAAACAGCAAAAAGCATTATAGTCAAGGCAGGGTCAAATTCAAAACAAAATACACTGACTGCAGGTAGGCATTAAATTGCTTCATCATTAACTCATATATCACCAACGCCCATCCCGCAAAAATGGATACAAGCAGTGCATATTCTGTCATGGCTTGACCAGAAACAATTTTTTTTAGACTCTTTTTATTCATCATCTACCTCTTTCCTTATCTCATCAGTCTGCATTCGACTGTTTAGCGCCCATGTAATAATTACTGCGCTCAGTATAAATCGTTTTGTATTCTGTGGTTGCATCATCAAGAAGTGGAGTTGTGTGGTACTTTGGTTTCTTTCCTATAATTGCCATAACTATTCCCCCAAGTCCAGAGACATCTAGTGTCGGCGCGTATTGATACTTATTCGTCAAATGCTGCGATCTTCTATTCTCAGTCAATTCATGTTTTGGATAATAAGCCACCATGTTAAGTCCAAGTAAATTTGGCAGGCCTATCGCGTCTGTCAGTGTCCTAACATAGCCCTGTATCTTTCCTTGTATCCCTGAAGCATCAACATCAGGAATAGCCAGTGGTATAGCAATTTTATTTTGAATTGCGTAGGTCATATAACTCACAGCCGTAGTCGTCGCTCGCTCCGAAGTAATAGAATTACGAACTCCATTTGTTATGTTTTGAAAACGAGTACGCGGTGGAAACAAATTAGTTATACTAAATGTCTGTCTTAAGTTAGTAATATCTGGAGCAAAACTCAATCTGGAATCCTGGTGTTCTTTAACGGGTTCTATTAGCCCCCAAGTATCTGTCAACAAATATATACGATGGCGAACGACGATGTCATTATAATCAGTCCTGTCATCGACATTACGATCACTGCCGGTATAACGGTCTTTTTCATAAAGCTTTGTAGAGGAAAACTCAGGAAGAAACTTTTCTGGCAAAAGATAATTTTTTAACCGCGCCTTCTGTTGACAAACTACTAAAGCACCTGGTGACTTGTCCATCAGAAATGCAATTCCCGTATACGCCATCGGAACATCTATATAGGGGATATTCCCTTCCACAAATCCTCCGACCATCCTACCATCCACTCCATCCAAAGTTTGATCTGCCACCCCACAAACCACTTCATTCACCAAGGGATCGCTCCATTTTTCTCGATGATTTAAACAACTCTTTTCATCGCAAGTGGAAGATTGAACAAAAGCATTCGTCATATAATACTCGGGACCACCATCTATTCCAATATCCATTTTTCCGCCATTAAACTTAGCCGCGTTTGTAAATGAACTATCATCGTCTGCATATTGAAATCGATTGAAGGTGGAGATAAGCTCCTTGTCGCTATCTCCTTGTTTACCTGTCTCGTTTAACCAACCCCCAGCCCCTCGTGTTTTTTCCAGCTGATAGGGATAAGTAGAATAATCCCAAATCGAAGCTATGGGTTGTTCCTGCATTTCCAATAAAAGCATCCCTGCCTCTCCAGAAAAGGCAGAATAAAACAACAACGGCACAAGGATAAGCAATAACAGTGCTGTCTCGACAACGGCTGCGCCTGATTCATTCGAGCAACTTGTTTTCTGACTTGTTTTCATGATCAAGCCTTCCATTTTTTCTGTTTATTCATTTTCAGAAAACGCTTTAGGGATGGTAACACCCATAGATGCACTCGTAATACCTGAACCCGACATCAGTACAACTTCACCAAATTCAGTCTTTTCCCAAGGATGAAGCTTAGCACGCCAATATGGATTCCAAAAATTAGGAGGCTCTTTCCAATAACCAGGATGATGATAATAAACGAGAGCCTTGCTCAGCGAAATTGCTTTTTCAACAGTAGCCAGCTGCACTGTAGTGTCATGAGTTGTTTTTCCGAAAATATGTCCACTAAATTTTCCTGAATCAAAAATGTCCCACGGTTGTTTACCTCCTTGTTCATTCGTCGAAAGATCTTTCGAAATACTTTTATAAAGGGCGGGCTGGTTTTGAAGGCCTCCTTTAGCAATGTTAAATCGCTCAAATTCAAGGACGCTATCCATGTCCAAAGAGTGATTCCCGCTACTATGAGAGCTTCCTGTAAGAATACTGATTATACCTCCCAAAGGATTACTCCAGTCACCAGTACTTAATATTGAGTCTGGATTATGAAAACTTCCCGATTTACTAGACTGTATCTCTGAAGGCATGAGTTTTCCCAGTGGAAAAGGTTGTGGTGCGGCCACACCAGATCTATGAATGTGTCGACATGTACATGCCACAGTAAACCAAGAGTCAATCGAGTAGATAGCTTGCCCCTCGATATTCTCCCCAGGCGGAAAAAGCATTAAAGCATCTATAATTGACCCAAAAGGAATACGGCTCTTCTTTTTATA